>NZ_JAXOVU010000004.1:0-279735 GCF_036663435.1 Halomonas sp. 5021
GAACTCAGCAGTGAAACCGCTTCGCGCCGATGGTAGTGTGGGGTCTCCCCATGCGAGAGTAGGTCATCGTCAGGCACTTATTTAACGAAGCCCCGGCCATTTGGTCGGGGCTTTGTTTTTAGGGATCTCCCCATGGAGAGTAGCGGAGAGCCGCCCCGGTCGTCAGGCACCTATACCGCAGAAACCCCCGAGCACATCGTGCTCGGGGGTTTTTGTTTGTGTGAAAGAAAAATAAACAATCACCATTCAATAGGTTCGCCAGCCCAGTCCCAGAAGCTGCCGGTGTCCTCAGGTGTGCGCTTGGCTATTACGCTGATCAATTGATCGGCAACAAAGGCAGGGTGAAATAACTTTTCGGAGGGAACACGCGCTTGAAAGGGCTTTGAAAGCGTTGTGTCGGTAGTGCCAGGGTGAAGGCATAACACGATAGATTGCTTGTTAAGACGTGAAAGCTCGACGGCAGCTGTTTTCATCAACATGTTGTGAGCCGCCTTGCTGGCTCGATAGCTATACCAGCCCCCGTAGCCATTATCTCCAATTGAACCTACACGAGCCGACAGGCTGGCGATGATCGAAGGATGCTTACCTTGTAAACACGGTTTTAGTGACGAGAGCAAAAGCGCTGGTGTCACTGCGTTAATGTGCATGACATGGGCTATGGTGTCTTCATTGAGCTGTTCAAGCCGTTTTTCAGGCTGGATACCACTTGCCTGGTCGTGAAGTATCCCCATCGCATTAAACAAAAGATGTATAGGTCGGCCATTCAGGTGCTGTGATAGGACTTCACGCCCAGATGATGTCGAGACATCAGCAACCACGGATTCCACGTCAGGGTGATTTGAATGAAAAGGTGCACGGCTAACCGCTATGAGACGCCCTATCTGGCTATTGCCTAGCAAGGTGTTAACGATGGCGTTGCCAATACCGCCATTGGCGCCGATAACGACAGCAGTAAACTTTTCGGGTAGGAAAGGAAGCATGCAGCTACTCCATAAGGGAACGTAATGTTACCTATTGAAGTATCTTGCAGAGGGGTTGTCTAGTTTTAGCAGCGCTTGATACAAGTATTGTTCAAGCTGAAGCATTGATGCGACCCGGTTGGGCTGAATTACGACCATCCGGGTTGTAAAGCGTCTTCTCAGCAATCTGCCGAATATAATCAAGCATCTTTTGATTATGCTTCATGCGAAGGGAAAGCATTTCACCTGTTAAAGCGTTCATGCGGGCGGCACGTTCGCTTTTTTCGAGCAAGCGGCTCCATGTGTCAGTGCAGCTAGCATCGCGAGCGGCAGCTTTGGCACCTTGAGCACCATCCTCGTACCCTAGGCGTTTTTGTACGCTACGCCGGAGGGTTTCAATACGCTCAAGCTCAGTGAGCAATTGCTGTTTTTGATGGGCAACGTCAGCCAGCGCATTGCCGTCGATGTCCCCCTGAGTTAGCAGAGTCTGCTCGTTGCCCAGCAGTGATATCAACGCATCAAGGCGCTGCTGCTGATCGGTCAACAAGCTGGCGAGGCTCATAAATTACTCCTGGGTTTCTCGAAGATTGGCAATCAAGCCATCAGCAATACGATCAGCCCGGATTTCCAGGCGTCCATCACGAATAGCATCACGAATGCTTTCAACCTTCGCGCTGTCGATATCATGCGATTCGTCGGCGCTCATCGTGCTGATGCGTGTTGAGCCCTCTGCTTCAGCACCTGACATGGTAGATGCTGAGTTCGCCGCCTTCTGGGTTTCATCACGCTGCTGGGCATGATTGGAGCGAAGTGGCTGATTATTGACGTTATCAATTTTCACGTTGTGTGCCTCATCGTCAACGTTTAGAGCGCGATGCGCGTGTTACGTGGACTATCGGCGTCGTTGGGTGAAACTTTAGCCATTTAATTAAAAATCGACCATCAGAGTTCCGCGCTCGACCACACGCGCGGACATCACTTCGCGAGAACCAAAGCGCACTCTGACTTCTTCGCCCATAGCGCCATTATTGAGAGCCTCCCCTTCGCGGGATACCCGAAAAGAATCTCCTTCAGCTATGACCTTAACCCGCTGGCCTCGTTCAACGAGAAGAGGCGCCTGAATAAAATGTGATTGAATCGTTGTCCCGCTAGCGATTGGTTGGCGGGCGACCTTACCCACGATGTCATCGGGTTGAGTGATAGCTCGTGAGGGTAAGTCGCCTAGATTGCCGGTTTTTTCGCCCAGCATGTCAGGAGTGATTTGACGGCCGCGTTCGATGTTGACAGCGGCAATCGTGTAACTGCCGATGACGTCGATTTCTGCCTGCAGATAGCGAACTTGCTGGCTATCGGTGCCGCAACGAACCCCCACGGAAACGCGTCCAAGTGGCGCCTCATTCGGGTTGGTCAAGAACGGGTCGGGGTTGTTGCAGGCGGAAAGGTGGGGAGAAGGGGGGCGCAGATTGATAACCACTTCGTTACCCAGCGCCTGTGTTTCTCTATAGAGGAACTGATGCACGCTTTCCATTAGCGCGTCATGCTTGGTATCTGACGCGTTGGCGAAAGGCAGGGCCGCCAATGCCGGCAGGCTGACCACAAGCAGACGATACACCCAACGTAGCAAAGGGATTGGTACAGAATTAAGCGACAATTGACGCATGGAGGCGGGTGCTCAACGAAAGAGGCAGATATAAGTTAACCATGATTCTAACGAAAAAGCCCGATGGTTATCACGAGAAATGCTGGGTGAAACGAAGGTTGTTTCATGCTTTAGGCTGACAGGCGTCGGCGTATTCTCCATCATCAACAAATCCTATTTTGCCTCTCAGTAAGCGAGGGTTGGCATGATCGACCAATTAGAAGCTTCTTTGAATTACCACCAGCAGGCGCTGGGGCTGCGTCAGGCGCGGCATGAAGTGCTTGCGGCGAATATTGCCAATGCCGATACCCCGAATTACAAAGCCAGGGATATCGACTTTGCCAGCGAATTGAAAAAAGCCGTTGACGGCGGTCAGCGTGCACAGGGCAATGATGGCGGGGGCCTGGCGTTGTCGCGGACCTCGGATCGTCATCTGGCCGGCGAAGGGCCTGCACGAAGGGCCGGTAATAATGCGGATCTGCTTTACCGGACCCCAAGCCAGCCCAGCCTGGACGGCAATACCGTTGAAATGGACCGTGAGCGTTCGCAATTCGCCGACAATGCAGTTCGCTATCAAGCAGCTCTCACGATAATGAATAGCCGGATTCAAGGGCTAAAAACGGCCATGCAGCCAGAATAAACTGGCCCGAACCGGTTAGGAGGTAGTTATGTCAATGTTTTCTGCGTTTGATATCGCAGGTTCCGCCATGAGTGCTCAGTCGCAGCGCATGAATGTCACCGCCAGCAACATGGCCAATGCCGATAGCGTGGCAGGTCCAGACGGCGAGACGTATCGGGCCAAGCAGGTCATGTTCGAATCCCAAGCCAATAATTCACGCTATGGCGTGGGGGGCGTGCGTGTCACTGAGGTCGTGGAGGATGATTCGCCACTACGGCTTGAGTACATGCCCAACCACCCCGCTGCAGACGAGGATGGCTACGTCGCCAAGCCCAATGTTGAACCGGTTCATGAGATGGTCAACATGATTTCAGCCTCACGCTCTTATCAAGCCAACGTCGAGGTCTTTAACACCAGTAAACAGATGATGATGCAAACACTCTCGCTGGGTGAAGGGTAAACCATGAATATCGATACAAGTGTACTTAGCAATGTCAACGGCGGTGGCTCTAGCGGAATGCCGGCCAGTCAGTCGGCGGAGCTGCGTGAGAGTTTCATGACCCTGCTGATTACCCAGTTGGAAAATCAGGACCCGATGAATCCGATGGAAAATGCGGAGATGACGTCCCAACTGGCTCAGATCAATACGGTCAGCGGCATTGAGGAGTTGAACGATACCCTCAGTGGCATTACCAAGCAGATGGATGCTTCTCAAATGTTACAAGCCTCCGGGTTAATCGGTAATGCCGTGCTGGTACCGGGTAACCAGGTAAAGGTCAACACTGATGAAGACGGCAACAGCTATGCCACCCCGTTTGGTATCGAGCTGGATAAGCCAGCGGATAATGTCGAGATTACCGTGACCAGTAATGCCGGTGAAGTCGTCTATACCAAGAACATTGAGGGTGTTAGTGCGGGCGTCGAGTCGTTCAGCTGGGGTGGCCTGAATAATGACGGAGCTGCCGTCGCTGAGGGGTCGTACAACGTCAGCTTTAAAGCGACCAATGCCGAAGGGGAAGCACTTGAATCCAAAGCGCTCAATTATGCGCTTGTTCAGGGTGTGACGCCCGCCGAATCGGGTGAAGAAGTTCGCCTTGACCTCGGTGCTGTATACGGCCAAGTGACACTTGATCAAGTCAAACAAATTCTCTGAACCATTACTTATTGATCGATTTAGCAGGGGACTATCATGAGTTTTTCACAAGCGTTAAGTGGCCTGAATGCCCAGCAAGACAAGCTGGGTGCCGTCGGAAATAATATCGCCAACTCTCAAACGGTCGGCTTCAAGAGCTCGAGCGTACAGTTCGCCGATGTGTACGCTGAGTCGCGCATTGGCCTGGGTACACGAACCTCTTCCGTGCTGCAGAATTTCAACCAGGGCAATATCGAATCATCGAACCGCAATATGGACCTGGCGATTGCTGGCGAAGGCTTCTTCCGCTTTCAGCAGCCCAACGGCGAAATCGGCTACTCGCGCAATGGCCAACTGACCATGACGGCCAACGGCGACCTGGTAAACGCCCAGGGCGCACAGATCATGGGTTACCCGGCGGATGATCAGGGCAATATCCAGGGCGGCGGTGACGTTGAAGCGCTTAGCGTTGATGCTGGAGATATTGCAGCAAGTGCCACCACTGAGCTGGATGTTTCCCTTAATCTGGATGCTGAAGAAGAAGTATTGGTAGATGCGGGTGGTAATCCCCCCTTTACTGTCTATAACACTCCAGGTGACACAACTTCGGGGATTGATGCGGACGCGACTGCGGCAAATATTGCTAACGGTTTGGATTCCAGCCAGTACTCTTATTCCACAAACGGGACCATTTTCGATTCGCAGGGTAATGCGCGAAACTTGACCATGTACTTCACTAAGACCGCTGCTAATGAGTGGCAGGTCGATGCCCGTATGTCAGGTGGACCGCAAGGAGCACCTAATTACGGCTTTACTGATGTTGCTGATACAGCCGACTTTGGCTTCACCTCAGATGGCCGATTGAATAACACCTTCACGCCTTTTGATCTTGATTTGAACGACGTTGGCGTTGCTGTTCTAGATGCCGATGGCAATGCGGCAACTAACGAATTTGACGGTAACGTCTTAAGTACTCAAACGATTGAAGTCGACTTTGCTAATACGACACAGTTTGCCAATAGTTCTACGATTAATGACTTGTCTCAGAATGGCTACACATCCGGCTCGCTGGTGGGTGTGACCATCGAAGATGACGGTTCGATCATGCGCAACTACTCCAACGAGGAATCGCGCGCGGCTGGCCAGGTTGCTCTGGTGAGTTTCCGTAATCCTGAAGGTTTGAGCCCCAATGGCGAAAATCTGTGGACCGCTACGGGCTCTTCCGGCCAGGAATTGGTGGGTGCGCCGGGCACTGGCCAGCGCGGTCTGATCGAACCTGGCGCAGTTGAGACCTCCAATGTGGACATGGCCGCCGAACTGGTCGACATGATTGTCGCCCAGCGTGCCTACCAGGCCAACTCTCAGACCATCAGTACGCAAGATGAGTTGCTGCAGACCATCATCAACCTGTAACGGCTGACGGAATTTAAGGGAGCAAGGTCGTGGATAGAATGCTGTATACCGCCATGAGCGGCGCCAAGCATACGATGGACCAGCAGTCGGTGGTGAGTAATAACCTGGCGAACGTTGCCACATCGGGTTTCCGCGCCCAACTGCAGGCTGCGCGCTCTGTGCCTGTGGAAGGTGACGCCTTGCTGCCTACCCGCACGTCTGCCGTGACCACCACACCAGGTACCGACTATTCTCAGGGGCCCGTTGATTTTACGGGCCGCACGCTTGACGTCGCCATGCAGGGGGATGCCTGGATGGCCGTGCAGGACGGCGAAGGCGTTGAAACCTATACGCGGCGTGGAGACCTCCAGGTCGACAACGACGGTATCTTGATGAGCGTTGGTCGGCCGGTGGTGGGTGACGGAGGCCCTATCGCGCTACCTCAGGGGGCGCAAATATCCATTGGTGCCGATGGCACCATCAGTGCGATTCCCCAGGGCGAGGGTCCAGAAGCCCTGGTGAATGTCGGTCGCATCAAGCTAGTGACGCCAGAAGAGGGTGAACTCACCCGCGGTGAAGACGGACTCTTCCGCGCCCCCCCGAATGAAGAAGGCGAGCCGGGGGCACTAGCAGCCGATGAAGACGCGACACTGGTCAGTGGCGCACTGGAAGGTAGTAACGTCAGCGCGGTTGACGCCATGGTGACAATGATTGACGCGGCGCGCCGCTACGATATGCAAATGAAAATGCTGAGCTCGGCGGACGAAAACGCACAGCGCGCCAACAGCATGTTATCGATTCAGGGCTGATAAACTGTTGTCAGCCAAGAGGGTTTTTTTATGATTTCGTCTTTGTGGACGGCCAAAACCGGTCTGGAATCTCAGCAAACCAAGCTGGATGTGATTTCCAATAACCTGGCCAACGTCAGCACCAATGGCTTCAAGCGCTCACGCCCGGTATTTGAAGATCTTCTATACCAAAATATGCGCCAGCCAGGTGCACAGAATAATGTACAGGATCGCCTGCCATCTGGTATGCAGGTCGGGACCGGTGTGCGTGCGGTCGCCACAGAGCGCTTGCACACTCAGGGTGGCCTGGAGCAAACCGAAAACTCCCGCGACCTGGCGATCAATGGGGATGGTTTCTTCCAGGTGCTTTTGCCCGATGGCAATACCGCTTATACGCGTGATGGCAGCTTTCAACTGAATGAAAATGGCCAGATGGTCACGGCCAATGGCTACCCCATTGAACCTGCGATTTTTATACCGGAAAACGCGCTCTCGGTGAATGTGGGCGAAGACGGTACGGTTAGCGTACGCCAGCCGGGGGACAACCAGGCCAATGAGATTGGGCAGATTAACGTCGCCACCTTCATTAACCCCGCTGGTCTGCAAAGCATGGGTGGCAATCTCTATCAGGAAACAGGTTCTTCCGGTGTGCCTAATCAGAATATGCCGGGCATGAACGGCGCTGGGCGCCTGTTTCAAGGTTACGTAGAGACGTCGAACGTCAATGTGGTCGAAGAAATGGTCAGCATGATCCAGACCCAGCGCGCTTACGAAATCAATAGCCAGGCCATTTCGACCAGCGATGAAATGTTGGCGCGTTTGGGTCAGCTGTAACGACGTTTACTGACAGGTTGGGTTCATGCTGGAACGACATTGTAGTTTGCGAAGCATTGCGCTGGCAGGGCTGGCGTTCTTTCTGCTGGTGGTCGCTGGCTGTGCTCAAATACCCAGGGCGTCGGTGGTGGGCGAACAGGAACAGATCAATATTGTCGATCGCCCCCCGCCGGTTCCCAATGGCTCTATCTACCAGGCGCGGCGGGGGTACCAGCCGTTATTTGAAGACCGCCGCCCAAGGTCCGTTGGCGATATTCTGACCATTATTCTTGATGAAGAGGTCAGTGCCAGCAAAAACTCGGCGTCCAATGCCGATCGCGATGGCAGTGCGAGTCTGGAGTTTGGTGCACTACCGGATGCCCTGGAAACACTGGCCGAGTATGGTTTTGAGGTTGATGGTGAAAGCGACTTTTCAGGCGGAGGAGGCTCTCAGGCCAATAACTCATTCACCGGCACCATCACTGTCTCGGTACTGGAAGTCATGAACAACGGTAACTTGCGCGTACGCGGTGAGAAACAGATTGCCATCAATCAGGGTACCGAGTTTATTCGCTTCTCGGGTGTGGTGAACCCTCGTACCGTCAGCGGGCAAAATACCGTTCCTTCTACCCAGGTCGCCGACGCGCGGATTGAGTATGTGGGGGATGGTTACATTAACGAAGCGCAACACATGGGCTGGCTGCAGCGCTTCTTCCTCAACGTTTCGCCTTTCTAATCGCGCCTGACACGACGGTCGACAATATGCGGGTCAATCACATGCAACGTATAACGCCTCACGCGCTGGGAAAACGGATCTGGCAACTTGGTATCATGGGGCTGGTTTGCCTACTGGCCATGCCTGTTCAAGCAGAGCGTATTCGCGAACTGGCGAGCTTCGCCGGTGTGCGGGATAACCAGCTTGTAGGTTACGGGTTAGTGGTGGGGCTGGACAACACTGGTGACCAGACGACCCAGGCACCGTTTACCAGCCAGAGTTTGACCAACATGCTGTCGCAATTGGGCGTGACGGTCCCTTCTGGCACCAACTTACAGCTGCGTAACGTTGCCGCAGTGATGGTGACAGCCGACCTGCCGCCGTTTTCCCGACCGGGTCAGCGGCTGGATGTCGTGGTTTCGTCCATAGCCAACGCGCGGAGTCTACGCGGCGGCACCCTTTTGATGACGCCAATGAAAGGCGCCGATGGCGATACCTATGCCATTGCCCAAGGGAATATGCTGGTTGGCGGTGCAGGGGCACAAGCCGGAGGGAGTAGCGTACAGATCAACCAGCAGGCAACGGGCAGAATTCCCAACGGCGGTCTGGTCGAGCAGGAAGTGCCGCTCAATTTGGGTAGCAATGGCGGTATGCTGGAGCTACAGCTGGATGACGCTGATTTTGGCACCGTCCAGCGCATGGTAACCGCCATCAACAACGAATTTGGTCGGTCGGTCGCCTACGGCCGCAATGGTCGGGTGATCGCCCTAGACGGCCCAGTCGACGATAACGAGCGCGTCAACTTTATGGCCCGGGTTGAGAACGTGAATGTGACCCCGATGGAGGCGCCTGCGCGTGTCGTCCTCAATGCGCGGACCGGCTCGGTGGTCATGAACAGCGCGGTCACGCTGCGTCAAGCGGCTGTCGCCCACGGCAATCTCTCGATCATGATCGATACCCAGTTTGGCGTCAGCCAGCCCAATCCCTTCGGCGAAGGGGAAACAGCGGTGGTGCCCGATACCGATATCGACATTGAGCAGCAGGAAGCCTTCCTGCAGGTGGTCGAGGGGGCAGACCTGAATGAAGTTGTCAACGCACTCAATGCCCTCGGCGCCACCCCTCAGGACTTGATGTCGATTCTTGAAGCATTAAGGGCCTCGGGATCGCTACGTGCAGAGCTGGAGATCATCTGATGAATGCCACTGATATGAGCAGTCAATTTGCGCTTGATGTACAAGGCTTTCAGCGGATGCAGCACACGGCGAAGATGGATCCGGAAGCTGGCGTACAGTCAGCCGCTCAACAGTTTGAAGCGTTATTCGTGCAGATGATGATGAAAAGCATGCGCGATGCGATCCCGACGTCTGGCCTGATGGACAGTAGTGCGACCGATAGCTACCAAAAGATGCTGGACCAGCAATGGTCACAGGTGATTGCTTCACGAGGCGTTGGACTTGCGGATGCACTTGTTCAGCAGTTGGAGCGGGAAGGCCTGGTAGCTAAAGGGGGAGGAACATCCTCCACCAGTGATCAACAAATGCAGGCATTGATCGCGGGTATTCCAAGAGGTACGCCTCGGGTTCTGGACAGCCCGCTTAATCCTGGTGACGAGCGCGTTCCCGAAGCGAGCTCGGAAAGTCACTTCTTGGCTGAGTTGGATGCTGTACGTCAGGGCCAGAGAGGGGAAGTAGCCCCTGTGCAGCCCGAGGCCCAGCGTCAAGCAACAGGGCAATTGCCCCACGTTGATCAGTTTATGAGCACATTGGCCCCTTCAGCTCAAGCCGCTAGCCGTACCACTGGGGTTCCCGCTGAATTGATCCTGGCCCAAGCCGCGCTGGAAACAGGCTGGGGACAGCATGAAATTGCCACTCAGAATGGCAGGAATAGTCATAACGTCTTTGGCATCAAGGCTGGCGGGCATTGGGATGGCGACACAACGGATGTTGTGACGCATGAATACATAGATGGGCGTCGCCAGAAAATTGTTGATACCTTCCGTGTTTATGATTCCTATGAGCATGCGTTTACCGACTATGCCAACCTGATTGGCAACAACCCTCGCTACGCGGGCGTGACACAGGCGCCGTCAGCCGAACTGGCGGCGCGTGAGTTGCAGCGTGGCGGTTATGCAACGGACCCCCGCTATGCTGAAAAGCTGGTGAGCGTGATGGACACCCTGGGGCCAATGCCGGATGCCGGTGACTTCCTGGCGGATTCACGTTAGATCATCATTCAAGTTTTGTACCGCGCTGCCGATCATAGAAATATCGGCTAAAGGAATCGAACCATGAGCATGTTTTCTGTTGGGCTAAGCGGCTTGAACGCGGCGCAAAACGCGCTGAACACGACCAGCAACAATATCAGCAACGTGTACACCCCTGGTTACAACCGTGAAATCACCAAACTGGGTGAGAGCAGCGCGGGGATATCAGGTGTTCAGGTCAACGATATCGAACGCCAGTTCAATCAGTACGTGGCGGAACAGCTCAACAGTGCCAAAACCCAGTCGAGTGCGTTGGAGACCTATTACAATCAGGTCAGCCAGATCGATAATCTGCTGGCCGACCGCGAGGCGGGTCTATCCCCGTTGATGCAGGACTTCTTCTCGGCGATGGAAGATCTGGCCAGCGCGCCGTCTGATCCGGCGGCTCGACAAGGGGTGCTAGGTAACGCTGAAACGTTAAGCGCCCAGTTCCGCTCGTTCGATAGCTACTTGCAGGACATGCAGACCAATATCAACAGTCAACTGAAAGACGAAGTTACCCAGATCAATAACACCACCGAGCAAGTGGCCGGCCTCAATAAAGAGATTGCCCTTGCCCGGGCTCGTACGGGGGAAGCTCCCAACAGCCTTCTCAACCAGCGGGATAAGCTCGTCTCCGACCTTAACGAGCGAATGGACCTGCGCCTGAATATTCAGGATGGCAAGACCTACAACGTCAGCTTACCCAATGGTCAGCCATTGGTTACCGGCACCAATTCTTTTCAACTGGAAACCATGGAAGCTGACTACGATCCGCAGCGGACCGTGATCGGTTACCGCGACGGTGGCGGCAACCTGACCCAGCTGGATGAAGCCACTGTTTCCGGCGGTTCTCTTGGTGGTTTGATGACCTTCCGTGAAGAAGCGCTCGACAAGACTCAAAACCAGATTGGCCAGCTGGCTGCTTCGCTTTCCATGGCCGTCAACGATCAGCATCGTCAAGGGGTTGATCTTAACGGCGACCAGGGCGGGGATTTATTCAAGATTCGTTCGCCCCAGGGCTACGGGTACGAAAGCAACAGCGACCCTGACCTGCTGTCATCGGCAGATTTTGACCTGCAGACGGTCGACAGGCTGCGTGCCACGGATTATACCGTTTCGTTTGACGCAAGCCTCGAGCCTGTCGTGACGCGAAACGACAACGGCCAAGTGCTGGATAGCGCTGATCCTGACAGTCCCACCTATGTGGATCAATCCAATTGGGATGCTACCACCGGTTCGGGTGAAATTACCTTTGGTGGCGTGACGCTTTCGTTTAACAGCGGGACACCTGTCGCCGAGGGTGATCAGTTTGAAATCCAACCAGTACGCCGTGCCGGTGCTGGTATGGAAGCCAATATCAGCGATCTTGACAAGATTGCGGCGGGCAGCTTCGCCGAGTTTGAAGGTGATTTGGATGTAGGCGATATCAGCATGGCCGACGATGCCTTATCGGTTGAAGATGGCTACTCCTTCGACGTTGACGATACAGGTACCGTCAGTGGTACTGCACCAGCGACAGCGACGCTGACTGTTAATGGCGAGGCTTTCAATCCAGGGGCTGACACCTTGACCGAAGGAGACCGCATCGAGATTGATGGGGTTGCGTTCACGATTAACCAGCTGCCCGAGACAGGCGAAACCGCAACATTCGCGATTAGCTTAAGCGACGCCAATACCGGTGATAATCGCAATGCCTTGGCCATGCAGGACCTGCAAAGCCAGAATGTCGTTGGTGGAAGCGCTACGGTGAGTGGGGCTTATGGCTCGATGGTCAGCGATGTGGGTAATCGTACCAATATTACCGAGGTGAACCTGGATGCACGGCAAGGGCTTACCGATCAGTTAACCGCGGTGCAGCAGTCCGAATCAGGGGTCAACCTGGATGAGGAAGCCGCCAACTTGATCCGCTATCAGCAGTTCTATCAGGCCAACGCCCGCGTTATTGACACGGCCGGCACGATAATGGACACCATTCTGAATCTACGCGGTTAATTCGAGGATAGACAGTCATGCGTATTAGCAGCGTTACCATGTTTGACCAAAGCACGGCGTCAATGAATCGCCAGCAAAGCGATTTTTTGAAAGTCAGTCAGCAGATTGCAAGTGGTCGTCGCGTCGTGAATCCTTCCGACGACCCTCAGGCAGCCTCGCGCGCCGTTGGTGTTGACCAGGCCAAGGCGGTCACCGAGCAATACGCCGATTCCCGAACCTCAGCGCGTAACTCGCTTGCCCAGACGGAAAGCATTCTGAACAGCGTCAGCGACGCCGTGACCAGCGCCAAGACGTTGCTGATCCAGGCATCCAGCGACACGCTCAGCAACGTCGACCGCGATTCGATCGCCAGCGAGCTAAAAGGCGTCTACGAAACCATGCTGGGCCAGGCCAATGCCACCGACGGTAACGGGCGCTATCTGTTTGGCGGCTATAATGATAGCAACCCGCCATTTGTCAAAAATGCCGATGGCAATGTGGAATATAAAGGTGACAGCAATACGCGTGAACAGCGCGTCGATGCATCACGCCTGATGCCGGTCACTGAAAATGGTGAATCAATTTTCAAAAGCGTACCCAGCAGTGCAGGCTACGTGGCTGAAGCGGATAGCGATAATGCTGGCAATGTGACGTTTGGCGGTCCACAGGTCAGCGATGTCAATGACGACGGCTATGGTGATAGCTATCGCATTCAGTTCGATGAGGATGCTGGGAACAACCCTACTTATAGCATTGAGACCTATGACGAGGGCAGCGAAAACTGGGTTGCCTACGATCCCGATAATAATGGTGATTTTACCGATCAAGCCTACATTCCAGGTATGAATGTTTCTTTCGGCGGGGTAAATGTTGACCTGGAAGGCGAGCCAGCGGTGGGGGATGAAATCCTGGTAGCCCAGGCGGGTAGCGATCAACGCGAAGCGAACCTGTTCCGCACCATGGAAGAAGCGATTCGTGTGCTTGAAAACCCCGTTCAGGACGACGCGGACAAGGCTGATCTGCGCAACACGCTCAATACCTCGATGCGTGACCTGGACAATGCGCTGGATAACGTTCTAACCGTGCGCGCATCAGCAGGCGCACGCCTCAACGAGCTCGATGTGATTGACGCGGTGGGCAATAACCGTAGCCTCAACTATGAACAGACATTGTCTGATCTGGTCGACCTCGACTATAACGAAGCAATCTCTGAATATAGTTTACGCCAGGTAGGCCTGCAGGCTTCTCAAAAAGCCTTTGTTGATGTGAAGGGTATGTCGCTGTTTGACTACCTGTAACGTAAACCCGGAAAATTGAGCGACAGAAATTCTGTTGACGTTAATTAAAAGCCCTTTGTCATTGATGGCAAGGGGCTTTTTGCATGGTGCGAGCCGTTTATTAAAAGTTCAAGATAACGGTGCGAGGGTGTCGATCAAACCCTGCATGAAGTCGATCCCCTGGCTGAAAATACGTTGTAAAAAGCGCTCAAGATCCGTCATCAGCACCATCATCAGCAGGAGTCCTACCGTCAATGACGTCGGGAAACCGATATTGAACACCGTCAATTGCGGAGCGGATCGGTTCAGAATTCCCAGCGCCAGATTAATGACCAGCAGTGAGCCGACCAGTGGCAGGGCCAGCAGCATCCCTGAGGCAAATATGGTGCCCGCGTAGCGGGCCATTAGTTCGAAGGCGTTGGGATTAAGCGTGCCGATGCCTATGGGCAGACTCTGAAAGCTCATCACCAGCGTTTCCAGCACCATCAGATGGCCATTCAGAGCAAGAAACATCAACAGCGTGACCATATATAAAATCCGCGATAAGACCATGATGTTGGTACCACTGGCGGCATCAAAAAAGCTAGCGAATGCCAACCCCATCTGCAGGCCGATAAATTCCCCGGCGGCTTGAACCACGGCGAATACAATGTGCATGACCAAGCCGATAGCGATGCCAATGAGGATTTGCTCGACCATGATGCCGGCGCCAGACCAGGACATCAGCGGTACGTCTGGCATGGGAGGGAGGATCGGAGCGATCACCACCGCAACGACCGCCGCGAGGCCTACCTTGGCCTGGTTGGGTACACTGGAATGACCCCACAGAGGTGAAGCCGCCATGAAGGCGGTAATGCGGGCAAACGGCCAGATAAACGCCACCAGCCATGCCTGTAGCTGGGCAAAGGTGACCTCAACCATTGGCTTACATCACCATGCTGGGAATATTGGTGAATAAGCGATGGGTAAAATCGGTGATCAGCCCAAGAAGCCATGGGCCCGCCAGCACCAGGACGGCAAAAACCGCCAGAATTTTGGGGATGAACGTCAGCGTCATCTCATTGATTTGCGTCGCGGCTTGAAAAAGGCTGATGATCAAGCCGGTAAATAGGGCAGCAAGCAACATGGGGCCTGCGAGAAACAGCGTTACTCGCATGCCTTGATACGCAATCGTCATGACCATTTCAGGGGTCATTCGGCCTCCATCGTCGTAATGACGGCTATATCATGTAGAAGCTTTCAGCCAACGATCCGACAATCAGCTGCCAGCCATCGACCAGAACAAATAGCATCAGCTTGAATGGCAACGAAATGGTGATCGGCGGAACCATCATCATGCCCAGTGCCATCAACGTACTCGCCACGACCAGATCGATAATCAAGAAAGGAATAAAAATCGTAAAGCCGATTTGAAAAGCGGTTTTAAGCTCGCTGGTAACAAATGCCGGCAGTAAAACGCGCATTGGCAAATCGTCAGGTCCCTGCATAGGGCCGACGTCCGCCAGGCGAACGAAGAGGGCCAAGTCGGGCTCGCGGGTCTGGGCCAGCATGAACTCACGAAACGGCACCTGCGCAAGGCGCAAAAACTCTTCAAAGTTGATGGTTTCTTCGCTTAACGGCACCCAGGCAGTGTCATAGACCTGGGCCAACACCGGCGACATGATGAAAAACGTCAAGAACAGCGCGATGCCCAGTAGTACTTGGTTGGGTGGTGTCGCCTGGGTGCCCATGGCCGTGCGCAGCAAGCTCAGCACAATGATGATGCGCGTAAAGCTGGTCATCATGAGCAGCATGGAGGGCAGAAACGCCAGCGAACTTAGAAATAACAGCGTTTGTAGAGAAACCGACCACTGCTGGCCGCCATCTTCAAGCGGCTGGGTCGTGATACCGGGCAGCTCTTGCGCATAACCGATGACCGGCAAGAGGCACAGCAGTAAGCCAATAACAATGAGCCACCGCCACCGCTGATAATGCGGCTGACGCAAGGTTTCAATCCTCATGGGGTTCGGTCTGTATCAGAGGTCGGTGAGGGCGTTTGGCCGCGGCGCTTTTGGGTCACATTGTGTGCAAGTGCCTGGGCAAATCGCTTGGCAAAGCTAGATGGTGCCTGAGGTGTCTCAGCTGGCGGTGTGGCTGGTGCCGGTCGCTCGTGTAGTTTGTTAATTCGCCCACTACCGACGCCTAACACCAACCACGTATCCTCAACCTGCACGATGACCACGCGTTCACGATTACCTACAGCAATACTGCTAATCAGCTGAAGCTGTCCGCCAGCGCGTTTGGCATTGCCGAGGCGCTTGAGCAATGCAGTGCACAGCAAAATGATCGCAATGACCAGCGCCAGCGCCGCGGCTGTCTTGCCCAGCATGGCCATGCCAATCAAGGAATCTCCACCGCTACTTAGTGCGTCGAGCGACCCATTTTGTATTGAAGCGGCTTCACTGCTCATCGGTTCAGTTTGTGAATGCGCTCAGACGGCGTAATGATTTCGGTGATACGGATGCCATACTTGTCTTCGATAACAACGACTTCCCCTTGAGCCACCAGATAGCCGTTAATCAGGATATCCATGGGCTCACCGGCGAGCCCGTCGAGTTCGATCACCGACCCTTGCGCCAGTTCAAGCAGCTGTTTGATGGTCAGCTTCGTACGCCCCAGCTCAACGGTCAGCTTGACTGGAATATCCATGATCATTTCGAGATCGCGCGAAGGCGTGGCGCCACCTTCCTGGGTCAGCGGACGAAAAACATCGTCGCTGGCCGCCTTGGCTTCGCTTGCGGGCACTTCATCGGCTGCGCTTTCTTCTTCTGCTGAGGCTTCTTCTTCGACGGCTTGCTGTTCTGCCATCGCCGCTGCCCAGGGATCTTCATCCTCCCCGTCAGCGGCCTCGGATGAGGCAGCGGTTTCTTCCTGCTCCTGTTCCGACATGGCAGATGCCCAGTCGTCGTCAGAGATGTTCTGATCGGGTTTCTTAGGATCCGTCATGCTTTAGATTCCTTGGCTTTCTGTCGCGTCGACCCTTTGGCAAAGTCGTTGGACGGTACATTGTTCATGGCGGCGTGATCAATCAAGCGCTTGACACGCAAGGCACGCTGCTGACGCTGGCTACCGTACTCGCACTCCATCACGGGTACGCCATCAACGTTGGCGGTAACCGTAGAGGGAATTTCCAACGGCAGTACGTCGCCTTTCTTGAGTCCCATGACATGGGAAATACGGCTGGGTATTTGTGCAAACTCAGCCACTAACTCGATTTCCGACTCGCGTAACTCACTTGCCATCCGGCGCGACCAGGTGCCGTCCTGATCGTGGTTACTATCGTTGATCGGGTTCGCCAGAAGATCGCGTAGCGGTTCGATCATGGCGTAAGGCATGCAGACCTGAAAATTGCTCGACAGGTTGCCCACCTCGATATTGAATTTCGTGTTCACCACGATTTCATTGGGTGAGTTGGTAATGTTGGCAAATTTTGACTGTACTTCCGAGCGCAAGAAACTGATGTCCAGCGGATAAACGACTTTCCAGGCTTCTTGATAGGCATCAATGGCCAAGCCTAGCAGTCGGTGGATGATACGCTGCTCGGTATTGGTAAACTCGCGCCCGTCCGATTTTGTGACAAAGCGTCCGTCGCCGCCAAACAGGTTATCGACCACCATGAAAACCAAATTAGGCGGAAATACGATCAGGCCAGAGCCACGTAGCGGGCGCATCGAGACGATGTTCAGGTTGGTTGGCACGGGCACATTGCGCGAAAAATCGCTAAAGCTCTGGTAACGAACCGATTCAACCGTTATGTCAGCGCTGCGCCGGAGCAAGTTGAATAAGCCGGTACGGAAGTAACGTGCAAAGCGCTCATTAATGAAGTCCAGAGCATGCAGTCGCTCGCGAATAACGCGATGCTGCGTGGATGGATCGTAAGGCCGTATCCTTGATTCATCCTGCGACTGGGCCGAGGAAGCTGATGACTCGTCATCACCACTGACCCCTTTCAGCAGGGCGTCAATTTCTTCCTGGGACAGTAGATCGTCCTGCGACATGAACGGCTCCAGTTCCCGAAATTATTGCACAATGAATTCAGTAAACAGCACTTCACGCAGCTCAGGCGGTGGCTGGTTCTCGTCGAAAGGCTCGCTCAGCCTTTCATTGATGGCGGCGGCTAGTTGCTGCTTGCCTTCTGAGGATGTCAACTGGCCGGCCTCCTGACCCGATAATACCGTCAGTAACCGACTGCGTACCTGTGGCATATGGGTTTCCAGTAACTCCCGGGTAGCTTCATCTTCCACGCGAAGCGTAATGCCCGCATATAACAAGCGTGTACCATGACGATCATCAGCCAGATTAACGGTGAAGGGCTCGATGGTCAGAAATACCGGTGGCTTTGACTCTACAACCTCCTCGGAGGGGGCTTCCGGATTATCATCATCACGCTCATCCAGCACCATATAAATGGCGGCTGCTGCACCGGCAGAGGAGAGCAGTACTAAAATGATCATGACCCAAAGTAGTTTTTTTGGTCCGCCGCTTGATTCAGCCATTGGTCGTTCCCGTAATCTCCATGCGTGGCGTTAACGTGGCATTATGCCTAAAGCGCATGCTAGTGATGAAATGAACAGGCTCGCTTGGCAAGCCTATCTTTTGGCTTAGCTTCCAAGTGCCATTTGAGTGGTCACGGAAGACGTGTTGTCCTGGCGAATTATCCGGTTAAGCGTACAGATCAACCCTGCCATCCATTGTGATGGGCGCATTAAGGGTAGTTGGTGCCAAGCCGCTACCTTCCTCGCCCCCTTCAGTGCCAGGTTGACCACCCGGGCTAGCCTGCTGCTGTGCAAAACCCTGCTCGCTTGATTCGCGCTGCTCGCCAACCGAGGTTTCGCCAAGCGAAATACCCTGCTCGGCCAGCGCCTCACGCAACTGGGGGATGGCCTGCTCGATGACCTGGCGAACCTGAGCGTGGCTGGATAAAAAGTGTGCCTGGGCGCCTTGTTCGCCAAACTTCAAGGAGATGGAGAGGGCGCCCAACTCGGCGGGATGTAGTTGCATTTGCACAAGCTGGTCTCCCCCTCGCTGGGCGAACTGGACGAGCTGCTGACCTAGTTGCTGCGGCCAGGCGGGGCTGGTCACCGGGGTGTTGACCGCGGCAGGTGCCGGGTTGGCAGCGCTACCCAGGCTGTTCGTCGGTGTTGGCTGAACGCTAGTCGCTTGTGCGGACGCCTGTCCGCTGGATTGCGCGGCGTTATTCGACGACAGGGTGTTGAGCAGTGTTTCCGAGGACGTTGTGGGCAGAACCAGATTGGCTTTGACAGCTCCGTCAGCCGCGCGTCCTGAGGTGTCGAGCGCATTCACCCAGGTTTCCGGACCTTGACGAGAGGCTGACCGTGCGTCGACCTGGCTTAATAGGCTCTCCGCTCGCGAGCCCTTGCTCGCGTCAGCCGTTTGAGGCGAAGTACCTAGTGACTGTGCGATATCGCTCAGTCCTCGCGATGCACCGGATGGCCGGGTATTGGCTGTCTGGCCCTGAGAAGCAGAAAAGGCGCTGAGCAGGCTCACCAATTGCTCTGCTTCACCTTCCTCAATGCCTAGCTGTTCGGCAAGCTCAGTGGCGGTGGGTGCCGCTCCATTGTTGCCCGGGAGCTGTTGGGACTCGCTGGCGGTATTACTGAAGTTTGCCATTAGCGCGAGGCGCTGGGCAATTTCATCAAGTGTGGCGTTATCCAGGCTCTCGGAAGCATCAAGGCGGGTCATTTCCTCAGGCATTGACTCGCCACCGTCCGAGGCAAAGCGTGCCACCAGTGCCTCCAGGGCCTCAGGGCTAATATCTAAACCAAGTGATTCCAGCCAGGCCGACAGCGATGTTGCCTCTGTAGGCTGACCATTATCCATCGGGCTATTGCCTGCCTGGTTTAAGGGGGAGGTAACCTGTGCACTGGCAAGGCGTTGATGAGGCGAAGCAGACGCCTGGGAAAGCGCTTGCTGAAAAAATCCACGCGCACTGTCAGCTGTTGTCGCGTTGCCTTGCTGGCTGCTGGTCGCTTGACCTTGCGTCGTTGATAGCAACTGGTGAATATTCATGCTCAGTTCCCCGGCACCGCTACTGCGGCGTCTCATTACGTTGGCGAGCCAAACGGCTAGTCACCAAATCGTCATTGGTTTTCTGTTCATAACGCTCAAGGCGTCGGTGTTCTTCCACTAGCCGTCGTGAGGTCAGTGTATCGTAGGAAGACAGCTTACGCTGCTCTTGTTGCCAATGTTGTTGACGTTTTTCCACGCGTTTTTGCTGTGCCGCCAGCGTATGGCGAGCGCGATCCAATGCAGCATCCAGCGAGCCAAGAAATTGCTGGTAGTTGTACATCGTGGCCGGATCAATTCCTTCGCGCATCGCCTGCTGCAAACGCTCGGCGTACTCTGCGCGATAGCGCTTTAGCGAATTCAATTGAGCGGTTGTCTGTTGTTCCCCCTGTCGCTCCTGGGCGAGGGCAATACCCGCCTGGTCGCGGGCTTCACGGGCTAAATCGGCAAGCATCTCCAGCTGCGTTCGGCTCATGCGGACTCTCCAACCAGGGCATTCAGGGCTTGTCGGGAAGCGTCGATGGTGGCGCTTTCGTTAATATTCTGCTGTAGAAAGTGCTCAAGTTCTGGAAAACGCTTCACCGCCTCATCAAGCTGCGGGTCGTGACCGGGCGAGTAGGCGCCCACGCTAATCAGGTCGCGATTACGCTGATAACGCGAGAAGTACTGCTTGAAAACACGTGACTGACGTTGTTGAGCTTCGTCGGTGATCGCGGTCATGGCGCGGCTGATGGAGGCTTCAATATCGATAGCCGGGTAGTGGCCTGCTTCGGCTAACGTACGCGAAAGGACAATATGACCATCGAGGATCGCCCGAGCGGAATCCGCGATCGGATCCTGTTGATCATCACCCTCGGTCAAGACAGTGTAAAACGCGGTAATCGAGCCGCCGCCCCGTTCCGCATTACCTGCGCGCTCGACCAGGCTAGGCAGCTTGGCAAAGACCGACGGCGGATATCCCTTGGTGGCCGGAGGTTCGCCAATGGCAAGGGCGATCTCGCGCTGGGCCATGGCAAAGCGCGTCAAGGAATCCATGATCAGTAGAACGTCGCGGCCTTCATCGCGAAACCCTTCGGCCAGCCGCGTGGCGTAGGCGGCCCCCTGGAGGCGCTGCAGGGGCGACGTATCAGCCGGTGCGGCAACGACCACGGCGCGGCGACGGCCTTCGGGGCCGAGAATATTGTCGATGAAATCCTGCACCTCTCGGCCACGCTCGCCGATAAGGCCTACGACAATGACATCCGCCTTGGTATAGCGTGCCATCATGCCCAAAAGCACCGATTTGCCGACCCCTGACCCGGCGAAAAGCCCCATGCGCTGACCCCGGCCGACGCTCAGCAGTGCGTTTATCGAGCGAATGCCGACATCGATCTGAGACTCGATGGGCGCCCGGGATAGAGGGTTCAGCGGTGGCGTATCGAGGGTGGCGCGGGCAGTGTCGTCCAGATGCTCACGGTCATCAAGCGGATTGCCATTGCCGTCAAGTACGCGACCCAGCAGCTCCTCGCCGATGGGAAAGCGCCTTGCACTGTGGCCGCTTCCGTCGCTCAGCGGTGATACGCGGGCGCCGGGCATCAGGCCTGAGATTTGCTCAAGAGGCATCAGGTAGAGCTTATCCCCGGCGAACCCGACAACCTCCGCTTCGGCATAAGGTTGGTCAAGATGCGCATCACTTTTCGGTAGTTCGATTTTGCAGGCGCTGCCGACCGCAACGCGAAGCCCGACCACTTCGACGACCATGCCGGTTGCCCGTATGACGCGACCACTGGTGCCCACACGCGGTAAAGAACCAACCCGCTGCGTGGTGCGGCGGATGGCTTTTTGCCAGCGGAATTGGTGAGGACAAGCAGTGGTCATGGCAGCCCCTATGACGACGTCGACGACTTGGGTGGATTGGATTGGCGCTTGCGCTCCTGGGCTTGCACGGCTTGCCAGCGGCTCTCGAAGGTGGCATCGAGCTCGCCTTGAGCGCTGGTCACCCGGCATCCGCCTCGGGCCAGTTGATCATCGGGCTGGAGTTTCCAGTTGGCGGCTTCAAGCTCAACCCCGAGGTGCTCTGCGACAATCGCGTGGTCATCAGGGTTTAGCCACAGCCGCTGTTGGCCGACAAGCGGGGGGTCGGTATGCAGTAGCTCGCGTACCAGTGTCAATATACGCTCGGGCGTTTCATTCAGTGCCTCGGCAGCAAGCTGTTTGCCTGTTGTGGTGGCCAACGCCACCAGATCATGGGCAATGGCGTCGTCAATTTGCGTGAGTGCGTCCGAAAACTGCTTGGCAAGGTTGCCAAGCGGAGTCAAGGTGTCTTTTATTCGCTGAGCGAGTTCCTGCTCGGCCTGCTGGCGGCCTTCCTCAAGGCCTTTTGCAAAGCCCTCTTCATGACCGCGAGCGAGGCCAGCCTGGTAACCGTCAGCTTCGGCTTGCTCGCGTAGTTTGTCGTATTCTGCCTGGCGCGCCTGTTCTTCGCGCCGCTGTGCCTCCTTGGCGGCTTTCTGAGCGGCGTCGATCTTACGCTGGTGGGACGATGCCGACGCTGAGGTCTCATGTTCGCCAGCGCCGGCCGGGCGGAGGAGCTCATCCATCTGCCAGCGCCGCCACTGTTGGTGACGATCGAACTGCGGCGATTGGGTCTCAGACATATTCATCATCTCCTCCTGCCAGGACGATTTCACCCGAATCCGCCAGGCGGCGCACTACCTGAAGAACCGTCTTCTGCTCGGCTTCAACCTGAGACACGCGAATGGGCCCGCGGGCTTCCATGTCCTCGCGGACCAGGTCAGCAGCACGTTGAGACATATTGCGCAGGAACTTGTCCACCAGGGCGTCCTGGGCGCCCTTGAGGGCGATCACCAGCGAATTGGTCTCGACTTCCTGCAGGACCATCTGGATCGCGCGGTTGTCCAGGTCGAGCAAGTTCTCGAACAGGAACATCTCGTCGATAATTTTTTGTGCCAGATCTTCGCTGTGGGAACGTACGGTTTCGATCGCCGTTTCTTCCTGAGACGAATTCATCAGGTTGAGAATTTCCGCTGCCGTTCTTACGCCACCCATTTTGCTGCGCTTGAGGTTCTGGCCATCGAGCATGCTGGAGAGGACCTCGGTCAACTCCTGCAGGGCGGCGGGCTGAACGCCACTGAAGGTGGCGATACGTAATACCACGTCGTTGCGCTGTTTCTCTTCAAACAGTTCAAGCACATCTGACGCCTGGTGACGATCCAGATGGACCAGGATGGTGGCAATGATCTGCGGGTGCTCATCGCGGATGAGCTCGGCGACCATCGAGGCTTCCATCAGGTTGAGCGAGTCGATCCCGGAGGTCTCAGCGCTGCTTTCCAGGATGTCTTCAATCAGGCTGGACGCGCGGTCGCTGCCCAGCGCCTTGGTAAGCACCGAGCGAATATGCTCGCTGGAGTTAAGGTTGAGCGCGACAAACTCTTCCGTCTCTTTATGGAATGCCTCAAGCACCGCTTTCATGTCGTCGTGGGAGACTTGCTGAAGGCGGGTCATTTCCATACTGATTTCCTGGACTTCCGAGGCGTTCATGTACTTGAACACTTCAGCGGCGCTGTCCTCGTCCAGGGCGAGTAACAGGATGGCGCTCTTGCGGGCGCCGCCCATATTGGCAACTACATTACTCATTGGCATTCATCCAGCTGCGCACGATCATCGCTACCATGCGGGGATCCTCTTGCGCCATTTCGCGCAGGTCGTTGAGGTTGTGCTCGTACAGCGATGTCTTGCGCCGGCGTTTCGGCTTTTGGTATGTCTCGTCGGCGTCTTCTTCGTTTTCTACCGACTCATCTTCATCATCCCCAACCCGAGCCTGAACGCCTGCGCCAGGCGTGGCTGTCGACATGACAGGCGATTCGGTATAGCGCTTGATGAGCGGTCTTAGTATCAGCAGGTACAGCAGCAGCGCGGCAAGCGCGACGAGCAGGTAACGGCCCAGCTGCGCTGCCAGCTCAAGAGTCCCCTGACGCTGCCACCACTCGGGCGTTTCACGGGTGTCCTCTTCCATATCGACAAACGGGGTGTTGACCACATCGATTGCGTCACCGCGCGCTTCAGAGAAGCCCATCGACCGGCGCACCAGGCGCTCGATCTGTTGCACTTCCTCGTTCGAGAGAGGCACCTGCTCTGGCTCACCTTCTTCGTTGATGGTTTCACGGTAGTTCACGACAACCGCGGCCGTCAGGCGCTCAACGCGACCCAGCCGGTGTTGAACGTGCTCAATACTGCGGTCAACTTCGTAATTGACGACATCGTCTTGCTGCAGGTTGCGAAGGGCATCTTCAGGGGCTTCTTCGCCGTCTTCGTCACCTTCACCGTCCTCATCAGGCTGATTGATGGGGGAGGGCGCTGTTCCAGGCGGGGTGTTGCTGAGTGCGCCAGGGATGCCGGAGCTCAGTAGGTTTTCACCGTCATACGACAGGCTTAACTGGCGGCTGCGAACGGCGGCTTCGTTAGGCGGTTGATTGGGGCCGTAGCGTTCAGACGTTTCTTCCCGCTGGGAGAAGTCCACCTGAGCGGCTACCTGAGCGCGCACGTTTTCTTCGCCGAGAATCGGTGTGAGGATGTTCTCGATACGCCGCTGATAAGAACGCTCGACCTCAGCCAGATATTCCAGTTGGCTACCATCAAGGTCATTATTGCCGCCGACGTCTGCCGACAGTAAGCGGCCATTTTGGTTGACCACGGAGACATCTTCGGGCGCCAGCTCAGGCACGCTGCTCGATACCATGTGAACAATGGCGCTAACCTGGCCATCGCCAAGTACGCGCCCGGGCAACAGGGTCAGTACCACCGAGGCTTTCGCGGGCTCTCGATCGCGAATAAACACCGAGGGCTTGGCCATCGATAGGTGAACACGAACGCCTTCTACAGGCCCTAATGACTCAATGGAACGGCTTAGCTCACCTTCCAGTCCCCGTTGATAATTGACCTGCTCGGCGAACTGACTGATCCCGAACGCCTGGTTGTCCATGAGTTCCAGGCCAACATTCCCCCCCTGTGGGAGGCCCTGCTCAGCAAGATAGAGGCGCAGAGAGTGCACCTGATCGCCGGGAACCATCAACGCCTGACCGTTGTCGCTGAAGCGATAAGGCACGCCGCGACCATCAAGTTCGGTAATAATGCGGCCGCCGTCCGCCTCATCAAGATTGTTGTACAGCACGCGATAGTCGGGACTGCTTGCCCACATCATCAGGACGGCAATCACGGCAATGGTCGCGGCGCCAGCCACCAGCAGAGCGACAAGCGGATTGCCGCGCAACTGAGACAGCACGCGGTCAGCAAAGGAAGTTTTCGTATTATCATTACCTGCGCCGTCACGAGCTGAGGGCGTGGTAGTGTTCGTCTGACGGCCCGCCGCAGCACCCGCTTCGCTCATGAATCCCTCCCTTGGGACAAGCAAAACAGGTAGCTGCCCAGGCACATCACCATAGAAGGCATAGGCTAAATTCCGTCAATCGCGGTTATCCGCCGAAAAGATGAGGCGTAATTATGATGAACGCCATTATCCGGTGGCTGGGCAACCATAAAGGAACGAAAAGCTTGGCTTTTTGTACGTAATTGTCCGTATGAGCTTTGTCATACTGGTGATAGGCTTCGTACGTTCAGCCATTTTACTGCTTGAGGCGATAACATGAGTACTCCTGCAATACAGGCAACGCTGCAGCAGATGCAGGGGTTGGCCAGCCAGGCGGCAAATCAGCCAATGCAAAGTGGTGCACTTGTCCAGTCGGCAGGGCATGGCAGTTTTGGCGGTGAGCTGCAGGCGTCCATTCAGCGCATCAATCAGCTAAAGCTGGATGCCAACAACAAGGCGAAGGCGTTTCAGGCGGGGGACCCCAACCTCGAATTGGCGGATGTCATGATTGATATGCAGAAGGCGAGTGTTGCCTCTCAGATGGGGTTACAGGTGCGCAATCGCCTGGTGTCAGCCTACCGGGATGTTATGAATATGCAGGTGTAACCCCGTAACGCACTAACTGTTTGTGCTACCTCTGTTGATTGCGGTCTGTTAGTAGCGGGTTTTTGTGTCAGTGGTTCAAGCTTCCAGCGAGATGAACCGGCCGCGCATTTCCTGTAGCTGTTCGGCAATGCGGATAACTTCCTCGGCAGGAATCTGTCGAATAACGTCACCCGAATCACGATCAACCACACGAGTGATGACCCGCGACAAATCTTCGCTGATTTCAAATTCTATCCCCCGCTCTCGCATCACTTCATTAATGCGCTGGATGGGTTCAACGAGCTCCCCGGCAGTGGGTTCAGCCTGCTGGTTCTCGCTCAGCTGGCTTCCGGGGGCAGAAAGGACCTCTAATGCGTCGTCAAGACGCTGGCGCGGCGACAGCATATTCAACTGAGTCGTCTGAGCGAGGTTGATTGCGTCAATGCTGGATGAGTTCATGGTGCGTATTCCCCTGTTTTTTGTACCTGCCCCCAATGGCCAGCGCTGGTTGATAAGTTCTTCTGGCATGAGGCCTTATTGGAGCGACTTTTAGGCTCTTGCATCTAATACTTACGCTATGTTGATCGGCCCTGCTAACGATAACTTTAGTGTCGGCAAAGCAGTATTGGTGGATAAGTTAACTTTGTCACCCTGTTTAGCATAGTCGCGTTTAGGATAGTCGCTAAGCGAAACCTTGCATCGAAGGGTGGCGCATCCTTGTTGTCGTCAGCTTCTGGTATTGTGTAGCGCTTTGCGCATAATCCGCTGAGGCAATGGGAGAGGTAAGGAGAGCATGGTGGCCCTTGAGGAAGAATATGAGCGAGTTGCAAACCCGGTAGCGGTGGCGTCGCTGTTGGATACATTGGTGGAAAGCGGCGGCGCGTCGCTTTGCTTGGAGGGTGATGATAGGCGACCGGAACCGGTCGTGCTGATGGAGCAGCACAAGGGCGAAACCCTGGTATTGGATCTTTCGTCGGTAGATTACCTGCTCGGTCGTCTTCAGCAGGGTGAGGCGTTTTATCTGGTGGGGGAAACGCAAGGTAAGGTGCTGCGCACACCGTTGCTATCGTTGACCGAAACTCGCCGTTCTGGTGGGCGTTTTCTGTGCTGCAGTGATTATCCGTCGTATCTGGACGTACTTCAGCGGCGTGAGGCTTTTCGCGCTGAGCTACGCATTGGCATGCCCGTGGCCGCCAACGTCAGCATGCCAGGCCAGGAGGCTATTCATGGCGAGCTGCGCGACTTATCCCAGCAGGGTTGCCAGTTGGAGCTGCCAATGACGGCAAGCGGCATGCTGTCAACCGCTGAGGGGCCATTGGATATTGCCTTTGAATTTCCCGATGGGACGCACTTTGAGATTCAGGCCTTGGCTCGCCATCAGCGCCCGGACCCGGAGCGAAATTTGCTGCGCGTCGGGTTTTATTTCGGTTCATGCAGTGCCGATCAGGAGCGTCAGGTCTGGTATTTCGTATGTGAAATCGAGCGCGAGTCGGCCCGTTATGCCAAAGAGGATCGTGAGGGGCGCCAGCCATCGCCCTTGTTTACCTCGCCAGCTGGGCGAGTGGGTGCCGGTGAGCATGTCGGGCGACGCGACGTAAAGCGCTATGCCACGCCCATGGCTCGCCGCCTGGTCAAGGTTGCCGCTTTCCTGGATGGGCAAATGCTGTCGCTGCAGCAAGGAAGCGATATCGACTCGCGCCAGCTTTCCTTATACGCCGACCGGTTGATGGGGCTGCATGAAGAGGATCGTGAATCGCTGCTTTTCGCTTGTCGGTGTCTGTCGCCCGAGCCGCTGCTGGTTCGCCATGGTATTGCCGTGGCGGTTCACTTGCTGGATTTGGTAGGCGCTGGTATGCCCCGCGATGTGCGCAAAGCGGTCGTGGCAAGCGGCCTGGTTCATGATCTGGGAAAGGCGCTGGTGCCTCAGGTGTTGTTCAAGGCGGCTCACTTCGAGGCGACGCATCGCCAGGCATTGAGCGAACACGTTTCGCTTGTGTTAGAGCGATTGGAGAGTTGCCAGTGGCTGTCTCAGAGTGTTGCGTCTGCCGTGATCGGCGGTATCAACGAGCGCATGGACGGTAGCGGCTATCCAGACGGTGTGTCGGGAGAATCGTTGAACGAGCTTGCCAAGGCCAGCGCCATTGTGGATGTCGCGGAAGCCCTGCGGCGCGACCGAAGTGATCGTCCCGCGAAAACGGCACAGCAAATTTACCGCCATCTGTTGACCCATTCCCAACAGTTTGACCCACACTGGATCAAGCGTTATGTGGGGCACTTTAAGTCCTTGCCGGTTGGCGCCTTGGTGCGCTTTTCCAGTGAGCAGCTGGCGTGGGTATTGCGTATTGATGAGGAGGGTGATCTCACGGAGGTTCAGCTGGCGACGTCAGCGAATGCACCGATGCGCGATAACCTGGGTGAGACAATACGCGGTAATGTTGTCGAGAAGCTGGGGCGTCCGGTGAGCGAAGTGGCCGTCTCGACATAGCCATGGCGCTGACAGAGGGCTTACAAGCGCCAGACAAAGAAAAACACCTTGAAGCACTAAAGTCGCTTTGGCGCTCGCCGATAATCAATTAAGGCAGGCATTCCCAGCGATATGCTTGATGCTTGCCGGTAATTTGCTTAGTGGCTGGCCGCATCCGGTCGCCACGGGATGAGGAGTAGCACGTATGACGTACTCGCGCGGTGCAGCCGCCTATGGCCGAGGAGCCAATGCGTATGCAAGGGTTGGCGTTGAAAGCGGCGTGATGTCGGCTGATCCCCATCAGCTGATCGTTATGCTTTTTGATGGTGCGCAAGCCGCCATTCGCGCCGCCCGTATCCATATGCAGGCGGGTAACTCGGCTGAGAAAGGGCGGTCCATTTCGAAAGCGCTTGATATCGTCAACAATGGCCTGGCGGCGGCACTTGATCGCGAGCAGGGCGGCGATATTGCAGAGCAACTAGGCGCTTTGTACAACTATATTGCACGCCTGTTGTTGACAGCTAATTTGCGCAATGACGAAGCGAGCTTGGACGAAGCCGAGCGGCTGCTTGAGGATATTGCCTCTGCATGGCGCGAAATTGGCCAACAGCAATCTGCATGAGGCACTAATGGCGGCTTCCACCACGACGCGAGATGACGCGCAACAGACGCTCATTGATACCTATACAGCGCTACTCGACAGCGTTATGTATATGCACGAACTGGCCGATAATGATCAGTGGGCAGAGTTGATCGATCAGCGGACTCACTATGTCCTGCTGGTTGAAAAGTTGCGCGAGCTGGACTCCTCGGTGACGCTCGAGTCTGCTGCGCAGCAGCGTAAAGCAGAGCTGCTGGAAGCGATTCTGGAGCAGGACGTGGAGATCCGTCGGCAGCTTATTGCCCGTCGTGATGAGTTGGGGCGGTTAATCAATGTGTCTCAACGTCAGCGCAATTTACACCGTGCCTATGCGCCACAGCAGGCAGGTGGTAATGAGCTTGGCGGTAATGATGACCAGGCGCCGAGGTCGTCGTGAGTACCATTAATCCGCTGATCGATACCCTGCTTCATCAGGTGCTGGGGCGCCGGGGCGATGTGTCGAACCAGCGGTTAATGGATCAGCCGATTAAACCGGTAGTGCCGGGTGAAGGCCCGCGCGCCCTGATGGGGGATGCGCGGCTGGATGGACGTGACCCTGCTTCTACAGCGCTGCGTGATACAGCACTACGGGATATGAGGGGTTTGCCGTCTCAGCTTGACGGCGGGCGACAGCCTCAGCGAGGTGATGCTCAGGCATTGCCGCCTGGCTCAACTCAGACCCACTTTAGCCCAGCGGCACGCAGTATTGCGGATGTATTGCTTCGCTTTCCCGCGCCACCCACCGTCATGCGTGCCGAAGCGCCGTTGATGAATGCGGCCGAGTCACCATCATCGACACAGTTGGCGGCGCGGCTTGAAGCCAGCGTGCGGGACAGTGGCCTGTTTTACGAGGCACATCTCAAACGCTGGTTTCAAGGTGAGGCCAATCGGCAGCAGCTATTGAGAGAGCCGCAAATGCAGCCTGGTCCGCGCGCCTCGGTACCAACGCCTTTGGCGTCGACAGCGCTGGGTGCAGGTCTGGTGCCGCAAGGTGGTGGGAGTGGAATATCGTCATCCGGTATGGTGCCCGGCGCCACCTCGCCATTGCTGGTAGCGCCACCGCCGCCGGGTAACGCCGCTATCCTACCCAACACATCGTTAATACCTGCAGCCAGTGAATCTGCGGCGGCGCGTGCCCCGGTGGTTAACACACCCGCTACGATTCAGTCGCCGGTGGGCAGTCCAGGAACATTTAACACGGCTGAACTCGCCCCCCATGCGAAAGAGTCGCCACAAGCGAACATTGATGCGCGTTTGGCCCGCGACACCACCCTGGATGTCATGCCCAATCGCCAGCCACGCGAAGTGGTGCATGAAAGTCTGCAAAGCTTGGTGCGTCAACAGCTTGAAATGCTGGTGACACCCACGATCCGGTGGGAAGGTGACGTGTGGGCGGGTATTTTCATGGCGCTGGCGATTAATCTGCCGACACGTGGGCAGCATCAGGAAGACGGCGAAGAGCAGCGGTCGTCTGATGATAGCTGGCAGTCCGATATGCAGCTTGATGTGCCTGGTTTTGGTGCTTTTAGCGTGTCACTGCGACTCTATCGAGGTGTCTTGAACATCGACTTAACCGCCAGTGAAGCGCAAGTGCATCAACGCCTTGAGGCCGGCGTTCCTGCGCTTGAGTCGCGTCTGGAGGCGCTGGATCTGCGCAAGGTTCAGGTGCGTGCACGCTACGTCGAGGAGGCCCCGGATGTCTTCGGATGAATCGCGGCGTCAAGCGGTGGCGTTGGCTTATCAGGATCATGAACGAGCGCCACGGGTAGTGGCCAAGGGCTATGGCGATCTGGCCGAACGCATCATGGCCGAGGCACAGCGTCAGGGCATTTATGTGCATGATGCGCCGGAGCTTGTCGCGCTATTGATGCAACTGGATTTGGATGCAGAGATTCCTGCCAACCTGTATCAGGTGATTGCTGAACTGTTGGTATGGGTATTTGAATTGTCGGAGGCTGGGCTACACAAGCGTGAGAAGGCTGAGTAGCCAATGTAAACGTGGTATGCAACCATGAAGTTTGGGTCAGTATGAAAAAATCACTCATGGCGCCATTACCACCCTAATAGAGGCGTCAGTTTCGTCCGATAGGCCACTATGAGTCAAACCAGCTTTCTCGATGAAATACAAGAAATCAATTTAGCGTACTTGCTGCTCGCACAGCGCTTGTTGAGTGAAGACCGTGAGGCCGCAATGTTCCGTCTGAAAATCGACGGTGAGGTGGCGGATCTTATCCTATCGCTCAATGCTCGGCAGCTGACGAAGCTGTCGCGGACCAACCAGTTGATTTGCCGGTTCGGTCAGGCAAGCGTCGAGCGATTGAAGCAGGTGACAGCCAATCCGCGTGATCAAGGCCTCGCAAGCCTGCATGCGTCACTGCTGCTGGCTGGTGAGGAGTACGAGTCGATGCCGCCGGAGGACAGCACGTGAGTCAAAAAAGCTTGGTAGACGAAATGCACCAGGTGCAGCTCGCTATTGAGCTGATTGAACTTGGGGCAAGGCTGCAGGTATTGGAGACGGAGACAGAGCTAAGTCGCACACGTCTCATCAAGCTGTACAAAGAGGTAAGAGGGATGTCGCCGCCAAAAGGCATGCTGCCGTTTTCAACCGACTGGTTCATTACCTGGCTGCCCAATATCCACTCCTCTTTATTTTACAACATTTATACCAGCTTGGTGGAAGAAGCTGACTGTGAGCGGATTGATGCCTTCGTGAAGGCCTATCGGCTATACGGCGAACAGATTGATGTTGAGGGCGTAGAGCCGGTGTTGGGGCTGACGCGCGCCTGGACGCTGGTACGTTTTTTTGAGAGCGACTTGCTCCAGCTGACGCCGTGTACCCGTTGCGGAGGTCGTTTTGTTGCTCACGCTCATAACCCGATGCACGACTATGTCTGCGGCATTTGCCAACCGCCCTCCCGGGCCGGCAAAACGCGGCAGATGTGTAAATCGGCATCAAACATAACGTGATTTTTTGACGTAACGGGTCGCCGTTGGTTCCGTTATAGACCATTGAAATAGTGAAGGACACTGCCTGTGCTGATCCTCTTAGGTTACATCGTCGTATTACTGTCGGTATTTGGTGGCTACGTGCTGGCGGGGGGCAGCATGGGTCCCCTGTTTCAGCCGCTTGAGTTGTTGATGATCGGAGGTGCCGGGGTAGGGGCTTTTCTTGCTGCCAACAACGGCAAAGCGATCAAGGCCACCTTCAAAATCATGCCCAAGCTGAAGCGCACGAAAAAGTACAACAAAGCCATGTACATGGAGTTGATGGCGCTGCAGTACAAGCTGCTTTCCAAGGTTCGTCGTGAAGGCATGCTGGGGATAGAGCGAGATATCGATAACCCCCAGGAAAGCCCGCTGTTTCAAGAGCACCCTACGGTGTTGGCAGATCCTCATATCATGAACTTCCTTACCGATTATCTGCGCCTGATGGTCAGCGGCGGCATGGAGCCCATGGAGATTGATGAGCTGATGCTGCATGAAATTGAGGCCTTCGAACAGGAAGCTCACATCCCTATCGACGCGATTTCCAAGGTCGGCGATGCGATGCCTGCCTTTGGCATCGTGGCGGCGGTAATGGGCGTGGTGAAAGCGCTGACTTATGCTGATGCCGGCCCAGAGCAGATGGGGGAGATGATCGCCCAAGCGCTGGTGGGTACCTTCCTTGGGATTCTGCTGGGTTACGGGTTTATCAACCCGGTAGCCAGCACGATCGATCGGCAGGCGAAAGAAGCGGAAAAAATGCTCCAGTGTGTTCGCGTGACGCTTCTGGCAAGCCTGCATGGCTATGCCCCTCAGCTGGCGGTGGAATTTGGCAGGAAGGCGCTGCACAGCACTGAGCGTCCTACCTTCAACGAGCTGGAAGACTACGTACGCGACGCGAAAAAGGCTGGTAGTGCATGAGTGCGGCGGGAGATAAGCGGCCGATCATTATTCGGCGCAAGAAAGTCGTGCATGCGCACCACGGTGGCGCATGGAAAATAGCCCTCGCCGATTTCATGACTGCACTGATGGCGCTGTTTCTGGTGCTATGGATACTCAGCGTGTCCAGCGAGGAAGAGCGCCAAGGCGTCGCTGAATATTTCAGTACACCCTTGACGACCGCTATTACCGGTGGTGACCGCTCCGGAAGTACGAGTGCGATTCCTGGCGGCGGCCCTGATCCAACGCACAGCGATGGTGAACGCGCACGCATTGATTTAAAGCAGGCAACGCGGCCTAGCGAGCAGGAGCGACGCTTTTTCATGGATGTCCAGGAGCGTATCGAGCGCGCGATTGAGCTCGATCCTGAACTACGCGAGTTGCGCTCACAGCTGCGTTTTGACCTGACTCGCGAAGGCCTGCGTATTCAGGTGCTGGATACCGAGCAGCGACCCATGTTCGAGTTGGGCAGCGACCAGGTGGCACCCTATATGCGTAATCTGCTGCGAACCATTGCGCCGCTGCTCAATGAGCTGCCCAACGACCTGAGTATCGGGGGGCACACGGATAACGTGCCTTATGCCGGTGGCTATCGAGGCTATAGCAATTGGGAGCTGTCGAATGACCGGGCCAACGCCTCCCGCCGAGAGTTGGTTGCGGGAGGACTTGATCCGGGTCAACTGTTGCGTGTTTCCGGCTATGCAGACCGGGTGCTGCTGCCCGACACTGCACCCGACGACCCGATCAATCGACGCATTGAGTTGATCGTGTTGTTACCCGAAATTGCCGAGGCCATTCGCAATCCGGTGGTGATGGAAACCGATGTTTCCACGGTGCTATCAGAAACTGCGGAAGACGCAATTGGTGTACCTGAAGAGGCGACTCCAGCGGAAAACCCAGAGCAAGCGATAGACCCAGAACAGCCAGACTTAGAACAAGAGACAACGAGCGCCGAATAACGCTGCGCTTGTGCTAACACTTTGACGTGAAGGTAGGGGATGGTGCATGGATATAGCCGATTTTTTTGACACCTTTTTTGAAGAGGCAGAAGAGCTGCTCGCGGATATGGAGCAGCATCTGCTAGAGATTGATGTGGATAATCCTGACAGCGAGCAGCTCGACGCTATTTTTCGTGCCGCACATTCGATTAAAGGTGGCGCAGGCACTTTCGGATTTGGCGTTCTGCAAAACACCACGCACATCATGGAAAATCTTCTGGATTACGCGCGTAAAGGGGAGCTAGCGCTGCGGGCTGACCTCGTTGATACATTTTTAGAGGCCAAAGACATTATGCACGAGCAATTAAATGCCTATCGCAACGAGGAAGAGCCTGACCAGGAAACGTATGAACGAATTTGCCAAACGTTACAGCAGATAGCCCTTGAAGAGATTGGTCAGTCCCTCGAAGCGCCTGCTGAAACAACATCGTCGGCGAGCACTCCGGCGGCGTCAACCGAAGAGGCATCCGCTGACGGTTTGTCTGCAGATGAAGCACCACAGGCGAACAGCACTGGCCAGTTGAAAGTGGCGCTGATCAATGTGGATGACAAGGATCGCCTACTGCTGGTTGAAGAGCTGGAGCAACTAGGCGATATCGAGTCCCAGTCGGGCGACGATAAGCGCTACGAAGTCGTGCTCAGTGGTAGCGTAAGCGCTGACGATATTGAAGCGGTCATGTGCTTTATTATCGAGCCCGACCAAATTGATATCCAGCCGGTTGCAACTGGCGAGGTGAAAGCAGACGCGTCAGCAGGGCAGCCTGAAGCCAAGCCACCCACCGAGCAAGAAACGTCGGCACCAGCAACTGAACAAAAAGCGTCGCCGCCGGCACCTGCCAAGACCGAGGCTGGCGATGGGCAGGCCAAGGGCAAAGCGAAGAAAGCGGCCTCCGAGTCCTCGTCGATACGTGTATCGGTGGACAAGGTCGATCAGATTATCAATCTCGTTGGTGAGCTGATCATCACCCAGTCGATGCTCGATCAAACGGTCAGCGACCTGGGTGAGCAGTCGGGTGTCAACAGTTCGCTGCAAAGCGGCATGAGCCTGTTACAGCGCAATGCCCGGGACCTGCAGGAATCGGTCATGTCGATCCGCATGATTCCCATGGAGTTTGTGTTTAGCCGTTTCCCAAGGGTCGTACGCGATACCGCCGGTAAGCTGGGCAAGGAGATCGAGCTTGTCACCGAAGGCAAATCCACCGAACTGGATAAAAGCCTGGTAGAACGAATTACCGATCCGTTAACCCACCTGGTACGCAACAGCCTTGATCATGGCATTGAAATGCCCGATGTGCGCGAGTCGATCGGCAAACCGCGCACCGGCAAGCTGACCCTGGCTGCCCGCCATCAGGGCGGCAACATCCTGATTGAAGTGCGTGACGACGGCGCTGGCCTTGATCGCGACCGCCTGCTTGCCAAAGCCAAGGAAAACGGCCTGAATGTATCCGACACAATGTCGGATGAAGAGGTTTATCAGCTGATTTTCGCACCGGGTTTCTCCACCGCCAACGAAGTCACCGATGTATCGGGGCGTGGCGTCGGTATGGACGTGGTGAAACGCAACATCCAGGGCATGGGTGGGCGTGTCGAGATCCAATCCAAAAAAGGTGAGGGCACCGTCACGAGTATCGTGTTACCCCTGACACTGGCCATTCTGGACGGCATGTCGATTAAAGTGGGGGGGGAAACCTTTATCCTGCCGCTTTCCACCGTGTTGGAGTCTTTGCAGCCCAATAAAGATGACATGTATGCCATGGCGGGTGACGACGTCGTCCTCAAGGTGCGCGACGAATACCTGCCGGTGATCGCCATTCACGAAGTGATGGACGTCGAAAATGCCATTACCGACCCGACCAAAAGCATTGCGGTGATTGTGCAAGGTGAGGGACGTCGCTATGCCATGCTGGTCGATGAGCTGGTTGGCCAGCAGCAGGTAGTGGTCAAGAACCTGGAAGATAACTACCGCAAAGTGCCTGGCATCTCTGCGGCCACCATTCTTGGCGACGGTAGCGTAGCCCTGATTCTGGATATTTCCGGCTTGCATCGACTGAGCCGGGCAAAAAAAGAGGCTGCAAAACCAGCCAAAACGCAAACCATGTCTTTTTACAAGGAGTCTGAACCGTCATGAGCCAAGCAAACGATAGGGCGGTCCTCGCGACTGAAGCGGATAACAGCGAATTTCTGGTGTTCTCGCTAGGTGACGAAGAGTACGCCATCGATATTCTGAAAGTTCAGGAAATTCGCGGCTACGAGAACGTAACGCGCATTGCCAACGCACCTGACTTCATTAAAGGGGTGACCAACTTGCGCGGCGTGATCGTGCCGATCGTCGACCTGCGCATCAAGTTCCACCTCGAAAATGTCGAGTACGGCGGCCAAACCGTGGTGATCGTTGTCAACGTGGCTGACCGGATTGTGGGTATTGTGGTTGACGGCGTATCCGATGTCATGACGCTGACGCCCGACCAGATCAAGCCTGCCCCCGAGTTTGGCGTCACTCTGTCTTCCGATTTCCTTAGCGGACTCGGCAGCCTTGACGATCGCATGCTGGTGATCGTCGATATCGACAAACTGCTTACCAGCGAAGAGATGGCCTTGGTGGACGGCGCCAGCCAGAGTTAAAGAAAGTTGACGCACAGGGAAGAGTGTCCAGGGATCATGCGGTCAGCGCCCTCACCGCAATGGAGTGAGGGGGCGCTTCTGGCGATAAGGAGTGCGGTAGGTGGGGCAGGTGATACGGCAAGTAATGAATAACATGACCGTCCGGCTGAGTTGGGGACTGGTGCTGGTGACGCTGTCGACGATGGTGCTGGTGGCGTGTGGTATCGGCCTTTATGCTCTCCATCATGGGGCAGATATCGTGCAAAACAGTAGCGATCTAGCCTCCCAGCAGCAGGCGTTTACAGCGTTCGCCGAGCAAATACGCTGGAGTCTCCTAGCCGTGGTGCTGGTGACGCTCACCACGGTAGTGGCAGTGGTTTGGGGGGTGGCAGCGAATGTGCTGCGTCCTTTGGACAATCTGGTGGGTTACTTCGAACGCATGGCAAAAGGCGACTTAAACCAGCAGATTACCGCGCCTGGTAATAACGAAATTGGTCGTCTTTACGTTGCGATGGCCCATATGCAAGCGTCGCTGTCGCAAACGGTGGGTGTCGTCCGTACCAGTGGTGCGTCAATTTTTGAGCGCTCGCAACAGATCGCCAGTGGCAACAACGATCTTTCATCACGCACTGAGCAACAGGCGTCCTCATTGGAGGAAACTGCTTCCAGCATGGAGCAGCTTGCCTCAACCGTTGGCCATAATGCGGATAACGCCCGCCAGGCAAGTCAACTGGCGGAAAATGCCACCCTGACGGCACGGCGCAGCGGCGAAGAAGTTGGCGAGATCGTCGATACCATGCAGGACATCAGCGCCAGCTCGCACCAGGTCGCCGATATCATTACCCTTATTGATAATATCGCCTTCCAGACGAATATTCTGGCGCTAAACGCGTCCGTAGAAGCGGCGCGGGCTGGCGAGCATGGTAGAGGGTTTGCGGTGGTTGCACAGGAAGTTCGCAGTCTCGCCAGCCGAAGCGCCAGTGCGGCTAAGGATATTCGAACCCTGATCGACACCTCGTTGAGCAAAGTCGATGTTGGTACTGAGCGGGTCAATCAGGCCGGTAAGACAATGCAGAACCTGGTGGCCGCCGTGCAGCGGGTCAGCGACATCATGGACGAAATTGCGGCTGCTTCCGAAGAGCAGAGCAATGGTATCGGTCAGGTTAACCAGGCCGTGGCGCAAATGGATCAAGTGGTTCAGCAAAATGCCGAGTTGGTGCAACAAGCCGCCTTCAGTGCGAACGAGTTGGAAGACGAAGCCGGGCGACTGCGCGAAGCCGTTGAACGTTTTCGTGTTGCCGAGTCGCAGACGGCTTCCGCAAGCAAGCCACGCGCAGCCACTTCGCTGCCCGCTCAGTCCCCCCGTCCTGCCGCGCCAGCTTCAGCAGCAACAGCGGATGAATGGGAAGCGTTTTAAACACTAAAGACGTACTGCAAACGCGCTCAAGTCAGCGGGTTTCAAGCCGATAGTATAAAAGCTGGAGTCAATAGCACTTCGACCAGAGGCATGCCGCTCTATCAGGCGGTGTGCCTCTGGTGCCAGCAGTCGGTTGTGTTTCAGACTCACCGTGTCGTGCAACCCCCGTTGGCTGACAAGTAGGCGGGTCAAGGCTTTGTAGAGGAGTGGCGCATATTTTGACCGAGCAACGTGAACGAGTCGACATCGGCCAATGGGCATCCGGCAGCCAGATCGAGCGCGACCTGGAACTGACGGATGCCGATTTTACCCGTGTACGTGAGTTGATTTATCAGCGCGCAGGCATTGTGCTGGCCGAGCACAAGCGCGAAATGGTCTATAGCCGTTTAGCGAAACGGTTACGTCACCACGGGATGACTCGGTTTGGCGACTACCTCGCGCGCCTTGAGCGTCAGCCGGATGCTAAAGAGTGGGAAGCGTTTACCAATGCGCTAACCACCAACCTCACGGCCTTTTTCCGTGAGGCCCACCACTTTCCGCTGCTGGCTGAGCATATAAAGGACAAGCAGGGGCCTGTATCGGTGTGGTGTTCGGCTGCGTCCACCGGTGAAGAGCCTTACTCGATTGCCATGACGCTGCTCGAAACGCTGGGCGGACGAGCTTCCCAGTCCAGCGTCATCGCGACGGATATTGACACTGACGCCCTGAACAAAGCGCGTAAGGGCGTCTATCCCCAGGAACAGGTGCGCAAGCTTGAAGAGGCGCGGGTAAAGCGTTTCTTCCAGAAGGGCACCGGCAACCATCTCGGGTTGGCCCGCGTGCGACCTGAAGTATCTTCGCTGGTCGAGTTTATGCCCATGAACCTGCTGGCGCCCCAGTGGCCTGTCAAAGGCCCTTTTGACGTGATCTTTTGCCGGAATATCATGATTTATTTTGATAAAGACACCCAGGCAAAAATTCTTAAACGTTTCGCGCCCCTGCTCAAGCCCGACGGCCTTCTGTTTGCCGGTCACTCGGAGAATTTTTCCTACATCAGCGATGCTTTCAAGCTACGTGGGCAAACAGTTTATACCCTGGCAAACAAATAAAACGCCAACGTGCCTTAGTGCGGCAAACGGCTTGACGGATAAGGAGGCGTGCTTTGAGTGCAGCCAAAATAAAAGTGTTATGTGTTGACGACTCGGCGCTGATTCGCGACCTGTTGACGGAAATTATCAATACCCAACCCGATATGGAAGTCGTGGCGGTAGCGCCTGATCCGATTGCCGCCCGCGACCTTATCAAGCAGCATAATCCGGATGTCCTGACGCTTGATGTTGAAATGCCGCGCATGGACGGGCTGGACTTTCTCGAGCGCCTGATGCGTCTGCGTCCGATGCCGGTATTGATGGTATCGTCACTGACCCAAAGCGGTTCGGAAATCACCCTACGGGCGTTGGAGCTTGGGGCGCTGGACTTTGTTGCCAAGCCCAGTTTGGGTATTCGCAGCGGGATGATGGATTACGCCAACGAGATTGCCGAAAAACTGCGTGCGGCGGCGCGTTCTCGCCCTCGCCAGGCGCGGCATAAAAATACCCCGCCGCCTGCCCAACTCAAAGCGCCCATGGTATCGAGTGAGAAGCTGATTATTATCGGCGCTTCCACTGGCGGTACCGAAGCAATCAGGGCAGTGCTCGAACCGCTACCCGCCAACGCGCCGGCGATTTTAATTACCCAGCACATGCCGGGTGGGTTTACGCGTTCGTTTGCGGAGCGGCTGGACCGGCTATGTCGCATTACCGTCAAGGAAGCCACCGACGGCGAGCGTGTGCTGCCCGGCCACGCCTATATTGCCCCCGGAGACCAGCACCTCAAACTGGCGCGCAGCGGTGCCAACTACGTCGCCCGGCTTGACGACGGACCACCGGTCAATCGCCACCGCCCCTCGGTGGATGTGCTATTTCACTCTGCCGCCGACCAGGCCGGCAAAAACGCCATTGGCGTGATTCTTACCGGCATGGGCAAAGATGGAGCCGCCGGGCTGCTGGAAATGCGTCAGGCTGGATCAGCCACCATTGCTCAGAACGAGGAAAGCTGTGTTGTCTATGGTATGCCCCGAGAAGCAGTTGCCATGGGCGCGGCCGCTGATGTCACGGCGCTGGATGAGATTCCAGAGAAATTAATGTCGCTGATTGCCGCGTCGGGGCGGGCACAGCGGGTATAACGACAAGAATGAGTCATCCTTGGCTGTAAGGGAACCCAATGAACCGAGCATTACGCAATTTAAGTGTTAACGTCGCGGTGATCGTGGCGCTGTTGTTATTCTTGCTGGCCATTGTCAGCAATGTGTTAATGAGTCGACTTGCCGAACAGGCTATGGACGATACATTAACCACGCTTGAGCGGATAAATGTGGAGCAACTGAATGAACTAAACCGCGCCGATGCGCTGTGGAGCGGCGCCTTGGTTGAACTGGAGGTGGCCTCCAACCAATTTCTGCTGGGACGCAACCGCGAAGCGACGGCTCGCCTGGAAGCCGCCGAGGACCAACTGAGTCGGGCTGAAGCACGTTTTAACAACTTTGCTTCCGTACCGCGTACAGACGTCGGAGATGCGCTGGGTAGCGAGATCGAAACGGTTTTTGAAGCGGTGTTTGATCTGACGTACCAGCAGATAGAAGCGCTGGACCAGATGGATACAACCGGCTTCAATGCGATTCGTGATGAGTTGGCCCCAACAGCAGAGCGTCAGGAAGAATTGTTGACTGAATTCGTGCGCTATGCTGGCGAGCGAGGCGATGCCCTCCAGCGGGAGCTGGACGACATTAACCAGTTCTACAGTTTTATTGAGTGGATCATCTTTGCTGTAACGCTTCTTCTGTTGTTCTTGATTTATGCAGGCTTGCGCAGCGTGGTGATTCGGCCTCTCAAAGAAGCTGTGCAGATGCTCGATACCATTGCCGATGCAGATCTCACCACAGCGATCCCCAGCGGCGGCAAAAACGAAATTGGCCAGCTTTATACCGCGATGCAGCGGATGCAGGGCAGCCTCAACGATATCGTCGCGCGGGTGCGTGATGGCAGCCGTGAAATTCACCACGGTACCCGCGAAATTGCCAGCGGCAATGCCGACCTTTCATCGCGTACCGAGCAGCAGGCGGCCTCTATCGAAGAGACTGCCTCCAGCATGGAAGAGATGACGGCGACGGTGAAGCAGAATGCCGACAATGCACGCCAGGCAAGCACGCTGGCAGCGGATGCATCGTCCACGGCTGAGCGTGGCGGCGACGTGGTGCAGCAGGTGGTGACCACCATGCACGGTATTTCCAGCAGTTCGCAAAAAGTCTCGGATATTACCAGCGTGATCGACTCGATCGCCTTTCAAACCAATATCCTGGCCCTCAATGCGTCGGTTGAAGCAGCCCGTGCCGGTGAGCAAGGCCGAGGCTTTGCTGTCGTAGCCGGGGAAGTGCGCAACCTCGCCAGCCGAAGTGCTGATGCCGCCAAGGAGATCAAAGCGCTGATTGATGACTCGGTGACTCAGATCCAGCAAGGCTCTACCCTCGTTGAACAGGCAGGCACAACCATGTCCGATGTAGTGACGTCTGTACGCCGTGTCACCGACATCATGGATGAAATCTCAGCTGCGTCCCAGGAGCAGAGCGACGGCATCGAACAAGTCAGTCAAGCGGTCGGCCAGATGGACCAGGTGACCCAGCAGAATGCCTCCTTGGTGCAACAGGCCACCGCCGCCGCGTCGTCATTGGAAGAGCAGGCCAACCGCCTTGAAGAAGCGGTGGCGGTATTTAAACTGGTGGGCATGCAGGTGGCTCATCAGCAGCCGTCACGTCAGGCAAGTGCAGGCTCAGTGCCTAAAGCGGTGGCCGCGCCAGCCGCCAAAACACCATCGACTCCGCCTAGCCGTTCAGTGCCATCAACCAGCGGACACGACGACTGGGAAGAATTTTAACCAGCCCCAACTGATAGAGGATGACCCATGGCAGATAAGAACATGAGCTTTTTGGTGGTGGATGACTTCCCCACGATGCGCCGTATTGTACGCAGCTTGTTGAAAGAACTCGGTTTTACCAACGTAGAAGAGGCAGAGGATGGGCAGGATGCCTTGAACAAGCTACGTGCAGGCAATTTTGAGTTTGTGGTCTCTGATTGGAACATGCCCAATCTGGATGGCCTGGAGATGCTCAAGGAAATCCGTCAGGATGACGCCCTCAAAGAGTTGCCGGTGTTAATGGTGACGGCGGAAGCCAAGAAAGAAAACATCATTGCGGCGGCTCAGGCGGGCGCCAACGGCTATGTTGTGAAGCCGTTTACAGCCGCGACGCTGGAAGAAAAGCTCAATAAGATCTTTGACAAATTGGGTAAGTAACGCGGCAAGGCCTGCGGGCCGGGATTACGAGGAGAGAGCACCATGAGCCAGAATGAGCAGTCCGGTTCTACCCAACTGTCCGAAGAGGCCGCCGAAGATCTTATTCATCGCGTTGGCAAACTGACCCGCATGTTGAGGGAAAACATGCGTGAGCTGGGGCTGGATAAGGAAATCGAGCGAGCGGCTGAAGCGATACCCGATGCACGCGACCGTTTGCATTACGTCGCCACCATGACCGAGCAGGCGGCAGATCGCTCGCTGAATGCGATTGACCGGGCCCAACCGCTTCAGGATCAGCTTAGCGATCAGGCTGAGGCGTTGGATAAGCGTTGGGCAGAGTGGTTTGAAGCGCCAAAGGAGTTGGACGAAGCCAAAGCGCTGGTCAAAGATACGCGTGGCTATCTGGGGAGCGTGCCGGATATGGCGGCGGCGACCAATAAAGAGTTGATGGAAATCATGATGGCACAGGATTTCCAGGACCTTACCGGTCAGGTCATCAAGAAGATGATGGACGTCATTCGCGAGATTGAACATCAGCTGGTTCAGGTGCTCATTGACAACGTTCCGGAGGCCCAGGCACGAGAAACGATGCAACGCAAGGCCGAAGATCAGTGGAAAAACGAGAATGCACGGCGTAACGAAGAGCTTTTGAATGGGCCTCAAGTGAAGGACAATGCACCTGATATCGTGACCGGGCAAGATCAGGTCGACGATCTATTGGACGAATTGGGCTTCTAGCGCACGGTTTGAACCCTTGCTCGGGTTACACGACGTTTCGCTCAGCCGTCCTTAGGGGCGGCTTTTCGTGTTTAGCCGCGATACATTACCTGGCCGGATGACCGCATGGCAGAAGACGACAGCGACCAGGAAAAGACCGAAGAGGCCACGCCCCGACGGCTGGAAAAGGCGCGTGAAGAAGGGCAGGTGCCCCGCTCGCGGGAGCTGACCACCTTTCTGGTGCTCTTGGGCGGGGTGATTGGCCTCTGGACCATGGGACAAATGCTCTACAATCAGCTTGGCATGGTGATGGAGCAGGCTTTTCTATTCGAGCGCCGCCACGCCATGGAAGGTATGCCGATGGTGACCCATGCCATCGATCTCGGCAGGCGCACTCTGTTTGCAATGATGCCGCTGTTTTTACTGCTGACATTGATCGCGCTGGTGTCACCTGCGCTGCTGGGCGGTTTTTTGATTTCAGGAAAGTCGATGCAGCCGAAACTGTCCAAGCTGAATCCGCTATCCGGGATGAAGCGCATCTTCGCTACCCAAGCATTGATCGAGCTGGCCAAGGCGATTGCCAAGACACTGCTGGTCGGTAGCGTAGGTGCGGCATTTTTATACCTTAATATGGGCAAGTTCATGTCACTGATGAACCAGCCTATTCAGCAAGCGTTGGCCAGCGCCTTGACCATGGCGGCCCAGGCAGCGGGATTGATGATCCTGGCGTTGATCGTGGTGATTTTGATTGATGTGCCCTTCCAGCTGTGGAGTAATGCCAAGAAATTGCGCATGAGCCAGGAAGAAGTCAAGCGCGAGCACAAGGAATCAGAAGGCGACCCTCAGGTGAAGGCCCGGATTCGCCAGCAGCAGCAGGCCATGGCGCGCGGCCGTATGATGAGCAAGGTGCCGGAGGCGGACGTCATCATTACCAACCCGACCCACTACGCAGTGGCGCTGTCGTATCAAGAGGGGCAGATGGGGGCGCCACGCCTGGTGGCTAAAGGCACTGATGCGGTGGCCGAACGCATCCGTGAAATTGCCAATGAAGCGGAAGTGCCACGGTTAGAAGCAGCACCGCTGGCGCGGGCGCTGTATCATCACGTCGATCTGGACGCCGAAATACCGGCGAATCTATATACGGCCGTGGCCGAGGTCATGGCCTGGGCATATCGCTTGAAAAATGTAGCGCAACAAGGAGGCGAAGTGCCGCCTACCCCCGATAATCTGCCGGTGCCCCCGGAAATGGAAACCCCCGGGCGTGGCGCCGGTGGCGATGAGGCCCAAACATGAAAGGCTTTACCCAACTAATGAGTCGGCGTGACTGGGTGAGCGACGTAAAAGTCCAGTTGCTCGCCGGGCCACTGCTGATCCTGATGATTCTGGGCATGATGATCGTGCCCATGCCGCCGTTTGCGCTGGATTTGCTGTTTACCTTCAATATCGCCATGGCCGTCATGGTGCTGATGGTCAGCATGTTCGCCCAAAAACCCCTCGACTTTGCCGCCTTCCCCGCCGTGCTGCTGTTTACGACGCTGCTGCGTTTGTCGTTGAACGTGGCGTCAACCCGCGTGGTGCTGATGGAAGGGCACCAGGGCGGTGCCGCTGCCGGCAAGGTGATCGAGGCTTTTGGGGCGTTTCTGGTCGGTGGTAATTTTGCCGTGGGTTTGGTGGTCTTTTTGATTCTGGTGATCATCAACTTCATGGTTATCACCAAAGGTGCAGGGCGTATCGCCGAAGTGGGTGCTCGCTTCACGCTGGACGCCATGCCTGGCAAGCAGATGGCAATCGATGCTGACCTCAATGCAGGGCTGATTGGCGAGGAAGACGCCAAGAACCGGCGTGCGGAAATCGCCCAGGAAGCCGACTTTTACGGGTCGATGGATGGTGCCAGCAAGTTCGTACGTGGCGATGCCGTCGCGGGCCTGGTGATCATGGTCGTTAACATCATTGGCGGCCTGATGATTGGCATGCTGCAGCACGATATGAGCTTCGGCGATGCCGGTCGCAGCTATATGTTGCTGGCCATCGGGGATGGCCTGGTGGCGCAAATTCCCGCCCTGGTTATTTCGACGGCCGCCGGTGTGACGGTATCGCGGGTCAATACCGACCAGGATGTTGGTCAGCAGATGATCAGCCAGTTGTTCATCAACCCCCAGGTGATGATCCTGGCAGCGATGGTCATGGGCCTGCTAGGTATTGTGCCGGGCATGCCCAACATGGTTTTCCTGCTGTTTACCCTGCTGCTTGCCGGGCTGGCCTGGTTCATCATGCGCCGCCAGGAGCAGGCGCTGGTCAAGGAGGAAATCTCCGCCGCACCACCGCCGACCCAGGAGGCGCCTGAGGCCAGCTGGGAAGATGTCCAACTGGTCGATACGCTCGGCCTGGAAGTCGGTCATCGTCTGATTCCACTAGTCGATTCACGACAAAAAGGCGAGTTGTTGGCGCGGATTAAAAGCGTTCGTAAAAAGTTTGCCCAGGAGGTCGGCTTTCTGCCGCCGGTAGTGCATATACGCGACAACCTGGAGCTGTCGCCAAACGCTTATGTGCTGTCAATGAAAGGCGCCGAAATTGGCCGTGCCGAGGCCTATCCGGGCAAGTGGCTGGCGATTAACCCGGGTCAGGTGTCCGGGGAACTGCAAGGCACGCCAACCGAAGATCCTGCCTTTGGCTTGCCCGCGGTGTGGATTGAGTCCAGCCAGCGAGAGCATGCCCAGGTCTACGGCTACACGGTCGTCGACGCCAGCACAGTGATCGCGACGCATCTCAATCACCTATTGCACCGCCACTCGCCGGAAATGCTCGGCCGCCAGGAAGTTCAGAAACTGCTGGACAAGCTGGGCAGCGAGCAGAAGTCGCTGGTGGAAGAAGTCGTACCCAAGGCCATTTCGCTCACGGTGCTGCAGCGTATCCTGCAGAACCTGCTGGATGAAGACGTGTCGATTCGCGACATGCGCACCATCCTTGATACCCTGGCTGAGTACGCCAGCCAGCAGCAGGACGCCAACGAGCTGACGGCTCTGGTTCGTGTGGCCCTGGGCCGGGCGATTACCCAGCAGTGGTTTGCCGGTCAGGATACCTTGAACGTGATGGGGCTGGATGCTCAGCTAGAGCAGGTGCTGGTGCAGGCGATGAACGGCAACGGGGCGATGGAGCCGGGGCTTGCCGAAACGCTAATGACCCAGGCCCAGCAGGCACTGGAGCGCCACGAAAGCAGTGGCGAGCCGCCGGTACTGGTGGTTCAGCATTCCCTGCGTGCGGTGTTGTCGCGGTTCTTGCGCCGTCGCTTGCGCCATATGGCCGTCCTGTCCCAGGCTGAGATACCCGATGACCGCACGCTGCGGGTAACCACTGTGGTAGGGGGCCGCTGATGCCAGCGTCACTATTTGACTCACGGCCAGGGGTAATACATGAGTGTTAGACGTTTCGTGGGCGCCAACAGTCGCGATGTGATGCGCCAGGTGCGTGAAGCGCTGGGTGACGACGCGTTGATTGTCGCGAACCGGCGCACTGAGGGCGGCGTTGAAATTCTCGCCATGGCCGACGAAGCCGTTGATCATTTCGAGCCTTCGCCCCCTCCCGCCAACGAGCCACCGGCTGCGCCGAAGGATCCGCTGGAGTCGATGAGTGAGCGCTTACTGCGCGAAATGCAGGATATGCGCTCGCTGCTTGCTTCCCAACACACCGACCGTAGCACAACACCCACTGCCTCGACCGCCAGCGGGACAGAGCGTTGGCGACAGCTGCTTTGCGGTGTTGGTTTCAGCCGCGAGCTTGCCGACGACATCCTGATGGACCTGCCGGGCTTCCTGTCGGCGCAAAGTGCGGACAGCGAGCAGGCACTGCCTTGGTTGCGTGAGCGCCTGATGGCACGACTGGCCGTGCTCCAGGATGAGCCCGAATTTTTCGATCAAACGGGCATTGTCGCCCTGGTTGGGCCCACCGGGGTTGGCAAGACGACCACTACCGCCAAGCTCGCGGCTCGCTTTGTCATGCGCCATGGGACCCGTCCCGTCGCCCTGGTGACCACCGACAGCTTCCGTATCGGCGCTCATGAGCAACTGCGCATCTACGCGCGCCTGCTGGATATCCCGATGTACGCGCTGGATGCGGAGCAACCCATCGACGACCTGCTGAATCGTCTGCAGGGCAAACAGTGGGTCATCATCGATACCGTGGGCATGAGCCAGCGCGACCAGCGGGTCATCGAGCAGATCGCTCACTTGCAGGGTGGTCGCTCCAACGTCAGGTTGGTACTGCTGCTGAATGCCGCCAGCCAACCGGAAACGTTGGAAGAAGTGGTGATGCGCTATCGCCAGGCTGCCCGTGCGGCAGGTGCTGAACTGGATGACTGCATCATCACCAAGCAGGACGAAGCGGGACGTTTGGCCCCTATCCTGGATATTGTCATGCGCCATGGCATGCGCGTGCTGTTTGGTTCCTATGGTCAGCAGGTCCCCGAAGATATGGCGGTGGCGGACCCGGCTACCCTGGTCGATCAGGCGCTGAATACCGACGCGGCCGGGTCAGGCAGTGGATCTCCATCCGCCGCACCGCTCAGCATGCCCCGCTGGTCACGGGATGTGCTGGGCCAGGGGCGCCGTCTGTCGTCGCTGTTTGCGCGTCTGCGCGAGCGCATGGTGGGCTTTGAGCGTCTCGAAGGCGTCTGGGATATCGCTAACCTGCCCAGCGTGTTGCAGGATCAGCGTCTGGACGAGCTTCTGGAAGGGTACCCACCGCCCCAACACATGCTGGGCATGGCCTGGTCGCCCCGCCGCAATGAACGCGGCTGCGATTGGGCGATGCCGGATATAGGACTGGATGCCGAGGGCGCCTGGATGGCGCTACCCTGGCTTCAGCACCGCCAGCCCGCTGGCTGGCAACCGCGCATGACCACCTTTAGCGAGCGCGATGGCGTCGCCGTGCACCTGCTGCCGTCATTACCCGATAGCGAGGCGTTGACCTGGTTAGAGCGCCAATACCTGACCTGGGTCAGCTTGGCACCCCCGGCACTCAGGGTAAACTTGCACGGTGAACGCTATGCGCTGCGCCAGCTGTTTGCCGAGAGTACGCTCAATCACCGCGTCAATGTGCGCTTCCGTGGCCAGCCGATGGCGCTGTGGACGGCCTATGCCGAAGTTACCGACAAAGAGGGGCGGGCGCTGCTGGCGTGGTATGGCGAAGTCCGTGACCCCGAAAGCGCCAAAGTGGTCACCCGCCGTTACTGGCTCACCCCCGCGCGATTGGGCAATGAGGTGCTGAGCCTGCTGGTGACCCAACTGCAGAGTGAAAGCCTTGCGGCGCTGACACGGCGTGCCTGGCAGCAGCTCAAAGACGCCGATAGTGGCGACGTAAGCCCTGAAGTGCGCCTGTTGATGGCCAGTGGCATTGCCGCCATTGCCGGGCACCTTGATTGCGCCGAGGACGAGGCCGCCGGTGCATTGCACGGTGATGTGCTGAACCTGCTAAGCAGCCGTCGCCGTCGGCGGGATACGGCATTGCTGGATGCGCTGGTATACGCCTTTATGGCCCGTGATGCGATCCGCCAACTGGGCGGTGTTAATCGTGAGGGCCTAGCATGAGCGCACAAGACCAAGCTTCTGGGCTGCGCAAGTGGGCGGATCTGCAGCGTCAGCAGCGGGGCGATGAAGCGCCTCCCGAGGCAACGGAATCATCCGGGCCGATGGCCTACCGCTCACCCGTGGTGCCCAGCGCGGCGGCCATGGAGCCGCCTGTCACACCGCCTAAGCCTAAAACGCCGTTAATGGTCACCGGGCTATCAGGTGATGGGCCGGTAGAGGTGCGCAAGGTCAGCGCGCGCCTGGGCCAGTGGGCCGCGCTAGGGCGAGCCTGGGCCGGGGATCCGGCCGACTGGGATATTCGGATCGTGATGCCGGATGAGCCAGAACTGGCGACGCTCAGTCAGCAACATCGTCGCTGGGCGTTGTGGGTCAGCAGCGATGCCGATGCATTTGGGCGTATGTACCAGCTATTGAAACAGCTGCGGCAGCATAACGGCCCGCAACGCTTGTTGGCACTGCACGAGCCTCACCTGCCCAGGCAAGGCCTATTGGCCAACCTGCAGCAAGCGGCCGGCCACTATCTTGACACTGAATTGCTATTGCTGGCCCGCTAATGGCAGCTAACGCCGGTAAAGCGTCTAATAATCGGGGTTAATCCGCTCATGAGAAGGAACGATGCATGCTAGGCTATTGGCGTCATGCGATTAGCATTTTGGTACTAGCCTTGGGACTCGGTTCGTTTGCTCAGGGAGCGTCCAGCAGCTGGGTGACACATGTGCCGGGGCTCATGGTGACCATGAGCGACCGCGCCAGTCGCAGTGAACCGGTTCGTCCTCCAGCGGGCGCTACCACGCCAGCGGCGGTCATCGAGCGAGTCCAGTGGCAGTACCAACACGCGCCCGGGGCAGCGCTACAGGCATGGTTATGCCACCCCGAGCGCTGTGTGTCATTATCGGGCATGCGTGGGGAGACCCGTGCTTTATCAGGCATAAGTGCGACAACGCCCCTGCATTTTCAATTTGCGCTAACCCCAGGGCAGCGTCCCGTTAGCGTTAAAGGGTTGCAGATGATAGTGAATTACCAGTGAGCACAGGTGGTTTAGCCGCGAGGCAATAGGATGTACACAGCACAAGGCAGGATCAAACAAAGTGAGCTGATGACGGAGTATATGCCACTGGTGAGACGTCAGGCCTTGACGCTTCAGGTCAGGTTGCCGGCCAGCATAGAGCTGGATGACTTAATCCAGGCAGGCATGATGGGGCTACTGGAAGCTCTGGGACGTTTCGATGCCACTCAGGGGGCCACCTTTGCGACGTTTGCCAGTCAGCGCATACGCGGGGCGATGGTGGACGAATTGCGTACCCGTGATTGGCTGCCTCGCAGCGTCCGTCGTTCGGCGCGGGCCGTTGATGAAACCGTCAGGCGTTTGGAGCAGTCGCTTGGGCGTCCCCCCGAAGAAACGGAAATCGCTGACGCCATGGAGATGCCGCTGGGCGACTATCAGCAGCTATTGCACGATACCAATAGCGGGCAGTTGCTGCCCTTTGAAGAGCTGGTGGCGGATGGCAGCGAACCGCATAATCGCGAAACCGTGAGTTCGCCGTTTGACCACTTGCTCGATGCCCAGCAGCGGGAAACCCTGGTGGCGGCCATTGAGGCCCTGCCCGAGCGTGAAAAGTTGCTCATGGCGCTGTATTACCAGGAAGAGCTCAACCTGAAAGAAGTGGGCGCTGTTCTCGGCGTCACGGAGTCACGCGTTTCCCAGTTGCATAGTCAGGCAGTCAGCCGTCTGCGCGCCAAGTTAAACGACTCGGTTTAGGGTCTTTTGACGTCACTGCCAGGGCAACGGCGATTGGCTGACGTTTTAGCGCTCGGTGCTGATAAGCCCCGTTATATTGCTTTAAGGAGCACGACATGAACCCATCGACGCTGATCGGTATTTTCGCCAGCATCCTGTTGCTGGTAAGCGTCCTGTTTTTCACCGCCGAATCGCCGGATAGCTTCCTCAACCTGCCCGGGCTCGCCATCGTGGTCACGGGCACACTTGCCGCTACCTTTATCAGCTATCCCCTCAAGGAAGTGCTGCGGGTGGTGCGTCTGGTCGGGCTGGTCTTCCGGCGCGAAAACACCTACGTGCGTGATGATATCAACGAGTTGGTGGCCATGTCCCGGCTGTGGTTCAAGGGCGATGTCCGCGCTGTTGAACGAGAGCTCGAAAACACCCGTAATCCGTTTTTGCGGACCGGCATTCAACTGGTGATCGCCAACACCAAAGAAGACGAAATCTTCGATATGTTGCGCTGGCGTATTGCGCGGCTGAAGGCGCGTGAGCATGCGGAAGCCCAGATATTCCGCACCATGGCCACTTATGCGCCCGCTTTCGGCATGATTGGCACCCTGGTGGGACTGGTCAATATGCTGGAAGTCATGGACGCCGGCAATCTTGATGTGATCGGCCCGCGCATGGCGGTGGCGCTGCTGACCACCTTCTACGGTATCCTGCTGGCCAATCTGGTGTTCAAGCCTATCGCGGTAAAGCTCGAGCGACGCACCGAGGAGCGCCTGATCACCATGAACATGGTGCTGGAAGGGATCTCCCTGATTACCAAGCGGCGGTTACCTTCCTTTATTGAAGAAACGCTCAATTCCTTTGTCGCCAATTACCATGACGAAATCCGCGAGCCGGAGGTCAAGAAGCCGCGCGCCTCGAATAGCGCCCCCGCCAAGGGGTAGTCGGCATGTTGGACCGGGATACCCGCCATACATTGGAAGCGCCACTGCCCAAGGACAGTGGCGACGATGGCTGGATGACCAGCTATCTGGATGTATTGACGCTGTTGCTGACCTTGTTTGTCTTGCTGCTCTCGCTGGCGCCACCCGGCGGTAACGATGCCGGATCGCAAGCCAGCGTCGTTGAAGCATCTCCCGGCGCGATTGCCGACCTGCCTCTGGCGTCCCTGGCGGCCGGGATCGAGCCCCGTCATAGCGGCCTTAAGCCACGCTTTGAGGGTGTCAGTATCCCCGGGGTGGATGTCTCCCAGGGGCGGGAAGGGGTGACGCTGCGCATCAACGACAACCTGTTGTTCGATAGCGGCCGGGCGCAACTCACCGGGCAGGGCCGTGACCTTGTCGAAAGTCTTGTCGAGGTGCTCAGCGCCTTTGATGGACAGGTATCGATCGAAGGCCATACCGATAACGTGCCCATCGCGACCTCGCGCTTTCCTTCCAACTGGGAGCTATCAGCAGCACGGGCGATCGCAGTGGTCCGCCACCTGGATAGCCAGGGGCTCGAGGTTGATCGCATGCGCGCCGTTGGCTATGCCGATACCCAGCCGATCGCAAGTAATGCAACGGCGCAGGGGCGGGCGGCCAACCGTCGTGTCGAACTGGTACTCAGGCAACCGCCAATCCAGGAGTAACCCCCGCTAAGACGCATCCCGGCACAGGCGCTGCATCCTTGCCAGTGCCTCTCCCGCGCCCTCCAGGCTGAATATCATGTACCAGGGGTCTTCATCTCCCTGATCAAAACCCAGGAAGACCTGTTCACCAACACTCATGTCGGCGATCAATTGATCGATATCGTTGAGATAAAAGTGGGCATAAAAGCCGTTATCGCCACGCTCGGTGATAAATTCGGCGACGCTGTGAATGCGCTCTCGCTCATCGACGCGTAGCCGCGCAGGCACCTGATTAACCGCTTGGCTTTCGCCCTGAGCGGCCTCCAGCTCGACACGCATCTCCAGCCAGGGTAAGTCGCACACGCCCTGGGTGGCATTGATACTCAAGGTGGCATCCGAATAGCTGTGCGCTTCCACGGCACGAAAATGCCGCTCGTCACCGAGGGTCAATGACATCGACTGCCAATGCTCATGGGTTTGGTCGTCTTCGACGTTAAACGACACGGCATGAGCCGATGGCAGCGATAACACCAATGCCGCGCCAAGTGCAGGGTAAGCAAGTGCGGATTGAAAACGCGATATTAACGGCATGAGCAGGCCCATCATCTGGAAAACCCTTAGCCTATCGTCTGATGCTCGGGGACAAAAGGCTAACGCGCTGATTTTTCTATATATGGTAGAAAAAATATCAAAAAGCAGCCGATATAGTGGAAAGTCAGGGCTATACTTCATCCGGTTGCCTCGTATAATCGCTTTGACCAAGTGCTATTTTCACCGCCGCTAAGGAGTTTCGCGACATGAGTACTGCTACCCAGGCTATGAACACCTCTAACGATGTCCCGCTGCAGGCGCCGTCGCGGGAAATTTGGGATGCCAAGTATCGTCTGAAGGATCGCCATAGCCAACCGGTGGATCAGGACCTGGGCGCGACCTTCGAGCGTGTAGCGAAAGCCTTGGCGGATGTAGAAGGTGACAAGGCGCAAGAGTGGCTGCCCAAATTCCGTTGGGCGCTGGAAAATGGTGCGGTTCCTGCAGGTCGTATTCTCTCCAATGCCGGGGCTGACGCCTATAAGCCCGCGGTAAGTCTGATCAACTGCACCGTGTCGCGCACCATCCGCGATTCGATGCGCGATATTCTGGATTCCGTGGTGGACGCAGGGATGACGCTCAAGTCCGGCGCCGGTATCGGCTACGACTTCTCCACGCTGCGCCACAAGGGCGCCTTTGTGTTTGGTGCAGGTGCGGGCACCAACGGCCCCCTGGCGTTCATGGATATCTACGACAAGATGTGCTTTACCGTCGCCTCGGCGGGCGGCCGCCGAGGCGCCCAGATGGGCACCTTCGATGTTGGCCACCCCGATGTGCGTGAGTTTATCCAGGCCAAGCGCGAAGCGGGGCGGCTGCGTCAGTTTAACCTTAGCCTGTTGATTACCGACGAGTTCATGGAGGCCGTCAAGCATAACACGGACTGGCCGCTGGCCTTCCCGCTCCACCCCGGCGAGAAAGAAGACGTCAGCGCCGAGGACATCATCTACCGTGACTGGCCGGTAGTTGAAGACGGCTACACGGTCGACGATGAAGGCCGTGTGGCCTGCCGCATTGTCGAGGTGATCAAGGCGCGGGAACTGTGGGACACCATCATGTCCTCGACCTACGACTATGCCGAGCCTGGGTTCATCCTGATTGATCAGGTGAACCGCATGAACAATAACTGGTTCTGCGAAGATATCCGCGCCACCAACCCCTGCGGTGAGCAGCCGCTGCCGCCGGAAGGCGCTTGCCTACTGGGCTCGGTCAACCTGACCCAGTTCGTGATTGAACCGTTCAGTGACCAGCCGCGCTTTGATTGGGATCGCTACCGCAAGGTGGTGGCGATCTTCACCCGCATGCTGGATAACGTGGTCGAGATTGCCGGCTTGCCGCTGCCCCAGCAGCAGCGCGAAATCGAAGCCAAGCGTCGCCATGGCATGGGGTTTCTGGGCCTGGGCTCGACGTTGACCATGCTCAAGATCCCCTATGGCTCACAGGCGTCGCTGGCCTTCACGGAAGAAGTCAGTCGTCACCTGGCACTAGAAGGCTGGAAGCAGGCGCTAGAGCTTTCCCAAGAGAAAGGCATGGCGCCGGTACTTGCCGAAGAGCACGTGATCACGCCGAAGATGATGCGTGAGCGTCCTCAGCTTGCCAAAGACGGCTATGAAGTGGGCGATAAGGTGCCCGGTCGCATTCTCCATGCCCGCTACAGCCAGTACATGAACAAGGTGGCTGAGCTGGAACCCGAACTGGTGGCGCAGCTTGCGGAACACGGTGCTCGCTTTACCCATCACAGCTCTATCGCGCCGACCGGCACGATTTCGCTATCGATGGGTAACAACGCCTCCAACGGCATCGAGCCGTCGTTCTCGCACCGTTATTTCCGCAATATCATCCAGTCTGGCAAGAAAACCAAAGAGCAGGTCGAAGTTGTGTCCTTCGAGCTGGCAGCCTATCGCCACTTTATTGCTGCTGATGCGGTGGACAGTGACCTCCCTGACTACTTCATTACGGCTGATGCCGTCACCCCCGAGCAGCATGTCGCGGTGCAGGCGGCGGCCCAGCAATGGATCGACTCGGCGATTTCCAAAACGGTTAACGTGCCCACCGAATTTCCGTTCGAACAGTTCCAAGACCTGTATCTACAGGCTTATGAAAGCCGCCTGAAAGGCTGCACGACCTTCCGCTTTAACCCGGAAGCCTTCCAGGGCGTGCTGGTGCGTGAGGATGACCTGAAAAACACTACCTATGTATTTGAGCTCGAGAACGGTGAAACCCTCGAACTGGCCGGCGATGAAAAAGTGATCTACGACGGTGAAGAGCACAATGCCGCCAACCTGTTTGATGGCTTGAAAGAAGGCACTTACGGCAAATGGTGATGCCTGGACGCGGCCCATCACGCACAGCCAATGCACACCTTTGCTAAGTGGAGAACGTTATGACTGTTGAAATTACCTCAAAGATCGTCGGTTACCGTATCAAACAGCAGGAGCCGACGGCGCCCAACCCAACTCTGCCCGAGGAAGACCCGCTGACGGTGCGCATTCCGTCGCGCCCGGAAGGCACGCTGGAGGCCGTCTCGGAAAAGATTTCCTACGTGGGCGCTGAAGGCCGCAAAAAAGTTTATCTACTGGTGTCCTTCATGCCGGTGGAAGGCGTGGTCGGCGGCAAACGCGTGGTCATCGAGCGGCCGGTGGAGTTTTTCTTCCCTTCCGGGCAGCTTTCCAGCGAACACCAATGGATTACGGCTACCATGCGTAGCCTGTCACTGGCGGCGCGGGGCGGCTATGTCACCCAGGCGGTCGCGGACCTACGCAAGGTTGCCTGGGATAAGGGGCTGGTGCGTTGTGGCATGAACCGCTGGAACAAACCCATGTTCCACGATTCCGAAGTGGCCGCTATTGCCTGGTCGATCCAGCAGATTCTGTATCGCCGGGGCTTTCTGGATCAGGACGGCAACCAGGTGCCGGTGGAAAGCCTGGTGGAGCGGTACGCGCATCGTATGCAGCACGGCCACGCCTGGCAGCCCCCCGTGGATGATACCCCCGACGAGGCCGGCAGCGGGGCGGTCGAGCCCATCGGTCAGGCGGCGTCGACCACTGACCAGGCCAGCGGACCGGCGGTCGTCGGCCACTGCCCGGAATGCCGCGGTGAGCTGATCATGATGGATGGCTGCCCGACCTGTTACGCGGGGTGTGGCTGGTCTAAGTGCGGCTAATAAGCGGCATCGCCGTATGAGAAACGCCGCGAGCTTAGTCAGCCCGCGGCGTTTTTTGCTTGTTGGGGAGACGAGGAGGTAGGGTCTAGCCCGCGGCATCAAACAGTGGGCGCACATTATCGGTCAGGTAGGCGTCGTCAAACTCGCCTTCTACCGAGAGGGCGTCCAGGTCCGGGATCGTGACGTTATGGCGGTCGCGGAAGACCAGCCCATCCTCGCTGAGGGCGCTGAACGTTCGGCTGACGTGGACCGGGCTCAAACCCAGTATATCGGCCAACTGCTCCTGGGAAAGCGGTAAGCGGAACTGGCCACTGATATCGTCGTTTGTCTGGCGCAGCCGTAAATACATTTCATGAAGAAAATGAGCCATTTTCTGGCGGGCGCTGCGCCGGGCAATGTTGACTAGCCGTTCGGTTAGTAATGCTTGCTGACGACTGCCGATGGCGAACATGACCGAGGTTAACGGTAGCGACTGGCGAAATAGCTCGAGCATGCGGCGATGGGGAAAATGGCAGATAACCCCGTCGTTGATCATGCGCACGTTCTCGAGACGCTGATTAAAGGCAAACTCACGCAGTCCAATGATATCGCCTGGCAAAAAGACTTCCAGTATCTGGCGGTCGCCGTTCTCCAGATGGCGATACGAGTAAGCCCAGCCGCTTTTCAGGGTACAGAACTCATTGGCCGGGTCGCCTATCTCCCAGAGTAGCGTGCCTGCCTTGATGTCGGTGGGACTATCCTCCAGCGAGATGAGCAGTTGCTTTTCGTCTTCACTAAGCGAGGAGTAGTGGCTGAAATGCTTAATGATGCAGCTTTTTTCTTGGCCCACGGCTAACGACCCCTTAAATGATGTTCGCACAAAATCGATGATCCAATCGATCGCTACTATAAACGACGCCGATTAAAAATGCTTAGCGTATGAGTCTCGCAGCGTGGCAGCAGCGCGCGCAAGCCCACCATGGTTGACCATCAGGCGGACGCGGGCTGTTGGCGTTTCAGTAACGGTGCCAGGAAGCGTCCGGTATGCGATGTCGATTGTTTGACGACCTGCTCCGGCGTGCCTTCAGCGATGATTCGGCCACCTCCCGAGCCTCCCTCAGGCCCCAGGTCGATAATCCAGTCGGCGGTCTTGATCACATCCAGGTTATGCTCGATCACCACGATGGTGTTGCCGTGATCGCGCAGGCGGTGAAGTACCGTCAGCAGTTGGCGAATATCCTCAAAGTGCAGGCCGGTGGTCGGCTCATCGAGGATATATAGCGTTTTGCCGGTATCACGTTTGGCCAGCTCGCGGGCGAGCTTGATTCGTTGAGCTTCACCACCGGAAAGCGTGGTCGCACTTTGCCCCAGGCGAATATAGGACAGGCCCACGTCGAGCAGGGTTTGCAGGCGGCGGGCAATGGCCGGCACCGGGCTGAAGAATTCCAGGGCATCTTCCACCGTCATGGCCAGCACTTCGTGGATAGTTTTGCCCTTGTAATGAATATCCAGCGTTTCACGGTTATAGCGCTTGCCCTTGCACACGTCGCAGGGCACATAGATGTCGGGCAGGAAGTGCATCTCGACCTTGATCATGCCTTCGCCCTGACAGGCCTCGCAGCGCCCGCCCTTGACGTTAAAGCTGAACCGGCCGGGCTTGTAGCCCCGCGAACGGGCTTCCTGGGTGCCGGCAAACAGTTCGCGGATAGGCGTGAAAATGCCGGTATAGGTGGCCGGGTTGGAGCGCGGCGTGCGCCCAATCGGACTCTGGTCGATATCGATCACTTTATCCAACTGATCGAGCCCTTCGATTTTCTGATAAGGCGCAGGGGTAAGTGAGGTGGCGCGATTCAATTCCCGGGCGGCGATGGGCATCAGGGTGCCGTTGATCAAGGTTGATTTACCCGAGCCAGACACGCCCGTAATGGCGACAAATAGCCCCAGCGGCAGCGAGAGCGACACGTCCTGAAGGTTGTTGCCGGTGGCGCCGTGCACGATGAGCTGCTTTTCCGGATTGCCGGGAATGCGGTAGGGCGGTACGGCGATTTCCCGCGTGCCGGAAAGGTACTGGCCGGTCAGCGACTTGGGGTTGTCCATGACGTCTTGCGGGGTCCCCTGGGCGACAATTTCGCCACCGTGGACGCCAGCTCCGGGCCCGATATCCAGCACGTGGTCGGCGGCGCGGATGGCATCTTCGTCGTGCTCGACCACGATCACGGTGTTGCCCAGGTCGCGCAGTCGCTCCAGGGTCTTTAAAAGCCGGTCGTTGTCGCGTTGATGCAACCCGATGGAAGGCTCATCGAGAATATACATCACCCCGACCAGGCCTGCGCCAATCTGGCTGGCCAAGCGAATGCGCTGTGCCTCGCCGCCGGAGAGGGTGTCGGCGCTGCGTTCCAGGTTAAGGTAATCTAGGCCCACATTGACCAGAAACTCCAGCCGTGCATGAATTTCATGAACGATCTTGTCGGCGATCTCACCCTTGCGTCCCGGCAGGCTCAGGTTGGCAAAGTAGCGCCACGCGTCGCCAATGGGCAAATGCACCATATCGGCAATGTTGCGGTCGTCGACATACACATGGCGTGATTCTTTACGCAGACGAGAGCCGCTACAGGTCGCGCAGGGCTGTACCGCGATATACTTGGCCAGGTCGTCGCGGACCATGTTGGATTCGGTTTCCCGGTAGCGGCGCTGCATGTTGGGCAGTACGCCCTCAAACGCATGTTCGCGGGTCACTTTGCGGCCGCGATCACCCACATAGACAAACGGAATGGTTTCATCGCCGCTGCCGTTGAGAATAATCTCCTGCTCGTGGCGAGCAAGTTCATTCCAGGGCGTTTCCAGTTCAAAGCGATAGTGTTTGGCCAACGCCTGAAGTTGGGTGAAGTAGTAGATATTGCGCCGGTCCCAGCCCTTGATGACACCTTCCGCCAAGGACAGCTCAGGGTGGCTGATCAGTTTGGCCGGGTCGAAGTACTGCTGGACACCCAGCCCGTCGCAGGTGGGGCAGGCACCGGCCGGATTATTGAACGAGAACATGCGCGGTTCGAGCTCTGCCAGCGAGTAGCCGCACACCGGGCAGGCAAAGCGCGACGAGAAGGCGATATCCTCGTGGCCACCGTCCATGAAGTGGATCATGGCGGTGCCGTCGGCCAGGTTCAGCGCGGTCTCAAAGGATTCGGCCAGGCGTTGAGCGAGGTCGTTACGCACCTTGAAACGGTCGACCACCACGCTGATGTCGTGTTTTTTGCGCTTGTCCAGCGGAGCGATGTCGTCCAGTTCCAGCACCTGGCCATCGATCAACGCGCGCACAAAGCCCTGAGCGCGCAACTCTGCCAGCAGCTGCAAATGCTCGCCTTTACGGCCTTTGACCACCGGGGCAAGCAGCATCAGCTTGGTGCCTTCGGTGAGGTTCATTACCTGGTCGACCATCTGCGAAATCGTCTGGGCTTCCAGATCCTCACCGTGCTCGGGGCAGCGTGGCGTGCCCGCACGGGCAAACAGCAGGCGCAGGTAGTCGTAAATTTCGGTAATCGTGCCAACCGTCGAACGCGGGTTGTGCGAGGTGGACTTCTGCTCAATGGAGATCGCAGGTGACAGCCCTTCGATGTGATCTACATCGGGCTTTTCCATCATCGACAGGAACTGGCGCGCGTAGGTGGAGAGCGACTCCACATAGCGGCGCTGCCCCTCGGCGTAAAGGGTGTCGAACGCCAGCGATGATTTACCCGAACCGGAAAGGCCGGTAATCACGATCAACTTATTGCGGGGCAGTTCCACATCGATCTGCTTGAGGTTGTGGGTGCGGGCACCCCTGACCAGAATGCTGTCCATCAACACCTCGAATCGCGCGGCAAAAGCGTGATTATACGTTTCTCTGTGCCCTCCCGGCAAAGCGGTTTCACTTGGCATCGGGTTGATGGCGTTTCGCTGAATCACCCAACGCGCTAGAATGGGCGGCTATCCAAGCCCCTATGGGCATTTACCATCGACGATCATCACCCCAAGGACCACCCCAAGGGTTTTATGCGCAAGGTGTCTGCACTGTTACTGGCCTCTGAACGCCGTGCCATCAGCGGCCTGGCGGGTCTATACGCGTCTCGTATGTTGGGGCTTTTCATGGTGCTGCCCGTGTTGGCGCTGTATGCCGACGGTCTGGCAGGTTCGACGCCGCTGCTGGTGGGGGTGGCGCTAGGGATCTATGGACTGACCCAGGCGCTGCTGCAAATCCCCTTTGGTTTATGGTCTGACCGGATTGGCCGCAAACGCGTGATTGCCTTCGGCCTGGTACTGTTTGCCCTGGGCAGTGTGGTGGCGGCGCTCGCTGATTCCATCGGTGCAATGATTGGCGGTCGTGCCTTGCAGGGCAGTGGTGCGGTGGCCGCGGCTATCATGGCGCTGCTCGCGGACCAGACCCGCGAGCAGGTGCGTACCGCGGCGATGGCAACGATTGGCTTATCGATTGGCGTGGCATTTGCGCTGGCCATGGTGATTGGGCCCTGGCTGGCGGCGTGGGCAGGGCTTGCCGGTGTGTTCTGGATGACGGTGCTGCTGACGCTGCTGGGCTTGATGGTACTTTGGCGCTGGGTGCCTCCCGCGCCGCGCCGTGTCCAGCACCGCGATGTGGGCATGGATCGTCGGCAGTTGAGAAGCGTGTTGTCACGCCCGGAGCTCTGGCGACTCGACGTGTCGATTTTTGCACTGCACTTTGTGCTGATGGCGATTTTTGTGGCCGTGCCGTTTCGCTTGATTGAGGCGGGTATCAGTGCGGCGCATCATGGTCTGGCCTACCTGGCGATCATGGGGCTTTCGTTTATCGCCATGCTGCCGCTGATGATCATGGCCGAGAAGCACCAGCGCATGACGCGGATCTGTTTGCTGGCGATAGGCGCCATTGCGGTCAGCCTGGCGGGGTTGGGACTGCCCGTTTCTGAAGGCTATTGGTTATTTCCATGGCTGTTTATTTTCTTTACCGGCTTTAACCTGCTGGAAGCGACCCTTCCCTCGATGCTCAGCAAGCTCGCACCGGCCGGGGCGAAGGGGACTGCCATGGGTGTCTATTCCACCAGCCAATTCCTGGGGGCATTTCTCGGCGGTACCCTGGGGGGCGTGCTGGCAACGGTCGGCGGTCTGGACGCAGTATTTCTCGGCTGTGCGCTGCTGGCGCTATTATGGTGGGTCGCGATGCTGAATATGCCATCGCCACCGCCGTTGAGCAGTGAGGTGGTGGCACTGGGTGACACCGAGGGCGATACTATGGACGTGCTGCTTGATCACCTGGCGGGCGTGGCAGGCGTCGAGGATGTCATGGTTGTGCCCGAAGAGCGGCTAGCGTATTTGAAGGTCAATCGACAGCAGCTTGATCAAGCAGCGCTTGCTAAGCTGGTAACACCCCCGAAATCGTAAGAGGGGCGGGGTAATAGTGCGTCGCTGGGACGCTGTCGACGTTTATCGATATCAATTGAAAGGAGCGCCTTATGGCTCGCGGCATTAACAAGGTTATCTTGATCGGCAACCTCGGACAGGATCCTGAGGTACGGTTCACGCCCTCCGGGACAGCGGTTGCCAATCTTAATCTGGCCACCACTGATACCTGGATGGATCGCCAGAGTGGCCAGCGCCAGGAGCGCACCGAGTGGCACCGGGTGGTGATGTTCAACAAAACCGCCGAAATTGCCCAGCAATACCTCAAGAAAGGCTCCAAGGTTTACATCGAAGGTCGTTTGCAAACCCGCAAATGGCAGGACCAGAATGGTCAGGACCGCTACAGCACTGAAATCGTTGCCAATGACATGCAGATGCTTGATTCCCGCGGCGGTGATTACCAGGGCGGCGGGGCGCCCAATAACTATGCGCAAGGTGGGCAGGGTGGCCAACCCCAGCCGCCTCAGGGTGACCAATACGGCGGACAAGGCGCTAACCAGCCGCAGCGAGCGCCCCAGCAAAACCAGCCCGCACCGCCCCAAGGCCAGCAAAACAACCAGTATGGCGCCCCTGACCCCGGCAATTTCGATGATTTCGACGATGAGATTCCGTTCTAAGTGACGTTCAATGACGCGAGTGATGGTTAAGGGAGACAGGCCGTCTTGAAGCTTTTGATACTCGATGCGGGACACTGCTTGAGTCTGGCGCTGGCGCGCGAAACCAATCGCCGCTCAGATACTGAGCTGGTGATTGAGCCAACGACGCGAGTGAGCGCCGAGCGCCTGCGCGAGGTGTCGCCGGATGCAGTGATTATGCCGCCTCTGGCGCACCCCTTGAACATGGCTCCCGCCGCCGTTATGGAGCACGCCGACGCCGTTGAGGCCTGCCTTGAGGCCTGCCGCGCAGAAGACGTGGCGCTCGTCTGGTGTGTGTCTGATCAGCTCTACGAAGACGGTTTCGACGTCGCCATCGATGAGCATGTCGTTCCGGCACCTCGTGATGAGAGCCTGCGCCGTCTGGTGCAAACCGGCAATCGTATCCGGGCTGATTACGCGCGCCATCTGATTGTTCGTCTGGGGCCGCTGTTTGCCCTTGAGGGCAGTCATGCGTGGCTCAATGAACTGTTGGACAGCCTGGTCATGGGTGACAGCGTGCGCGCGGCGGAAGACGTCATCTTCTGCCCTACCTCGGCAGATGCCGTGGCTCTCGCACTGATCGGCATGCTCCAGCAGCAGTCCTGCGGGGCGAACGCCTGGGGCGCCTATCACCTGGCAGGCACTGAGCCGGTGAGCGCTTTTACCTTTACCTCCATGGTAAGAACCCAGTTGTTGACCCACCTTGAAGGTCGTGGCGAGCAAGTGACATTAGGCGACGTCAAGGCATTGAAGCATCATCACGATGCCAAACTGCGGCGCGTGCTGAATTGCCGCCGCGTGCTCAACGTGTTTGGTGTCCATCAAAAGCCGTGGCGTTTGGAGGTTGGGCGCATGCTCGATGCCTGGTGTTTAACGCGTGATCAAAAGGGTGTCGACGGCACAGGAGCGTCGTCTTGAAGCAAGTGGTTCGCAGCGTGGTATTTTACGCGGGATATTTTGCCGCTTTGTTGGTGATTGGCGTATTGTTTCTGCCGATCGCGCCTTTTTTACCTCTGGCCGGGCGCTATCGCCTGCTCAATTTATATAATTATTTTCTGATGTTCTGGTTCCGCATCGCCTGTGGTGTGCGTTACGACATTCAAGGCGCGCATCACCTGCCTGACGGGCCCTGTGTGATTCAGGCAAACCACCAGAGCGAGTGGGAAACGGTTTTTCTGCAGGTGATGAAACCGCCTGTTTGTACCGTGTTGAAGCGAGAATTACTGCGCCTACCCATCTTTGGCTGGGGCTTGCGTCTGCTACACCCGATCAGCCTGGACCGTTCCAAACCGGCACGGGCTATCAAACAGGTGCTGAGCCAGGGCGTCTCGCGGCTGAACACGGGGCTTTCGGTGCTGATTTTCCCTGAAGGCACCCGGGTTGAGCCGGGGGAGCGCAGGCGTTACAACAAAAGCGGTAGCGTGGTTGCCTGTCGTGCAGGGGTGCCGGTCATCCCCGTGGCCCATAATGCGGGAGAGCGTTGGCCAGGGCGCCATTGGGTCAAGCGTCCGGGCGTGCTGCGGGTGCGTATTGGCGAGCCGATCGAAACCGCGGGGCGAACCTCGGATGAGGTACTGGCTGATGTCGAGGCGTGGATAGAGACCCAACTGATCGATATATCGGATGTGCCAAGGCCGCAATAACGCGCTTATGTGCTGAGCATAAAAAACGCCCCCTGTGGATTCCACAGGGGGCGTTTTCATGGTGCTTACCAGAGACTAGCCGCAGATTACTCGGCGTAGCGCTGGAACACCAGGCAGGCATTGGTGCCGCCAAAGCCAAAGCTGTTGGACAAGACGCGGTCGATCGTTACGCCGTCGCGACGTTCGGTGACGATATCGAAACCGTCGGCCTGCTCGTCGAGCTGTTCCACGTTGGCCGAGGCGGCCACAAAGCCATGCTGCATCATAAGCAGCGAGTAGACGGCTTCCTGCACGCCGGTCGCGCCCAGTGAATGGCCAGTCAGCGATTTGGTCGAGCTCATCGCCGGTGTTGAATTGCCAAATACTTCGCGAACCGCTTTGAGCTCGGCCACATCGCCCACCGGCGTTGATGTGCCGTGGGTATTGATATAATCAATATCACCCTCAACGGTCGCCATGGCTTGGCGCATACAGCGAGTCGCCCCTTCGCCGGAAGGTGCCACCATGTCGTAGCCGTCAGACGTGGCGCCATAGCCTACCAACTCACCGTAAATCTTGGCGCCGCGTGCCTTGGCGTGCTCCAGTTCTTCGAGCACCAGCATGCCGCCGCCGCCAGCGATCACAAAGCCGTCACGAGCTTGGTCATAAGGACGCGATGCCTTGTCGGGCGACGCGTTATAGTGAGTGGAAAGAGCGCCCATGGCGTCGAACAGGCAGGACAGTGTCCAGTGTTCCTCTTCGCCACCGCCAGCAAAGACCACGTCCTGCTTGCCGAGCTGGATCTGCTCCATGGCGCTGCCAATGCAGTGCGCCGATGTCGCACAAGCCGACGAAATCGAATAGTTGACGCCCTTGATCTTGAACGGCGTTGCCAAGCAGGCCGACACGGTACTGCCCATTGTGCGGGTAACGCGGTAGGGGCCCACACGGCGCAAACCTTTTTCGCGCAGCACGTCAGCGGCTTCAACCTGGTTGGCGCTCGAGGCGCCGCCAGAACCTGCAATCAGACCGGTTCGCTCGTTGGATACCTGGTCATCAGGGAGGCCGGCGTCTTCGATGGCCTGTGTCATGGAAATATACGCATAAGCCGCTGCATCGCCCATAAAGCGCAGCAGTTTGCGGTCAATGAGCGATTCAAGGTCAATATCAACGCTGCCTGCAACCTGGCTGCGAAAGCCACGTTCAGCATAGTCTTCTTTGAAGCGAATGCCGCTACGGCCACTTCTGAGCGCCTCAAGAACCTGTTGTTGGTCGTTGCCCAGGCACGACACAATGCCAAGGCCGGTGACTACCACTCGTCGCATGGGAGCCTCCTGTTAAAAATTCGCAGTGGAGGTGAATAGGCCAACGCGCAAATCATTAGCCTGATAGATGTCACGACCGTCTACTGAGACGGTGCCGTCGGCCATGCCCAGAATCAGCCGACGAGTAATAATACGCTTCATGTTGATACGATAAGTTACTTTTTGCGCGTCGGGAAGTATCTGGCCGCTGAACTTCACTTCGCCGCAGCCGAGTGCGCGACCGCGGCCGGGGTGGCCTAGCCAGCCCAGGTAGAAGCCAACCAACTGCCACATGGCATCAAGCCCAAGGCAGCCTGGCATGACCGGGTCACCGGGAAAATGGCAATCAAAAAACCACAGGTCGGGTGTGATATCCAATTCGGCAATCAGCTCGCCTTTATTGTACTCGCCGCCTGCTTCGTGAATGTGCGTGATGCGGTCAAGCATCAGCATGTTGGGTGCTGGCAGTTGGGCATTGCCCGGGCCAAAAAGTTCGCCGCGCGAGCAGGCCAGCAGTTCATCGCGATCAAAGGAATGTTGCTTGGTCACTGAATCGTTCCGAGTATCAGGGTAAAAGGTTGCGCCTAGTCTACTTCCCGAAACCGCTGAATGCACGTAACGGGCCTATTATTGGTGTGCCCTACAGATTTTTTATTAGCGGCCGAAAGTATAATGAGGCAAATAGTGTAGAGTCGAATGATTGGTTTTGCACATTAAACGGCTTATTGACGTAAGATTGGCGTTCAGTCGCTTGTCAGGCGACGGTATGACGTCGATCTAATTCTTTTTGGGAGTAGCTCTGAGCCCGTTTTTATAGGATATCGTGAACAAGCATGTGGCTTCCCGTTTCCCTTAATCGTCCCTTAGTCTGGACAGCGCTGGTGGCATTACCCGCCTGCATCTGGATTCCGGATGTCGCGCTGCGCATGGTCGCGGCATCGATGGTGGCGCTCGGGCTTTGGGATGCATGGCGTCAGGTTGGTCACCAGCGCCTAAGGTTGCGCCTATCGCAGGATGCGATCGGTCTCGCCAATGATGCGATGGTCATCAGTGACATTGAGAATCGTGTCATTGCGGTTAACCCTGCGTTTACTGAAATTACCGGCTATGAAAGCCATGAAATTCTGGGGCTGAAGCTCGAAACGCTGGCAGCCCCGAGGCACGACAAAACGTTTTACCAGCATTTCTGGAGCACACTGAAAAGCACCGGGCGCTGGGAAGGCGAGATGTGGAACCGGCGCAAGCACGGCGATGAATACCCCGAGTGGCTCAAGGTGCGTGCCATCACCGATAAACGCGGCAAGATAACCCATTTCATTAGCCTTTTTGCCGATATTTCCGCCCAGAAAGCCCGTGAGCGCGACCTGCGTCGCATTGGCTATGAAGACCCGCTGACCGGGCTACCTAACCGGCGGCGCCTGCACGACCTGATGGAATCACGCCTGCGCGGTGTACGCGCGGGGGAAAGCCTGGATATTGCGCTGATCGATATTGATGGCCTGAAATCGGTGAACGACAGCATGGGCGTTGAGCAGGGTGATCGTTTGCTGGCGCGCTTTGCTCAGCGGTTGACGAGTTATATGGCAGGTAGCGTCGTCGGACGTCTAGGCGGCGATGAATTCATGGTCATTCGCACCACGACCTATGATGATCACGATAAGTGGGTCGCTAACTTACGCGACCACATGAGCAATCCGTTTGAGATTCTAGAGCAGTCGTTGCGTCTGGGTTTGACCATCGGCAGCTGTCGAGCGCCAGAAGATGGTCGTGACTCAGGCGTGCTGTTTCAACGGCTGGAGTCGGCGTTATACAACGCCAAGCGGCTTGGGCGTAACCACAGTCTGCGTTTTCGCCCTGCCCTGGACAAGCAGGACAATCCGCAATTGGCGCTGGTTAGCGACCTGCGCGCCGCCCTCGTCTCGGGAGACCAACTGGAACTGTACTTTCAGACCCAGCACCACCCTGGTACGGGCGAGCTGCTTGGGATGGAGGCGCTGCTGCGCTGGCAGCACCCTCGCGATGGAATGATATCGCCCGGTGAATTCATTCCCTTGGCCGAGCGCCACGGCCTGATGGCCGAACTGGGTAGCTGGGTGATTGAAAAGGCTTGCGCCCAGCAGGCGCACTGGGCCAATAATGGCATGCCGACGCTGACCATGTGGGTCAACATCTCGGCGCTGCAACTCTTTCATGGCGATCTGGAAACCCAACTGGCCACCTGCCTGAAACGCTACCGGATAACGCCTGGTCACATCGGTCTGGAGCTAACCGAATCGGTTCTTCTGGACGAGCGCGCGGGAGATATGGGGCCGCGCCTGAAAGCGCTACGCGCCCAAGGCTATGCTATTGCGATTGATGACTTCGGTACCGGCTATTCGTCGCTTGGCTACTTGAAGCGCTTGCCGGTGGACAAGATAAAACTCGACCGCGCTTTCATCCGGGAGCTGCCCGGTGATCAGGCCGATGCCGCCATTGTGAAGGCGGTCCTGTCGATGGCCAAGGGGCTGGAGCTTGATGTGATTGCTGAAGGCGTCGAAACCAAAGAACAGTGTGATTTCCTGGTTGATGCGGGCTGCCATATGGTGCAAGGGTTTTATTTCGCCCGTCCTCAACCCGCACACGAACTGGAGCAACGTTTGCTCCCCCAGTCACAGCCTGCAAAGTCACGCACCGGCAGCATGGCGAAAGCGGGTCCTTAGCGAACTGCAGTGGCAGCATGGCGATATTGCCAGCGCCGATAATAGCGGCAAACCCCCAGGCAGAGGAGTGCCCATACCAGCGCCTGGGCGGGTAGCAGCCAAGGCGCCAGGGTGACATCGGTGAGGGCGGCGCCCGCAAAATACGATAGTGGCCCGCCCAGCGCACCCAGCGCTGCTGCCAGCCAGGGCCATCGCCATAGCCAGGCAAGCGAATGATGCACCAGGGTGGCAAACAGTGGCCAGAGCATCCATAGCCATAATGGCAGCAAGCCGGCAATGAGCCGTTGATCGCCAAATATCAGCCCCCCTGCCAGCTGTAAGCCGCCGTCGACTGCGAGCCCTAACAAGGCAAAGCCCGCCACCAGGCGCCATTCGCCCGGTTTACCGACATACCTTAAATGCAGTGCAATCCAGGTGCTGCCAGCGATCGCTGCGACCCAGGAGCCTCCAAGCACGCATAGCGTCCAGATCACTTCAAAGCCGAGGGCATTGACGAGCACCGCCATCAAGCGCCGCCGTGCAAGCATTACAACCCTCCGGTCAAGGGCGCCGGTTTGGCAGCAGGCTTGGCCAGCAGCAGGTGGCAGGTGCCAATCGAACGCTCAAGGAAACCGCCTTCGCAGTAACAGAGATAATAACGCCACATGCGAATAAAGCGCTCGTCATAACCCAGCGCTTGAATATGTTCCAGATGGGCCTCGAAGCGGTGCCGCCATTCGCGCAGGGTGCGCGCGTAATGCTGGCCAATTTCATCGAGCGCAACCATGTTGAGCGAGGTCTTGCGCATCAAGCTGTTGGCAATGGCGTGGTGGGAAGGTAAAAAGCCACCGGGGAAAATATACCGCTTGATGAAGTCCATATCCCGCTTGGCACCATCAAAGCGCTGGTCGCGGATGGTAATTGCCTGGAGCATGGCTTGACCGTCGTCGGTCAACAGGCTGTCGACCTTGTGCAGGTAGGTATCCAGGTACTGATGGCCGACGGCTTCAATCATCTCGACGGAAATCAGCCGGTCAAAGCGTCCGGTCAGTTCGCGATAGTCCTGTTTCAGCAGTGTAACGCGTGCCTCCAGGCCTTCTTCCTTAATGCGGTTTGCGGTATAGGCGTACTGTTCTTCGGAAATGGTGGTTGTCGTCACACGGCAGCCGCGGGTCTTGGCCGCATGGATGGCCAGCCCGCCCCAGCCCGTGCCGATTTCCAGCAAATGGTGCTCGGGTTGCACGTCGAGCTTGTCGAGCATGACATCCAGCTTGTAGGTCGAGGCCTCTTCCAGACTGGCATCCGGATAGGGAAAAACGGCGCTGGAGTACATCCAGTGGTGCTTGTCGAGAAAGGTGGCAAACAGGTCGTTGCCAATATCATAGTGCGCGGCGATATTGCGCTTGGAACCGGTCAGGCTGTTGCGCTGAAAACGATGCACCAGGCCCATCAGCCAGCGTGCCATGCGCGCGCTGCCGTTCTCGAGATGCCCGTTGACCTGATCCAGGTTAATGGCAAACAGGCGCACCAGGGCGACCAGGTCATCGGCGTCCCAGTCGTTATCCATGTACGCCTCGGCGGCGCCCACGGTGCCGCCGAAAGCCAGCCGCTTCCAGGCGCGTGCGTGGCGGACGACGACGGTGACGTGAAGCTCGCCACCCTGGCCCAGATGGTGACATTGGTTGCCTTCAATCAGGGTGATGTGCCCGCCGGTAAAGGTGTCCAGCTGTGTGATCAACCGCTTTTTCAGCCAGCGGGTGACACGCCCCTGGGGGGCGGGTTGAATGTCAGGCGGCGTGGAACGCAGGGTCGTCATTTCGAGGTCTCCTTGCGCTTGGGATGGTTATAGACAGGGTTGCGCTTCAACCACAGCCGAAGCGCCTCAAAATGAATGCCGGTGATGGTTTTCAGACTTATCCATGGCTGGCGCGCCAAAGTGGTCAGCAATACCCTGGCGGTGGCGGGTGCCGCCTCCAGGGTCAAGGTGGCGTCGAAATGACGCTGCCCGGCCTGCCAGTTTTCCATGTGCAGTAATAACTGGTCGCCCGGTGTGTTAAATCGCCATCGATAAGTCATGTCCATGGGGTTAAAGGGTGAGACGTGCATGGCTTTAGCGAAGGTTGCGTGGTGGCTGTGGCGGTGGCTATCGACACGGCAGGCATAACAGGTGCGCTCACGCCAGGGCATATTGGTGACTTCGCCAAGCACCGCTGACAGTTGGCCTTGCCGGTCATAGGCGTAATACATCGAGATAGGATTGAACATGGCGCCCAGCGTTCGCAGTTGCGTCAACACGCAGATTCGGCCCTCAGGAGCGCTGCCCAGCTGGCGTGTCAGCTCCTCGCGCACGGCGGTGGCCAGCGGGCGATCCGTCGGGCCGAGATAATCTTCGCGGCGAAAGCGAGCCAGCGCCGCGCCTCTAGCGCTGAACCCCGGCACACCGTCAAACAGCGTCGGCAACTCGTCCAGGTCCAGCCAGGCCATCCATAGCTGGTAATCAAAACGGTGGGCATGAGGCGAGAAACGTCGGTGGCGCAGGGTGCCGCGATACACCCGTGAATGTGGCGTCGTTATCATCCCGCGTCACTCCCCTGGTGGGCGTCAAACAGTTCCGTGGTAGGCAGCGCCGTGGGGGTGGTAAACGGGGTGTATGCTTCGTCACAACCCAGCGAGCGGGCAACACGCAGGGCGCTCCAGACGCCGTCTTCATGAAAGCCGTTGCGCCAGTAGGCACCGCAGAAGTGCGTACGTCGGGCGGGGGATGAAATCTCGTCGTGACGCTGCTGAGCGGCGTGCCCCGCCAGGGTGAACTGCGGGTGAGCGTAGGTGTAGCGACCCAGCACCTTGGCGGGGTCAATGCTGTCTGAATCGTTGAGGGTGACGCAGAACGTGGTGTCCGCGTCCAGCCGCTGGAGAATGTTCATGTTGTAGGTGACCGAGACCCGCTCATCGGCGCCGCGACCGTCGAGGCGGTAATTCCAGCTGGCCCAGGCGCGTTGCCGACGCGGTAACAGCGACGTATCAGTGTGTAGTACCACCTCGTTGTCCTGATAAGGCATTGCGCCGAGAATCTCACTTTCAGCCTCGGTCGGGTCGTCCAGCATGGCCAGGGCCTGATCGGCGTGGCATGCCAGTACGACCTGATCAAAGCGTTGGGTGCCTTGAGCAGTGGTGATCATCACCCCGGTATCCGTGCGGGTAATGCCGGAAACCGGGGTGTTCAGATGAATACGGTCCGCATAGGGCGCGGTCAATCGTGGAATGTAGCGGCGTGAACCGCCCACCAAGGTGTACCACTGGGGACGGTGGTTGACCGATAGAAGCCCGTGGTTGCGGAAAAAACGGACAAAAAAGGTCAGCGGAAAGGATCGCAAGTCGCCAATGCTCGCCGACCAGATGGCCGCACCCATGGGCAGCAGGTAGCGCCGCTGGAAGGCCTGGCCGTAGCCGTGACGGTCCAGATAGTCGCCAAGCGTCATGTCCTGAGCAAGCCGACCGTTCTCCAGGTCCGCAGTGGCCTGCTTGTTGAAGCGCATGATATCGCCGAGTAAGCGATAAAAAGCTGGATTCAGCAGGTTTCGGCGTTGGGCAAACAGCGAGGTCAAGGTGTGGCCGTTGTATTCAAAGTCAACGCTGGTCTCGTGTACCGAAAAACTCATTTCGGTGGCCTGGCTGGGAACATCCAGGGCATCCAGCAGGCGCTGAAAATGCGGATAGGTCCAGTCGTTGAAGACGATGAAGCCGGTGTCGATGGCGTAAGGGCGACTGCCTACCTCGACATCCATGGTCGCGGTATGCCCGCCCAGGCGCGCGTCGGCTTCGAACAGCGTGACCTCGTGCTGGGCAGATAGGTACCATCCGGCCGCCATGCCGCTGATGCCGCTGCCGATAATGGCAATGCGTTGAGACGCCGTGTTGCTCATCAGGAAGCCTCTTGCCGGGTCATGCGCAGGCCGATCCGGCGACGCAGGGCTGGCGGCAGGATGCCGAGAAACTTGACCAGATAGGTAAAGCGGCGCGGAAAATGAATATCCAGATGGCCTTTGACCAGGCCGTTGATAATGGCCTCGGCGGCGGTGTCGGCGCTGACCTGCATGGGCATGGGGAAGTCATTGCGATCGGTCAGCGGCGTCTTGACGAAGCCTGGGTGAATCAGGCTGACGTCGATGCCTTCCTGGTCAAGGTCAAGGCGCAGCGATTCCAGGAAATAGCTGACGGCCGCCTTGGAGGCGCCATAGGCTTCAGCCCGGGGTAACGGCAGGTAGGCAGAAGCGCTCGAAGTGGCCGCAAGCCGGGCGGGTTTGCCTTCCTGGCGGGCGGCACGCAGTAAGGGGAGGGCCGCCTCGACGCCATACAGGGTGCCAAACAGGTTGGGGGTGAAAACACGTTCGATCAGGTCCATGTCAAACTGCTGGGCATCGAGATATTCACAGGTGCCTGCGTTGAGCAGAACGAGGTCCAGGGCGCCCAACAGTTCGCCGATCTGCTGGCCCGCCGCCAACACCGCATGGCGGTCGCTGACGTCGAGCGGCAGCGGGTGGGCGTTGGGGTGGTCCTGGCACAGCGCTTCCAGCGCCTCGTGGTTGCGGGCGCTGATTACGACCTGATGACCCTGGGCAATAAGCTTTCTGGCCAAGGCTTCGCCAATCCCCGAGGTCGCACCCGTCAGCCAGATACGCTGGGGGGTTGTCCATGTGCTCATCGAACCTCTCCTGTTACACCCTGTGGGCACCTCGGTCAGGTGCCCCAGGCAACGTAATGATTAATCAAGACGATGCTTTAACCAGCGAATTACCCGCCCCATTACCGGAAGGTGCTCATAGAGCATCGCCCCGGCGTCAAAGTAGTCTCTGTGTCGCGCTACACGTCCGTCGTCAGCAAATGTCAACGCACTGCATCCCTCTACCTTGATCGTACGTCCCCCTGACAGCTTTGGATGCACGAATGTCATGGTCCAGGTGACAAATACCTGACTGCCCTGGCGCTGGCGCGTGTGATAAACGAATTGGCAATGCTCGACGTTTTCATACATCGCGGCAAAATAGCGCGACAGCGCGGGGCGACCTTCAACGTTATGCAGCGGGTCAGTGAAAATTATATCGTCAGTATATACTTCGTACAGCTTTTCTGTACAGGTATTGTCAAGTTTGTTGAAAAAGGCGCAAAAATCTTCCACTGCCTTGTCCTGTGACATGAAGACTCCTGAAGTCGTTAGGCGGTTAGCGGGCCGGTATCAGTCTGACAGCGCCTTGAAGGCATCGAGTGCCCGTTGACGTGCTGCCTTGTGGTCGACAACGGGGGCGGGGTAGTCCAACTGGGTCAACAAGTCGCGTGGCGGTGCATGGCGGGCTTTGGCTGGCAAAGTGGCAAACTCGGGCAACCAGTAGGCAATAAACTCGCCGTGGGGGTCAAAGCGCGTGGATTGCGTGGTGGGATTGAAGATTCGGAAATACGGGGCCGCGTCGGTACCCGTTGAGGCCGCCCACTGCCAGCCGCCGTTATTGGCGCAAAATTCGCCATCGATCAGATGATGCAGAAAAAACGCTTCACCCTGCCGCCAGTCGATCAACAAGTGTTTGCTCAGGAACATCGCCGTCACCATTCGCAACCGATTATGCATCCAGCCGGTGGCGACGAGCTGGCGCATGGCGGCGTCTACCAGCGGGTAGCCGGTGCGTCCTTCGCACCAGGCACTAAAGGCGTCGGGGTCGTCGCGCCAGGCAAGTTTACGAGTGTGGGCCTGAAACGGCTGGTGGCGGCATACCTGAGGAAAGCCGACGGCCACGTGCTGGTAAAATTCCCGCCAGATAAGCTCGCTTACCCAGGCGGTCAGGCCTTTATCGCCATCGGCCAAATGTCCGCCATTCTCGCTCATGACGGCTTGCATGCATTGACGATAAGAAATCATTCCCAGCGCCAGATAGGGCGAAAGCTCGCTGGTGCCGCGCACCTTTGGGAAGTCCCGCTGATCGCTGTAGTGGTGGCCGCGGAAGCGTAAGAAGCGCTCCAGGCGGTCACTGGCGGCGTGCTCTCCTGCAGGCCACTGGTGTGCATCAACGGGGGAGCCATTGACGTCTGCCAGCGTAGGCAAGGGGTCGCTCTCGATACTCAGCGGCGATTGGGTGTCCGGGGTGTCGCGCAGTGTCAACTGGTCTGCCGTGATCTGCTTGTGCCAGGCCTTGGCAAACGGCGTGAATACGCCGTAATAGTCGCCCTTGCCGGTCAGCAACGTCCCGGGGGCAAAGGCCACCGCATCATGATGTCCGTGCGCGTCAATTCCTGCCTGCTTGAAGGCCTCCATGACCGCCTGGTCGCGGCGCCGTTCGTTGAGGGGGTACTCGATGTTGAAATGCAACTGCTCAATCCGGTGCTGGCGGGCAATCTCCAGCAAGGTGGCGGGAGCATCGTCAAACGATGCGATATCCCGGTGCAGGAGCGGAATATTCAGTCCATCGAGTGCCTCTTTGAGGGCAGTAACGCCACGTGCCCAGAAGTCGATCTTGTTAATACCATGGCCATGCGCCTGCCACTGGGCCACTGAGCGAAGAAACACGGCAACGACCGGCCCTTTTGCAGCGGCGGCGGCAAGCGCGGTGTTATCGTGGATGCGCAGGTCACTACGCAGCCAAACCAACTGTCGAGACATGGAAACTCCTGCAGGGCGATGGTCAAGCGGGTAGCCACCGCCGCAGCGGCGGTGTCACTCAGTTTGTCAAAGGACGCCTGATTCGCGCAGCAACGGGCGCAAGCGGGCGATGGCTTGAGGGAGGTCATCGCCCAGCATATGCACGGAGGTGTCGCGCAAGTCGGCGTCGCGCAGGCGGGCGACTTCACCGCAGACGCCGATGGGCACATTTAACGTGGCGGCGGCATCCGGCAGCGACTGGCGAATATAGTGGTCGTCTTCCCGCTGGCCGCTGGACAGCAGCACCATCGAAGAATGCAGGCGGGCAACGGCTTGGGGTAGGTCTTCAAGCGGCAAGGAGTGATCCAGCAGCTGCACACGGTAACCCTGTTCGCTGGCCATCAACGCTGCCATCAGAACCCACAGGGGGCCTGGGTCGTCGGGCATGACATTAAGCAGGATCAACGGGCCGCGGGTGGCTTGGTTGGCATAATGCAGGCGAATTCCCACCTGACTGCGCAGGAAGGCTTCGAAGGTGCGGCGGACAAGGGCATCAGGCTGCACTGCCCACTTGGCTTCCAGCGTCAGCACCACCGGCTGCCACAGTTCGTTGATAGCGGTACTCAGCGGATAGAGGGCCAGGCTCTGGTGGTAGAAGGCTTCCAGTTTGGGTAGATCCAGCGCTTCGATGACCGCCTGCAACTGCTGACGCTGGCTTACCCAATCGCCGGCATCGGGCACCGGGGCCTCAACGGTGTCGGGTTGGTCGAGCAGGTCCGCGACCTGGCTGACCGGAACGCCGCGGTTGAGCCACTGAAGAATGCGCTCGATGCGTGTGATGTCGTCCTGGGCATACAGCCGGTGGCCCTTGGGGGTGCGTTTGGGGCATATCAAACCGTAACGTCGCTCCCAGGCGCGCAGGGTAACCGAGTTTACGCCCGTCAGACGGGAAACTTCCCGAATAGGATAAAGTGGGGTATCGGGTGGGTGGGTCGCCTTATTATTCATGGGCGCCATTGCCTCTTCGTTGTCTGCGGAGCCAAGCCGCATGGGCCTATCGTGGTTTGCTGCGGCGGGCGATGTGGTTTGCTATCCATAGCAATTACCTAATATCTAATTAACCGATCAACAATCTTGAATAACTAACGTTCCTTTGTACAACTTGTAGCCTCAAGGTACAACCTTTGGATTCACTTGTTGGAGTGTGATGATGAGGCTCTGTTATGTACCGACCGATCTATTAACGCCTGGGCTGATTGCGTTCCAGAGACCCATGCCGATTCCACACGGCTGGCCGTGAAACTGTCACCGCACATAGCCAGGCCGCTGTCGCTGTATAGGTATAGCTGGTCATCGGCAGTGCTTGGCTGAGCATAACGCCAACGGTGTGCGCTGCTGGTAACCCGCAACGGTAACGGCGTGCCTGCCGGAAACGATGCAGTAAAGGCCGCCCACAGTAACGCGGCAACCGCTTGTGGATCGTCTTCCAGGTGGGTCTCGCTCCAGTCCAGGTGCGCCATCAGGCTGAGGCTTTCAGGCTGCCGCTCGCGGCCCGGTTTGGTCTGATTGCGCGACACCAGGCGCAGCGCAGGGTGGTCAATACGGGCCATCTGCCAGTCACTCTGACCGCCTGGCGGAGTGGGCAGGGTGGCATCCAGCACCGCCCAGGCCGCCCAGCAACTGCGCTGGTCACGCGCCCGGCATGCCTCAGCCAGTGTCGTCTCCCAGGGCGCCACTAGTGGTAATGCCTGTGGCGGTGGAGTGGTCAAGACGACGTGGTCGAACGGCCCGTAACCACGCCCCTGTGCATCTTGAAGCTGCCAGCCGTTGGGTGAGCGTTGCAACGCCTCGATGCGTGTCGCCAGGTGCAGCGCCGTTTGGGGATACGTCTGGAACCTATCTGCCAGGTGGCGGGTAACCGCGCTCATGCGGGGCACGCCGGTGTAGCGGGTGTGGGGGTCATGATGCAGTTGCCAGCCGCTTGAACTAGCCTGATAGCTGACGATCGGCCAAGGCGCAACGAGGCCTGACGAAAGCCAGTCGGCAACGGCGTCCCTGAAGGCTGGATCGCGGACGGTAAATGCCTGGGCGCCCAGATCAAGCTGCGCCTGGTCAAGGCGCTTGGTCGACATGCGACCGCCCGGGCCGCGCGCTTTATCAAATACCGTCACCGCCACGCCGTGTTCCGCCAAGCGGTTGGCGCAGGCCAGGCCCGCCATGCCGGCACCGACAACGGCGACGTTCGAGAGAGGAGCAGAGGTGACGGTTGTCATGGTGACCTGATGGGTAATTTGCCCGACGCAATGTCAATAATGGGCATATATTAATGTACGAATCATTCTATGTGTAATAGTTTTGTATAGATAAGCCGAAATGTAAACCTTCAAGAGCGTAGCTCGCTCGTCGACATCAAAAGGGAGAAACACCATGCGTGTACTAGTGACCGGCGGCAGTGGTTTTGTCGGCCAGCGACTCTGTCCGGCGTTGATAGCGCAGGGACATGAGGTGCTGGTGGTTTCCCGTACGCCCCATAAAGTACGCGAGCGTCTTCCCCGCGAATGTGACATCCGTGACAGCGCCCAGGCGTTCATCGATAGCCCGCCGGATGCACTGGTTAACCTGGCGGGGGAGTCAATTGCGGCCAAGCGCTGGAGCGACAGCCAGAAAAAGCGGCTGACTCGCTCGAGGATCGAGATGACCGAGCAACTCGTCTCGCTTTGCGAGCAGCTGGGCGAGAACGGCCAGCCGCTGCCCAAGGTGCTGATCAGTGGTTCCGCGATGGGCTATTACGGTGATCAAGGCGATAAGCGCGTCACCGAAGACACCTCGCCCCACGATGAGTTTGCCCACCGGCTATGCGCGGAATGGGAAGCCGCGGCGAAGCCCATTGAGAACATGGGCGTGCGCCTGGCGATTTTACGTATCGGGCTGGTATTGGGGACGGGCGGCGGCACCCTGCAAAAGATGCTACCGCCGTTCAAGCTGGGGCTGGGGGGCCGTTTTGGCGATGGCAGGCAGTTCATGCCCTGGATCCATCGCGACGACCTGGTCGAGGCGATCATGTTCCTGCTCAATGATGCCTCGCTATCCGGCGCCTTCAACGGCAGTGCGCCGCATCCTGTGACCAATGCCGAGTTTACCCGGACACTGGCCAGGCAACTGCACCGCCCGGCGGTATTGCCGGTGCCCGCCTGCGTGTTGAAAGCGGGGTTGGGTGAGATGTCTCAGCTGCTGCTGACCGGTGCCGATATGCGCCCCGAGCGCCTTGAGGCAGCGGGGTTTCGCTTTCAATACCCCACGCTGGAAAAGGCGCTCGCCGCTATCCTTTCGCCTGAGCGGAGTGCTTAGGCATTGGGGTCAACGGTGATAATCACCCGCACGGCGTCCAGCCGCAGACGGGTGTTTTCAATCGCGTCACTGAGGGCTTGGCGTTCCTTTTTTAGGGCGTCGAGCTCCTCGCTGCGCACTGACGGGTTGTGTTCCGCCAGCGCCCCCAGACGGGCAAGTTCTGCGTCCAACTGGGTGCGCATGCGTGCCTCGGCGGCTTCAACGATGCTGGGGAGTTCGCGTTCGGCTTCCCCTTCCCCCTGTCTGAGCAACCCGCGAAGCGCGTCGTGATGGCGCTTGATCAGGTCCCGTGCCATGGATTTATTGACCTTCTGCAGGTTTTTACCCAGCCCGGTGAAGGAAATCTTGTCGGTCAGGTTGGCCCCCGACTCGTCAAGCAATACGCGGACGGCCGTCGGCGGCAGAAACCGGTTCAGGTGCAGCGATGTGGGCGCTGGGCAATGGGTGCGGAATATCAGCTCGGTCATCAGTCGGCCGCTGGGGATTGCCGGGTGACCCAGCAATGCCAGTGCCGTGTTACCCATGGTGCCGTCAATGATGCGCCCCATCATTTCGCGCAGCAGCGGGTGTTCCCAGGAAAGCCGCTGAACGTCATCGCGGGCGAGTGCCTGATGGCGATCAAAGGTAGCCGAAAACCCTTCTTCGCCTTTTACCAGCCCAGGCAGGCCGTCCAGCATGTGCTGTCCCGGCTGGAGGTGTAGCAGCCCGTTGCCGATCTCCTGGCTATCCACGCCAAACACATCCAACGCGCGCTCTACGTAGCGCGGCAGGGCGCTGTCGTCGTCCAGCTCGCGCACGGCTTCGACCACCTGCTGGGCGCGCACAGGGCGGCAGGCATTGAGCTCCAGCAGGCGGTTACGGCCTGCATCCCGCTCGGCTAATTTGGCGACAAACAGCTCACGGGTCTCGCTGATGATTTCATCCAGCATCTCGTCGTCGAGCAGTGCATCGGCCAGGGCATCGCCAAAGGCGTCAAACAGGTCACTGCCAATACCGTGGGGCGCGCTGAAGGCATCCATGCCTTCGTGATACCAGCGCATCAGGCGTTCGCCGGGACTGCCGGTAAACGTCGGTATGTGCATCTCGATCGCGTGGCGCTGGCCGATCCTGTCAAGGCGGCCAATGCGTTGTTCTAACTGGTCGGGATGCTGGGGCATGTCAAACATGACCAGGTGACGGCAGAACTGGAAGTTGCGCCCTTCGGAGCCGATTTCAGAGCACACCAGCACCTGGCAGCCGTCTTCTTCATCGGCAAACGCCGCGGCGGCACGGTCGCGTTCGACCAGCGACAGGCCCTCGTGAAACACCGGGGCATGGTAGCCACCCAGCACGCGGAGACCTTCGGCCAGGCCTTCAGCGGTGTCGCGGTGATGGGCAATCACCAACACCTTATCGTTGGCAAAACCGGCGGCGCTGTCGTCGCTGAGTTTTTCCAGCAGCCAGTTAACCCGCGGGTCGATATGCCACCAGGGTTCGCCGTGAAGCGGATCGTTACTCAACTCGCGGTAAGCGGCATCCGGATAGATCAGCACGTCCGGATGATCCATGCCGGTCTCGATCAGCAGTTCGTCGAGGTAGTCGTCGTCGCGTTCCAGGCGTCGCTGCATGCGGCGATAGGCCGACGGCAATGCCAGCGCGTCAAGGTGCAGGCGGCGCTCGGGGAAACCGCCCACATGGCGGCGGCTATTGCGAAACATCACCCGCCCGGTGCCGTGGCGGTCAAGCAGGGCGTCGCGCAGTTGGGCGCGGGCAGCGTCCTGCTGGTCGGTGCTGGCCTCAGGATTGCACAGGGTGGCAAGCAGGGCCCGGCTATCGCGGTCGTCGGCCACGGCGTCGACGTGGACACGGGCGTCAGGCGTGTCGGGTAATGCCTCGAGCGCTTCAATGGCGCTGGCCACTTCACCGTAGTGACGTTCTTCGTCTTTGAAGCGCGCCAGGTCGTGGTAGCGTTCTGGATCGAGCAGCCGCAAACGGGCAAAGTGGCTTTCTATGCCCATCTGCTCGGGCGTGGCGGTGAGCAGCAACAGGCTGGGGATATCGCTTGCCAGCTGCTCGACGCACTGATAGCCGGGGCCGCTACCCTCGCTGCTCCAGTCAAGATGGTGGGCTTCGTCAACAATCAGCAGGTCAAAGTGGCTGGCCAGCGCCTGTTCCTGGCGGTGGGTATTGGCAAACAGCCAGCCCTGGCTTGCCAGTACCAGCTGAGCGCTTTCAAACGGGTTGGCGCTGCCGTGAGCCTGACTCTGGGTCTCATCCAACAGGGTAACGTTGAGCGAGAAGCGGCGCAGCAACTCGACCAGCCACTGATGGGTCAGGCTATCCGGCACCAGAATCAGGGCTCGCTCGGCGCGTCCGGTCAGCAGCAGGCGGTGCAATATCAGCCCCGCTTCAATGGTTTTGCCGAGCCCGACTTCGTCTGCCAGCAGGACGCGCGGCGCATGGCGCCGGGCGACTTCATCGGCAATATACAGCTGGTGTGGCACCAGGTCGATTCGCGGCCCGGCAAAGCCCAGCGCGCTGTGCTGTTCGATACGCTGGTGGTGATGCAGGGTGCGAAAGCGCAGGTCGAACCAGTCGTTGCGGTCTACCTGGCCGGTAAGCAGCCGGTCGCGAGCCTGATCGAACTGCATGGTGTCGGCGAGCTTGGCTTCCGGCAGTTCGCGCCGTTGTCCCTGGTTGTCTTCGCCTGTATAGGTGATCAAGCCGTTAGACGTTTGGCTGTCATCGACGATCATCTGCCAGCCATCAGCCGACTGGATGCGGTCGCCGGTGCCGAACATGACGCGGGTCAGCGGGGCCTGGCGGGTATTGTAGGTGCGTGTTTCCTGGCTGGCACTGAACAAGATGGTAACGCTACGGGTGTCGCAGTTAAGCACGGTACCGAGCCCAAGCTCGGCTTCTCCGTCACTAATCCAGCGTTGGCCGGGGGAAAAATCGCTCATGATGCCTCAAGGAAGTCTGCGAAACGGGGCGTACGTGGCCGGTCACGATGACCGGCTACAAACAGGGCGAGGGATTCTAACGCAAAGGCGCTGGGGGATTAAGGTGTATCGTCGTCAATCTTCGAGCCAACGGTCCAGATGGGCCTGGGTGAGTTCGCCCACATGAATATCCAGGGTGTTGCCGTCGCCGTCGAACAACACCGTCGTGGGTAACCCGGGGGCCTCGACGAGCGACATCAGCATTTGGTTGGGGTCGCGAAGGGCGTAGCGAAAGCGCAGCGATTGTTCATCCAGGTAGCGCACAATGGGCAGCAGGTCCTCGCCCTGGTTGGCGACCACGACAGCGACGCCTTCGCGCTGGTCGGCATCTTCAAGCAGCGGCATTTCGCGTAGGCAAGGCGGGCACCAGGTGGCCCAAAGATTGACGATGACCCTGTCGTGGTCGTCCGCCAAGGAGGGAAGATGCACCGGGGTGCCATCAATATCTTCCAGGGTAATGTCGGGCAGGCTTTTCAAACTCATGTCGCTGCCCAGCGGGGCAAGCGTTACCAGCACCAGCCACAGGCTTGAGGCCCCGATCAGCAGCGCCATGGCGCCGCCCATGGCAATCAGCCGTGAGCGCAGCGACCAGATTGTCCACAACAGGCCTGCTGCCATGCCCCAAAGTCCTTGGTAACCAGGTTTCCAGAGCTTAAGTGTCTCCAGTGGGGCGGTACTGTAGCTTTCGATATGCAGGGCGACATGACCGAAGCGAGCCGCGATCAGCCAGATGACCAAAAGACCCAAAAACCAGCGTTGGTGGCGGCGGTGGGGCAGCCCCAGCAAATAGCGCGTGCTGACCAGCAATGCCAGCGCGCAGGCAATGGCGTAAAGGCGGGGCAGCGAAATCAGCAGCGGGCCAAGGGTGATGGCGTTCATGGTTTTCCCGTTTAGCAGTTACACTGATGCACCATATCATGCGAGTTGAAAATTACGGAGACGTTATGCCCCCACCCGCTTTTGATAGGCTGCGCGCGCTAGCGATCGGCTCCCAGGCAATTGGCCTGACACTGATTATCACGTTGGAGACGGTAATGGGTAACGCGGCCCGTCCCTGGCAGGGCGTCGTGTTGGCTGCCATGCTGGCGACGGCGCTGACGATTGCACTGATGCGGCTTTATCGACGCAACCTGGCTCGCAAGCGCTGGGCTGAGCGCGTCAAGGATGATCGCGACGGCTAGCGTTGGAAAACGTTGCTTGTATTTTTAGCGTTCCAGTTCCAGATTAAGAGCAGACCCCAGCGCGAGACGATGGGGCGCTAAATCCTACAGGGAGCGATTGATAACATGATGAATAAACGCATAATTGCCACGGCCGTGGCCGTTTCTTCACTGGCATTGGCAGGTGCGGCCCAGGCTCAGGTCAAGGTGGGCTTTTTGGGGGGCTTTACCGGGGGGATCGAGAGCCTGACACCGCCAATCTTTGACGGTGCGCAGTTGGCGGTCAAGCAGATCAATGAACAGGGCGGTCTTCTGGGCGGCCAGACGCTGGAAATGCCGTCGGGCGATACCACCTGTTCTGATGCATCGGCCGCCTCGAATTCGGCGGACCGTATGGTCAATTCCGAAGATGTCACCGCCATCGTCGGTGCGCTGTGTACCGGTGCCACCATTGCCGCGGCCAATAATGCAGCGATCCCCGGCGGTGTGCTCATGGTATCCCCCGCTTCTACCGCGCCGGCGGTCTCCGAGCTTGACGATAATGATCTGGTGTTCCGCACTGTGCCTTCTGATGCCTTCCAGGGCGAAATGCTGGCTAAGCTTCTGATCGATAAAGGCATCGAAGAAGTCGCCGTGACCTTCGTCAATAACGACTATGGACAGGGGCTATCCGACGCCTTTACCACCACCTTTGAAGCGGAAGGTGGTAGCGTGGTGGAAAGCCTCGCCCACGAAGACAATCGTGCCGACTACCGCTCTGAACTGGGCATATTGTCGTCGACCGGTGTACAAACGTTAGTGGTACTGGCCTATGCTGATACATCGGGCCAGACCGTGCTGCGCCAGGCGGCAGAAAGCGGTGTATTCACCCAGTACGTCGGTGCTGACGGCATGGTGGGCAACAGCCTCGTCGAAGCCGTAGGCGCTGGTGTGCTTGAGGGCATGATCGCAACCCGCCCAGGTAGCCCGGCACTGCCCGGCACGGATATCTTCATTGAAGCCGCCGAAGCTGAAGGAATCGACCCTGAAGCGGTATTTGCCGCCCAGGCCTATGATGCAGCGTTTCTGGTGGCACTGGCCATTGAGCAGAACGGTAACGCCGAGCGTGAAGGGTTATCAGAGGCATTGCGCTCGGTGGCGACAGCACCCGGTGAAACCATTTTGCCCGGCGAGTGGGAGAAGGCCGTGGAGCTGATTGCCCAGGGAGAAGAGATTAACTACGAAGGTGCTTCAGGCAGCCATGAGTTCAACGAAAGCGGCGACGTGCCCGGTATCGTTGTGGAAATGACCGTTGAAGACGGCGAGTTCAAACGGGTAGGCGAACTCGCCGACTAGCAGTCAGCGGCGTCAACTGAGCCACATCCACCGCCCCGGCCAGTCGCTGGGGCGGTTTTTTGTTCAGTCGTGGTACTTGACGCGCTCTGGCAGCAGTCCCTTAGGCGCGAAGCGCAATACCAGCGTTACCAGTACACCAATCACCAAGACCCTTGCCTGGAGGGCGCGACTGTCGATGTTGGCAGGGGCCTGCCAGTCGAAGGCAACGTTACCGAAAGCCACGGCGAGGTCCATCAGGTACAGCGCCAGTGGTTCCGACATGATCCAGATGATATATACGGCGACGGCGCCAAAAATGGTGCCCAGATTGTTGCCTGGTCCACCCAGAATCACCATGACCAGAACCAGAAAGGTATGGTTGAGCGGCAGGTAACCGTTGGGGTCAAACAAGCTGTTGAAGCTGGCTAGCATCCCGCCGCCGATGCCCATCAGGATACAGCCGAGGACGAAAATCTCGAGGCGCCGCTTGTTGATATCCTTGCCCATGGCCGCCGACGATATCTCGTTGTCGCGAATGGCGCGGATCATACGCCCCCAGGGGGCATGGTAAGCCTGATGGAGCAGAAAGAAGATCCCGGCAATGATCACCGCCGTCAGCGACAGGTATATCGCCCGGGAAAGGGTAAACCCCAATTCTGCCGGCCCGGGCGTTGGCCAGGGCAGTGGCGAAACCGTCGCGGTGCCGCGGGTCAGCCAGTCTGAATTTTTCAGGAATGCCTTGATGATCTCGGCGATACCCAGTGTGGCGATGGCCAGATAGTCGCTGCGCAGGCCAAGGCAAACATGGCCGATGAAGTAGCCCACGACGCCTGCCAGCGCACCGCCAAAGATCCAGCCGAGCCAGGGCGGCAAGCCAAGCCCGCCGACGAAGTCTGCCTGGGACTCAATATCCGCGGTGACGTCGCGCAACAAACTGATGACCACCATATACAGAACGATGGCGAGCAGCACAGCGAATACGGTACGCACCCGTTTGGGAACGCCCAGCCGGGTGAGCTTGGTGGCGGCCACGACCAGCAGTGTGGCCCCAATGGCATACAGCAATACCTTGCCAAGCTCGGCAGGCAGTTCGCTGTTCCAGAAAGCGTCGTTGACCGGCACGCTGAACAACATGGCGCTGACACCGCCCAAGGCGACAAAACCCATGACACCAGCATTGAATTGGCCCGCATAGCCCCATTGAATGGTCAGCCCCAGCGCCAGCACGGCGTAACACGCCGCTTCGACCAGCATGCGGGTACTGTAGGCGGCCCCCATCGCTGCATAAACGCCGACAATGGTCAACAGTAGTGCGCCGAACAGGCAAAGTTCGCGTAGCGGCAGCCGCGACGCCTTGGGCGTTGCATCCTGCGGGGTGTAGTTATTATCAGCCATCAGATCACCTTGCCTTTAAAGATGCCGGTGGGTCGCCAAACGAGGATGGCGACCAGAATGAAAAACGGCACGACGATTTTATATTCGGTCCCCACGAAGGCTAAGTTGGACGGCAGCTCGAGCCAGGTGGGCAGGCTATCGCGGAAGGGGCGCAGCAACACGGCCCAGTTGAACACCGCCAGGGTTTCAGCAAAAGCGACCACGAAGCCCCCGGCGACCGCGCCATAGGGGTGGCCGACGCCGCCAACGATGGCGGCGGCGAAAATGGGTAGCAGCAGGAAGAAACTCAGGTCGGGCTTGAACGTCACGTCCAGCGACAGCAGCGTGCCGGCAATGGCGGCAAGCCCGCCGGCAATCACCCAGGTGACGGCGACGATGGTGTTGGTGTTGATGCCCGAAGCCTGGGCCAGTTCGGGGTTGTCAGACATTGCCCGCATGGCTTTACCGAGCCGCGAGCGGCTTAAAAACAGGTGCAGGGCGATCACCGCCACCAGGGTGATCACGAATAGATAAATTTGCGGCTCGGTAATCACGATCGGTACACGAACGTTTTCAAACGGCAGCATGCGAAAAATCGCCTTGCGATCGTCAACGTACAAGCCTTGGCCGCCTGTCCCTGAGAACAAGCGAATCAGGCCCTGTAGAATCAAGGTGACCCCCAGCGAGGCGATGACCATGACAATGGGCTTCACCCCGTGAGCGCGCAGCGGCTTGTAAAACGCTTTATCAATACCCACTGCCAGGAAGGCGGTCAGCAGCATGGCAATAGGCAACATGACGATTGCCGTGGGTACGCCGATGCTGATGCCGACGCCAGGAAATGCGGTGGTGAGCAGCAACACCATGAAGGCGCCAAAGGTCATCACGTCGGCGTGGGCAAAATGAGCAAAGCGCATGATGCTGAAAATCAACGTGACGCCGATCGCCCCAATGGCGTAGATGGCGCCCGTCACGCTACCGGCGATCACGACGTTGTTAACAAAGAAAACCAGTTCATTCACGTTATTGTCCCCTGGACTATCCGCCCAAAAAGCTTTTTGCCACGTCCGGGTCGGCAAGCAGTGCCGCGCCGGTATCGGTGAAGCGGTTTTGGCCTGCTGCCAACACAAAGCCCTTATCGGCAATGGCCAGTGCTTGCTTGGCGTTTTGTTCGACCATCAGAATGCCTACCCCAGCCGCGTTGATATGCTTAACGCGGTCAAAAATCTCGTTCATGTAGAGCGGGGAAAGCCCGGCGGTGGGTTCATCGAGCAGCAGCAAGCTGGGTTCGGCCATGAGCGCGCGGCCCATGGCGACCATCTGGCGCTGCCCTCCGGATAGCTCCCCCGCCGGCTGATGACGCTTTTCCTGCAGGGGCGGAAAGAACTCGTAAACCTGACCCAGCATGCGTTTCACGTTCTGCGGCTTCAGAAAGGCTCCCATCTCCAGGTTTTCCTGCACGGTGAGGCTCGGGAAAACGTTCTTTTCCTGAGGGACAAAGCCCATACCGCGCTCAACCAACTGGTGGGGGGGTAAATTTTGGATGGGCTTGCCATGGAGCAGAATGTCACCCTGATTGACGTGCAGAAGCCCGAAGATCGCTTTCAGCAGCGTCGATTTACCCGCCCCGTTCGGTCCTACAATCACCCCGACTTCGTCAGCTTCCAGGGACATGTCCACCCCATTGAGGATATTCATGCCGCCATAGCCGCCATAAACGTCGCGCGCTTCGATTAAAGGCATGGTGGAAAAGTCTCTTGTTGATTGCCAACTGATTGCTTGTGGCATTTAAATAAGCTCGGCGCCTTCATCCGTCACGCTGCTCCGGCACCGAAATAGGCCTCAATGACCTCGGGATTGTTCTGGATATCCTGGATGTGACCTTCAACCATGACCTGACCCTGGGCAAGCACGATGACCGGATCGCAAAGCCGGGCGATCATGTCCATGTCGTGTTCGATAACCAGGAAGGTATAGCCCATTTCGCGATTGAGTCGTTCGATATTGCCTATCAGGTCGCCGAGCAGGGTACGGTTGACGCCAGCGGCGATTTCATCGAGCAGCACGATCTTGGCGTTGGTCATCATCGTGCGGCCCAGTTCCAGCAGTTTCTTCTGGCCGCCGGACAGGTTGCCAGCCAGCTCATTGCGCACATGGTGAAGGCCGATAAAGTCGATCACCTCAAGCGCGCGTCGGCGCACTTCGGCTTCCTCGCGGCGCACCAGACCGGGTTTGAACCAGGTCGTGAACAGGTTTTCCCCGGCCTGCGCCGGGGGGACCATCATCAGGTTTTCCAGAGCACTCATGTGGGTGAACTCATGGGCAATCTGGAAGGTGCGCAGCAGGCCTTTATGAAAGCGCTGATCCGCGCTGAGCGCGGTAATATCGTCGCCTTCCAGCAGGATACGCCCGCTGTCGGGCTGTAACGCGCCGGCCATCAAGTTGAATAACGTCGACTTGCCCGCGCCGTTAGGGCCGATCATGCCGGTAATCGAGCCTTTCTCGACGTGGATAGAACAGTCGTTGATGACCTGCAGGCCACCAAAGGCCTTGTTGACCTGTTGAACCTCGATAAGCGGGGTCATGGGTTTCCTTGACGGCAGTGATGATCAAAACGTTTGTATGAATTCGATAATAAAATGATTTCCCGTGTCGGGGATACCGCTACTTTGCGCTACACCGCAGCGGCTTTCCAGCGAGTAACCGTTAAGGTTGCGTTGGGGGAACCCCTTGGCAAACGTGCGTGGTCAACATGTCAGGGGTGTGGCAGGCAAAAAAAAGCCCGCTGCTAAGCGGGCTTCGAGAACTTACTTCTTGCTGGAGCGTTTGCGCTCGTTTTCCTTGAGCAGCTTCTTGCGCAGACGAATATGGTTCGGCGTTACTTCCACCAGCTCGTCGGAGTCAAGGAACTCGATGGCCTGCTCCAGGGTGAAGTTGATCGGCGGCGTCAGCACGATATTTTCATCGTTACCTGTTGAGCGCATGTTATCGAGCTTTTTACCCTTGGTCGGGTTGACCACCATGTCGTTGGCACGGTTGTTGATGCCGATCAGCATACCTTCGTAGACTTCGGTGGCGTGGTCGACGATCAGCTTGCCGCGTTCCTGAAGGGTGTAAAGCGCATAGGCCAGTGCCTTGCCATCGACCATCGACACCATGACGCCGTTACGACGCTCGATCGAGGCGTCCGGCTTCAGCGGGCCGTAGTGGTCAAAGCGGCTGGTCAGGATGCCGGTGCCCGAGGTCAGGGTCAAAAACTGACCGCGGAAGCCGATCAGGCCACGCGCCGGGATGATGAAGTCCAGGCGAACGCGACCCTTGCCGTCCGGATTCATGTTGGTCATTTCACCCTTGCGGTAGCCAAGCTCTTCCATGATGGCGCCCTGGTGCTGCTCCTCGCAGTCGATGATGACTTCTTCGTAGGGCTCCTGCTGTTCGCCGTCGATTTCACGGATGATCACCTCGGGGCGGCCAACGGCCAGCTCAAAGCCTTCACGACGCATGGATTCGATCAATACGGACAGGTGCAGTTCGCCACGCCCGGAGACCTTGAATTTCTCCGGCGTTTCGCCTTGTTCAACGCGCAGCGCCACGTTGTGGATGAGTTCCTGTTCCAGGCGGTCCTTGATATTGCGGCTGGTCACGAACTTGCCGTCTTTACCAGCAAACGGCGAGTCGTTGACCTGGAAGGTCATCGAGACTGTCGGCTCGTCAACGGTCAACGGCGGCAGCGCTTCGACGGCGTTCACGTCGCACAGGGTGTCGGAAATCGCCAGATTCTCGATGCCGGTGATGCAGATGATATCGCCTGCAGTGGCTTCGTCGGTCTGTACGCGATCGAGGCCCATATGGGTCATTACCTGGCCGATCTTGCCCTTGCGTGACTGGCCTTCCTTGGTTACCACGGTAATCTGCTGGTTCGGCTTGACGCTGCCGCGGCTGATGCGGCCGAGGCCGATGACGCCGACGTAGCTGTTGTAGTCCAGTGCTGAAATCTGCATCTGGAACGGTCCGTCACTCTCGACCTTGGGCGGCTCGACGATATCGACAATCGACTGGAACATGGGGGACATGTCGTCTGCCAGCTCTTCCGGGTCGGGGCCGGCAATGCCGTTCAAGGCAGAGCAATAGATAATCGGGAAGTCGAGCTGGTCGTCGGAAGCGCCCAGGTTATCAAACAGATCAAAGATCTGGTCGATCACCCAGTCGGGGCGCGCGCCGGGGCGGTCAATCTTGTTGACCACGACGATAGGCTTCAGGCCACGGTCAAACGCTTTCTGGGTAACAAAGCGGGTCTGCGGCATCGGGCCATCAACGGCGTCAACGAGTAGCAATACCGAGTCCACCATCGACATGACGCGCTCGACCTCACCGCCGAAATCGGCGTGTCCGGGCGTGTCCACGATATTGATGTGGTAGTCAGTGCCGTTGCCGTCCTGCCACTTGATCGCCGTATTTTTGGCCAGGATGGTGATGCCACGCTCCTTTTCCTGGTCATTGGAGTCCATGATCCGCTCTTGCCCTTCGGCTTTGCGGTCGAGCGTGCCGGACTGGCTCAAAAGTTTATCGACCAGGGTAGTTTTACCGTGGTCAACGTGGGCGATAATGGCAATGTTGCGAAGATTCTCGATCACGACGCGATCCTGCTAGAAAAATAGGGCGGCATTATAGGGTCTCGGTGCGGTCTACTACCAGCACTGTATTGTGCAAGGCATCAATAGATTAACTTTGGGCAGTAGTTTTCGCGCTGCTGGCGCATCCGGTAAGATAGACGTTTTCCCAGATGGGGCAAGGACATGAGCATCGGCAACCTGATGCGGCTGCTAAGTGATGGCGAGGTTCATTCCGGTGAACAATTGGGCGAGGCGCTAGGCGTTTCACGCGCTGCCGTCTGGAAGCAGCTGAAAAAGTTAGAGGCGCTCGGCGTGTCGCTGGTGGCGGTCAAGGGGCGCGGCTATCGCCTCGCCCAGCCGTTGGAGCCGCTTGTCGGAGCAAAAATCGTGGAGCGCCTTCCCGCCTCGGCTCGCCATCACCTTGCCCGCCTGTTTGTCGAAGACCAACTGCCTTCGAGCAATGCCTACCTGCGTGAGCGGTTTGAGCAGGGGGCTGGCCACGCAGAGGTGTGTCTGGTCGAGCTGCAAACGGCGGGGCGTGGTCGACGAGGGCGGGTATGGACAACGCCCTGGGGGCAAAGCCTGATGCTCTCGGTTGGCTGGCGCTTTGAAGCGGGTGTCAATGCCCTGGAAGGCTTGAGCCTGGCCGTTGGCGTGGTAGTTGCCCAGGTGCTTGAACAGCATGGTGTCGCCCCTCGGCTGAAATGGCCCAATGATATTTTACTGCCCGAGCGCGACAGCGATGAGTTGGGCAAGCTGGCGGGTATATTGGTGGAAGTGACCGGGGACGCGGCCGGCCCGTGCGAGGTCGTGATAGGCATGGGTATGAACCTCTCGCTGCCCGAAGCAATGCGTGACGCCATTGAACAGCCGGTAGCGGCACTGTTTGATGACTTGCCGTCGCTTTCCCGTAACCAGCTGGCAGCGGATGTTGTGGCGGGGCTGCTCGCCATGCTGGCGGGGTTTGAACAACAAGGGTTTGCATCCTGGCGCGCGGCCTGGAATGAGCGGCATGCTTATGCTGACCAGCCCATTCGCGTCACTCAGGGTAGTCAGGTTTACGAGGCTGTCGCGTGCGATGTGGACGATAGCGGCAGCCTGTGGGTAACGGCATCAGGGCAGTCAAAGCGCTTGTCGGGCGGTGAAATCAGCGTACGTAGGCGCTTATGATTCTAGATCTAGATATTGGCAATACCTTGTCCAAGTGGCGCCTGAAAGACGCTGACAGCAGTGAGATACGGTCACGGGGCGCTGTGTGGACACGTGAGGAATGGCGGCCCGGGGCTGATATACCCGACCTCGACGTGGTCGAAGCTGTGCGCATTTCCAGTGTTGCCCGGGCGGCCGTACTAGAGGAGACCGTGGGGCTGCTGCGTCGGCGGGTGCGGAATGTCCATGTTGCCCGTTCAACTGCCGAAGCACTGGGCGTGGTCAACGGCTACGAAGAGCCCGAAAGATTAGGTGTCGACCGTTGGCTGGGTGCGCTGGCGGGCTATCAGCTCGCGGGTGGCTGCTGTGCGGTAGACTGTGGTAGTGCCATCACTATCGACTTCGTGCTGCCAGGCGGACAGCACCTGGGTGGCTTTATTGTACCCGGGCTGCGCCTGATGAAGGAAAGCCTGAAGCTGGGAACGCGGAACGTGGCCATTGACCCGGAAAGCGAAGCGGACGCTCTGCTGGAGCCAGGGCGGCGAACGGTCGACGCTGTGAACCATGGCATTTACATGGCGGCAGTGAGTGCCATTAACCGCATCTACAGCGAGGTGTGCGATCAGGAAGGCGTGGCCCTGCCAATGCTGCTGACGGGTGGCGACGCCCGCGTGGTCTCGCGGGGGGTGCAGGTGCCCCACGCGGTGTGGCCTGATATGGTCTATGGCGGGCTTGAAGCGCGTTTCCCGCTCACCTTTGCCGAACGCGCGGGTAAGATGGCGGGCGCCCCGCGTGTTCCGGAGCCGGTATCATTGGAAAAAATTCGTGCGGGCCTTGCATTCTCCATGCTGCTTTGACAGAATGCAGCGCGTTCCAAGGCATGCGGCCAGCAAGTATAGGGTAATAAATCCTATGTTGTTGAAGCCAAAGGTTGTTGCGGTCACTGAAGGTCAAAGTGAGCTTGACATGGCTTTGGAGCTTGGCATAATGTGCCGCCTTAGTTGGAGAGGTTCCCGAGTGGCCAAAGGGAGCAGACTGTAAATCTGCCGCGAAAGCTTCGAAGGTTCGAATCCTTCCCTCTCCACCAGTTTCAAGCGTCAGCGACAAGTGTCGATGCCGTAGAATGAAAGCCGGAAGCGGGCAATATCACGACTAGGCGCGCTGCGGATGATCATTCTGAAGCAAGTTGCGCGGGCGTAGTTCAATGGTAGAACCTCAGCCTTCCAAGCTGATGGTGCGGGTTCGATTCCCGCCGCCCGCTCCAGTTAGGTACTGAGTTGTATAGGTGCTTGGCTCATGTAGCTCAGGGGTAGAGCACACCCTTGGTAAGGGTGAGGTCGACGGTTCAAATCCGTCCATGAGCTCCATATTCAAAAAAGCGAGCGATGCTCGCTTTTTTTTGTCGCTGCCGCCAGTTGCTTGATGAAAGTGGTTGGCGTGAGCAAGGGTTGTCAAGCGGCTTTTTGTCCGCTATTATGACGCCCGCTGTTGCGTAGGCTGGAGAGCTTGTCTACGTAAATATTGATATAGGCCAGTAGCTCAATTGGCAGAGCAGCGGTCTCCAAAACCGCAGGTTGGGGGTTCGATTCCCTCCTGGCCTGCCAATCTTCCCCAGATTGGTATGTCTTTTTCAAGAATTCCTTTGTCGCTTGCTGCACCCTGAGGAGTCTCGTTTTTATGAAGCCGAGTTCTGTAAAACATGGCGCTGAGGTGCAACAGTCGCGCCATGACGGGCTCAAGTGGGCTGCAGTCATTGCGTTGCTTGTCGTTGCCGTTGTAGGTAATACCTATTTTGCCGATATTGGCCTGATCTACCGCGTGCTGGGCGTCGTGGTGTTGTGTGTCGCAGCTGGTCTGCTGGCACTTACCACGACCAAGGGGCGTGAGTTGGTAGAGCTGGCAATAAGCGCTAAGAAAGAGATTCAGCGCGTTGTATGGCCAACTCGCCCTGAAACCATTCAAACCACGGCGATTGTGCTTGTTGCTGTGCTGGTGGTTGGGTTGATGCTCTGGTTGATTGACACTCTTCTTGGCTGGGCGATGTCCGGCGTTATTGGTTAGGAGCTTGCATGTCCAAACGTTGGTACGTCGTTCACGCCTATTCCGGCTTTGAGAAGCACGTGATGCGCTCCTTGATTGAGCGCGTCAAGATGTACGGCGTGGAAGATCGTTTTGGCGAGATTCTGGTGCCGACTGAAGAAGTCGTTGAAATGCGTGACGGCAAGCGTCGCAAGAGCGAGCGCAAGTTCTACCCCGGCTATGTGCTTGTCGAAATGGAAATGGCCGACGATACCTGGCACCTGGTAAACGAAACGCCCCGTGTAATGGGGTTTATTGGCGGTACCAAGGAAAAGCCAGCGCCCATTACCACGCGGGAGGCTGATGCCATTCTGCGTCGTGTCAAAGACGGCACCGACAGGCCACGGCCCAAGCACATGTTTGAACCGGGCCAGTCTGTTCGTGTGGTTGACGGTCCCTTTGCTGATTTCAACGGCGTTGTGGAAGAAGTCAATTACGAGAAGAGCCGTCTGCAGGTCAGTGTGCTGATCTTCGGGCGTGCAACGCCTGTCGAACTCGAGTTCGCGCAGGTAGAGAAAGAATAGCAGTCGATACCCTGGCGGGTGTGTCCCGTCAGGCGTTCGTGCTGCGCCATGTCTTGATTTGATTCGTGTCAGGTGACGATGTCGTCATCTGGCTGTTACCGGGGAGCCGAAAGGCGTTATCACCCAACTGGAGTAAAACGATGGCCAAGAAAGTACAGGCTTACATCAAGCTGCAGGTTGCTGCAGGTAAAGCCAATCCAAGTCCGCCCGTCGGCCCGGCACTGGGTCAGCACGGCGTGAACATCATGGAATTCTGTAAGGCGTTCAACGCAGAGACTCAGGATATCGAGCCTGGTCTGCCGACGCCTGTCGTGATTACGGTCTACTCTGACCGCAGCTTCTCGTTCATCACCAAGACGCCGCCGGCGGCTGTGCTGCTGAAGAAAGCAGCCGGCATCAAGTCGGGTTCAGGCGAGCCGAACAAGAAGAAGGTCGGTACGGTGACACGCGAACAGCTTGAAGAGATCGCCACAACCAAAGAGCCGGATTTGACAGCGGCTGACATGGACGCAGCGGTCCGCACCATCGCGGGTAGTGCCCGTAGCATGGGCCTCAACGTGGAGGGTCTCTAATCATGGCGAAACTTACCAAGCGTGCCAAGCAGATTCGTGAAAAGGTCGACACCAACAAGGTCTATTCCCTTGAAGAAGCTGTCGCTCTTCTCTCCGAGCTGTCGACGGTCAAGTTCAAGGAGTCTGTCGACGTGGCGATCAACCTGGGTGTTGACCCGCGTAAATCAGACCAGGTAGTGCGTGGCGCTACTGTCATGCCTAACGGCACGGGCAAAGATGTGCGCGTTGCGGTCTTTACCCAGGGTGCCAATGCCGATGCCGCTAAAGAAGCAGGCGCGGACATTGTGGGCATGGACGATCTGGCCGAACAGGTCAAGAAAGGCGTGATGGATTTTGACGTCGTTATCGCCTCTCCGGACGCCATGCGCGTTGTTGGTCAGCTGGGCCAGATTCTGGGGCCGCGCGGCCTGATGCCTAACCCGAAAGTTGGCACCGTTACGCCCGATGTGGCGACGGCGGTTAAAAATGCCAAGGCGGGTCAGGTGCGCTTCCGTACCGACAAGAACGGCATCATCCACACGACAGTTGGTAAAGTGGACTTCGATGCGGCGTCTATCAACGGCAACGTTGAAGCGCTTGTCGCTGACCTGAAGCGTCTCAAGCCGAGTACGTCGAAAGGTATCTACTTTAAGAAAGTCACCCTGTCTACTACCATGGGCCCGGGTTTGACTATCGATCATTCTGCTTACGTATAAGCGGGTGTTCGTGAGGTTTTAGCAACAACCGAGCAATAACTTTGCGGTCCCTCGGTCATGCCGGGGCACCGTCAAAGACCGCAGGTGCCGCACTTTGGATGTATGCAGTAGATGCTGAAAAGTGTGGCTTAATTGCTCAAAGCGCCTGCGCAGATGGTGTGGCCGCCAGTTGGTAACGCTTTTTAGCTAACCGCTTTCTGGTGAGCACCATCCCTAAGGCTTCCAGCGTTGATCGACTGATCACCTGGAAGAGATGGTAACCACCGAGACTTATAACAGGTTTCGGCACGAAGGAGTGATCACTGTGCCACTAGCACTTGAAGGCAAGAAAGCGATTGTTGCCGAGGTCAGTGAAGCGGCCAAGGACGCACTCTCCGTCGTAGTTGCCGATTCTCGCGGTGTGACGGTCAGCAAGATGACCGATCTGCGTAAGCAGGCACGTGAGAATGGCGTCCAGCTGCGTGTTGTCCGCAACACCCTGGCGCGTCGCGCCCTCGAAGGCACCCAGTGGGAATGCCTGACCGAGAGCTTCGTGGGTCCAACTCTGTTGGCCTTCTCGACTGATCATCCGGGCGCTGCCGCTCGTTTGTTCAAAGAGTTTGCCAAAGACGACAAAGACTTCGAAGTCAAAGCGCTGGCCTACGAAGGTGAGCTGATTCCGGCTGCTGACATCGACCGTCTGGCAACCCTGCCGACTTACGATGAAGCAATTGCCAAGCTGATGTCGGTAATGAAAGAAGCCTCCGCTGGCAAGCTGGTTCGCACACTGGCTGCCCTGCGCGACCAGAAAGAAGAAGCGGCTTAAACGCTTTTTCTGCGCAACCTGAGGCTGCTTGAACCGAGCAATGAATCCCGAGTCGTCGGCAAACCGAGACTCCCGCAAAGTTAGGAATGAAACAATGGCACTGACCAAAGACGATATCATCAATGCTGTAGCCGACATGTCCGTCATGGAAGTTGTCGAGCTGATCGAAGCAATGGAAGAAAAATTCGGCGTTACTGCCGCGGCAGCTGTTGTGGCTGGCCCTGGTGGCGGCGAAGCGGCTGTTGAAGAAGAGCAGACCGAATTTGACCTGGTGCTGACCTCTGCTGGTGACAAGAAAGTTAACGTCATCAAAGCGGTACGTGAGATCACCGGTCTTGGCCTTAAGGAAGCTAAGGGTGCCGTTGACGGCGCACCGGCGACCATCAAAGAAGGCATGGCCAAGGAAGACGCTGAAACAGCTAAGACGAAGCTGGAAGAAGCGGGCGCAAGCGTCGAGCTCAAGTAATTCTTGTGCCGATGGCTTTACGCGCTGCGTAAGCTTCCACGGCTGGCGGCGGGAACTCCCGCTGCCGGCCTTTTTCTGTTGTAACTGAACGGTGAAGCAGAATCGTTGTAGTACGGTTATCGCAAGACTGTTATCGATCAAGATTTTCGACGGCGAGCTACCCGATCAGGAGCTTGCTGTTCGCGTCTGACACGGCCGCAGGGCAGATGACCACGCATCGGTCACCCATGGTGAACAAGCTGGGGAATACAGATGGCTTACTCATATACTGAGAAAAAACGCATCCGCAAGGATTTCGGCAAACTGCCACAAGTGATGGATGTGCCTTACTTGCTGGCCATCCAGCTTGATTCCTATTACGACTTCCTCCAGCAAGATCGTTCGCCCGACGAGCGGCACGAGATCGGCCTGCACGCGGCGTTCAAGTCCGTGTTTCCGATTGAGAGCTTCTCCGGTAATGCGGCGCTTGAGTATGTCAGCTACCGGTTCGGTACGCCGGCGTTCGATGTTAAGGAGTGCCAGCTGCGCGGAGTCACGTATTCCGCACCGCTGCGCGTCAAGGTTCGCTTGATCATTTATGATCGCGATTCCTCGAATAAAGCAATCAAAGATATCAAAGAGCAAGAAGTCTACATGGGGGAAATCCCCCTGATGACGGAGAACGGTACTTTTGTGATCAACGGTACCGAGCGGGTCATTGTGTCCCAGCTCCACCGCTCACCCGGTGTTTTCTTCGATCACGACAAAGGCAAGAGTCACTCATCCGGTAAGTTGCTCTATTCCGCCCGAGTGATTCCTTACCGTGGTTCCTGGCTGGACTTCGAATTCGATCCCAAAGACAACGTCTTTGTGCGTATTGACCGCCGCCGTAAACTGCCGGCCACGGTGTTGATGCGTGCGCTGGGCATGAGTGCGGAAGAGATTCTCGACGAATTCTTTGAAACCAGCGTTTTCCACGTTGAAAAGTCTGGTTTTTCAGTGGAACTGGTGCCGTCGCGTCTGCGCGGCGAAACGGCCACCTTCGATATCAAGGATGGCAACGGAGAGACCATCGTTGAAGAAGGTCGCCGGATTACCCAGAAGCATATCCGCCAGCTCGAAAAAGCCGGGCTTGAGCGCCTGGATGTGCCAATGGAGTACCTGTTCGGCAAAACCCTGGCCAAGGACCAGATCGACAGCAAGACTGGCGAGCTGATCTGCCCGTGTAATACCGAGATTACTCCGGACGTGCTGGAAGCCATGGCCAAGGGCGGTATCAAGCGGATTGAAACGCTGTATACCAACGACCTGGACTGTGGTTCGTTTATTTCCGACACGCTGAAACTGGACACTACAGGGTCGCAGCTCGAAGCGCTGGTGGAAATCTACCGCATGATGCGCCCCGGTGAGCCGCCTACCAAGGAAGCCGCCGAGACGCTGTTCCACAATCTGTTCTTCACTGAGGACCGCTACGACCTGTCGGGCGTGGGTCGCATGAAGTTCAATCGTCGCTTACGCAGCGAAGGCGATACCGGTTCCGGCATCCTGGATCGTAAAGACATCCTCGACGTCCTCCGTGAGCTGATCAACATCCGCAACGGCTTTGGCGACGTTGACGATATCGATCACCTGGGTAACCGCCGTATTCGCTGCGTTGGAGAAATGGCCGAAAACCAGTTCCGTGTCGGTCTGGTGCGCGTTGAGCGCGCGGTGAAAGAGCGTCTTTCCATGGCGGAAAGTGAAGGCCTGATGCCGCAAGACCTGATCAACGCCAAGCCGGTGGCAGCGGCGGTGAAAGAGTTCTTTGGCTCTAGCCAGCTCTCGCAGTTCATGGACCAGAACAACCCGCTTTCCGAGGTGACTCACAAGCGCCGTGTTTCAGCGCTCGGCCCGGGTGGTTTGACCCGTGAGCGTGCCGGCTTCGAAGTGCGCGACGTACACGCCACGCACTATGGTCGCCTGTGCCCGATCGAAACGCCGGAAGGCCCGAACATCGGCCTGATCAACTCGCTGGCCACCTACAGCCACACCAACAGCTACGGTTTCCTGGAAACGCCTTATCGCAAGGTAGTGAACCGTCAGTTGACCGACGATATTGTTCACCTCTCGGCAATCGAAGAAGGTGACTATGTTATTGCCCAGGCATCAGCGGCCGTGGATGAGTCCGGCAAGCTGAGCGACGATTTGGTGCAGGCCCGTCACAAGGGCGAAACCACCTTCATGCGCCCTGAGCAGGTCACGCTGATGGATGTCTCGCCGCGCCAGGTGGTATCGGTGGCAGCGGCATTGATTCCGTTCCTTGAGCACGATGATGCCAACCGTGCCTTGATGGGTTCCAACATGCAGCGTCAGGCGGTGCCTACACTGCGTGCCGAGAAGCCACTGGTGGGTACCGGCATGGAGCGCTTCGTTGCCCGTGACTCCGGTGTCTGTGCCGTAGCTCGTCGTGGCGGGGTGATTGACTCCGTTGATGCACGTCGTGTGGTAGTAAGGGTCAATGAGGACGAGATCATCGGCGGGGAAGCCGGGGTCGATATCTACAATCTGACCAAGTACACCCGTTCGAACCAGAATACCTGCATGAACCAGCGCCCCATCGTGCGGCCTGGTGACGACGTGGCGCGTGGCGATATCCTCGCCGACGGCCCGTCGGTGGACATGGGCGATCTGGCGCTGGGTCAGAACATGCGCATCGCTTTCATGCCCTGGAACGGCTACAACTTCGAGGATTCCATCCTGCTTTCCGAGCGGGCGGCCCAAGAAGACCGTTTCACCACCATTCACATCCAGGAACTGACCAGCGTATCGCGCGACACCAAGTTGGGCCCGGAAGAGATTACGTCGGATATCCCCAACGTCGGTGAGTCGGCGCTTGGCAAACTGGACGATGCCGGTGTTGTCTACATTGGTGCCGAAGTGGGCCCGGGCGACATCCTGGTCGGTAAGGTAACGCCCAAAGGCGAAACCCAGCTGACGCCGGAAGAAAAGCTGCTACGTGCCATCTTCGGCGAGAAAGCGTCTGACGTAAAAGACACCTCGCTACGTGCCCCCACCGGCATGAAAGGCACCGTTATCGACGTTCAGGTGTTTACCCGTGACGGCGTCGAGAAAGACTCCAGGGCGCTTGCGATCGAGCAAATGCAGCTGGATGAGGTACGCAAGGACCTGCAGGAAACCTATCGTATCGCTGAAGACGCAACCTTCGAGCGTCTCAAGCGGACCCTGGAAGGCCAGGTGGTTAACGGTGGCCCGAACCTCAAGAAAGGCGATACCCTTGATGCGGCGTACCTTGACGAGCTGCCTCGTCAGCAGTGGTTCAAGTTACGCATGCAGGATGAGAGCGTTAACGAGCTGCTGGCCCAGGCCGATGAGCAGTTGGAAAATCGCCGCAAAGAAATGGACGAGCGCTTTGAAGACAAGAAGCGCAAGCTGACCCAGGGCGATGATCTTGCACCGGGCGTGCTCAAGATCGTCAAGGTTTACATGGCCGTCAAGCGCCGCATTCAGCCGGGCGACAAGATGGCTGGCCGCCACGGTAACAAGGGTGTTATCTCGGCGATCATGCCCATCGAAGACATGCCGTTCGACGAGCAAGGCGAGCCGGTTGACGTAGTGCTGAACCCCTTGGGTGTACCGTCGCGGATGAACGTGGGTCAGATTCTCGAAACCCACCTGGGCATGGCGGCGCGTGGTCTAGGCGTCAAGATCGAAGCCATGTTGCGCGATGCCCGTGAACAGCAAGTGGCCGAGATCCGCGACTTCCTGGGGCAGGTATACAACACGCCAGGCACGCGGGTCGAAGACATCGATTCGCTGAGTGATGACGAAGTCATTGCGCTGGCGAAAAACCTCAAGGCGGGCGTGCCCATGGCAACGCCGGTGTTTGACGGTGCTCAAGAGCACGAAATCAAGCACCTGCTCAAGCTGGCGGACATTCCCGAGTCGGGTCAGATGACATTGTACGACGGACGTAGCGGTGATGCCTTTGACCGCCCTGTTACCGTTGGCTACATGTACATGCTCAAGCTGAACCACTTGGTCGACGATAAGATGCATGCGCGTTCTACCGGTTCTTACTCGCTCGTCACCCAGCAGCCGCTGGGCGGTAAAGCGCAGTTCGGTGGTCAGCGCTTTGGTGAGATGGAAGTGTGGGCGCTGGAAGCTTATGGCGCGGCCTACACGCTGCAAGAGATGCTCACCGTCAAATCGGACGACGTCGAAGGACGCACCAAGATGTATAAGAACATCGTGGATGGCGACCACACCATGCAGGCAGGCATGCCGGAATCCTTCAACGTACTCGTGAAGGAAATCCGCTCGCTGGGCATCGATATCGAGTTAGAGAGCTAGGAGCCGTCCCATGAAAGATTTGGTGAAAGTACTCAAATCGCAATCTCAGTCCGAAGAGTTTGACGCGATCAAGATTACCCTGGCGTCGCCGGACATGATTCGCTCCTGGTCTTTCGGCGAGGTGAAGAAGCCCGAGACCATCAACTACCGGACCTTCAAGCCGGAGCGGGATGGTCTGTTCTGCGCCAAGATCTTCGGCCCGGTCAAGGACTACGAGTGTCTGTGCGGCAAGTATAAGCGCATGAAGCACCGCGGTATTATCTGCGAGAAGTGCGGTGTTGAAGTGACCAAGGCCGCCGTGCGTCGTGAGCGTATGGGGCACATTGAGCTCGCCTCCCCGGTGGCTCATATCTGGTTCCTGAAATCACTGCCGTCGCGCATCGGCATGTTCCTCGATATGACCCTGCGTGATATCGAGCGCGTGCTGTACTTTGAAAGCTTTGTCGTCATCGATCCGGGCATGACCACGCTGGAGCGCGGTCAGCTGCTGAACGACGAGCAGTATTTCGAAGCGCTGGAAGAGTTCGGCGACGATTTCGATGCCCGTATGGGTGCCGAAGCCGTCCAGGAGCTGCTCAAGGACATCGATCTGGAAGAAGAGATCAATCATCTGCGCGAAGAAATTCCGCAGACCAACTCTGAAACCAAGATCAAGAAGCTCTCCAAGCGTCTGAAGTTGCTGGAAGCCTTCTACCACTCCGGCAACGCGCCGGCGTGGATGGTCATGGAAGTGCTGCCCGTGCTGCCGCCGGACTTGCGTCCGTTGGTGCCGCTCGACGGTGGCCGCTTCGCGACCTCGGATCTCAACGACCTTTACCGTCGAGTGATCAACCGTAACAACCGCCTCAAGCGGCTGCTCGATCTCAATGCGCCGGACATCATCGTGCGCAACGAGAAGCGCATGCTCCAGGAAGCGGTCGATGCATTGTTGGATAACGGCCGCCGCGGCCGTGCGATTACCGGTACCAACAAGCGTCCGCTGAAATCGCTCGCCGACATGATCAAAGGCAAGCAAGGCCGTTTCCGCCAGAACCTGCTGGGTAAGCGCGTCGACTACTCGGGCCGTTCGGTGATTACCGTGGGTCCGACGCTGCGTCTGCACCAGTGCGGTCTGCCCAAGAAGATGGCATTGGAGCTGTTCAAGCCGTTTATCTACTCCAAGCTTCAGTCGCTTGACTACGCGTCAACGATCAAAGCGGCCAAGAAGATGGTCGAGCGCGAACTGCCGGAAGTGTGGGATATCCTCGCCGACGTTATCCGCGAGCATCCGGTCATGCTTAACCGCGCACCGACGCTGCACCGTCTGGGTATCCAGGCGTTTGAACCGCTGCTGATCGAAGGTAAGGCCATCCAACTGCACCCGCTGGTGTGTGCTGCCTACAATGCCGACTTTGATGGTGACCAGATGGCGGTACACGTACCGCTGACCCTGGAAGCCCAACTCGAAGCCCGTGCATTGATGATGGCGACCAACAACGTGCTGTCGCCCGCCAACGGCGAGCCGATCATTGTGCCGTCGCAGGACGTTGTTCTGGGTCTTTACTACATGACCCGGGAAAGAATCAACGATAAAGGCGAAGGCATGATCTTTTCCGGCCTCGATGAGGTCGAGCGCGCCTTCGGTACCCAGACGGTATCGCTGCACGCGCGGGTGAAAGTGCGCCTGGACGAAGTGGATGTTGACGAAGAGACCGGGGATCGTTCTCATCACCGCCGTATCTACGACACCACGGTGGGTCGGGCACTGCTGTTCCGCATCCTGCCGGAAGGGGTGCCGTTCGAGCTGATCGATCAGCCGATGAAGAAAAAGGCGATCTCCAGCCTGATCAATGAAGTGTACCGTCGCGCCGGCCTCAAGCCGACCGTCATCTTCGCTGACCAGTTGATGTACACCGGCTTCCGTCTGGCGACGATGTCCGGGGCCTCTATCGGCGTCAACGACTTTGTCATTCCCGAAGCGAAGACAGAAATTGTCGACGCTGCCGAGGCGGAAGTTAAGGAAATCGAAGACCAGTTCTCTTCTGGCTTGGTAACAGCGGGCGAGAAGTACAACAAGGTTATCGACATCTGGTCCAAGGCCAATGACAAAGTCGCCAAGGCGATGATGACCGGTATCTCGAAAGAGACGGTGGTTGATCGCGATGGCAACGAAGTCGAACAGGATTCGTTCAACAGCGTCTTCATCATGGCCGACTCCGGTGCACGTGGCTCCGCCGCCCAGATCCGCCAGCTGGCGGGTATGCGTGGTCTGATGGCCAAGCCGGACGGCTCGATCATCGAAACACCGATCGTCGCCAACTTCCGTGAAGGCCTGAACGTACTGCAGTACTTCATCTCGACCCACGGCGCGAGGAAAGGTCTCGCGGATACGGCCCTGAAGACGGCCAACTCCGGTTACCTGACCCGTCGTCTGGTCGATGTCGCACAGGATCTGGTGATTACCGAGTCCGATTGCGGTACCGAAAACGGCCTGACGTTGCACCCGATCATCGAAGGCGGCGACATCATCGTACCGTTGTCCCAGCGTGTGTTGGGTCGAGTGGTAGCTCAGGACGTAGTCGATCCTGGAACGGATGAAGTCCTTATCCCGCGCGGTACGCTGCTCGATGAAAAATGGTGCGCGTCGCTGGACACCATGGGCGTTGACGAAATTATCGTTCGTTCGACGATTACCTGTGATACGCCGCATGGCGTGTGCTCTGCCTGCTACGGTCGTGACCTGGCTCGCGGTCATCAGGTCAACATCGGTGAATCTGTCGGCGTCATCGCCGCTCAGTCCATCGGTGAACCGGGTACCCAGCTGACCATGCGGACCTTCCACATCGGTGGTGCGGCTTCGCGGACATCGGCAGTGGACAGCGTCCAGGTCAAGCACGGCGGCAAGGTGCGCCTGCACAACATCAAGCACGTTGAGCGTGCCGACGGCAAGCTGGTCGTGGTATCCCGCTCCAGCGCCCTGGCCGTTGCTGACGACCATGGTCGCGAGCGTGAGTACTACAAGCTACCCTACGGTGCAGAGCTTTCCGTGCGTGACGGCGATGTCGTCGATGCCGGTGCAACGGTCGCCAAGTGGGATCCGCACACTCACCCGATCGTTGCCGAAGTGGAAGGTAAGGCGCAGTTCATCGATCTCGACGAGGGTGTCACCATGCACCGTACCGTCGACGAGATGACGGGCCTATCGTCCATCGAGGTTATCGAAGCTGCTGCACGTCCCATGGCCGGTCGTGACAAGCGCCCGATGGTCATGCTCAAGGATACCGCTGGCGAGTACGTTTCGGTCTCCGGGGCGAATACCCCAGTGCAATACCTGCTGCCGGGTAAATCGATTATTTCCGTTGATGACGGTGCGGCGATCGGTGTGGGTGAAGTGGTTGCCCGTATTCCGGTCGAGGCGTCCGGTAACAAAGACATCACCGGTGGTCTGCCACGCGTGGCTGACTTGTTCGAAGCGCGTAAGCCGAAAGAACCCTCAATCCTGGCCGAGATCAGCGGTGTGGTCAGCTTCGGTAAAGAGACCAAAGGCAAGCGTCGCCTCACGATCACGCCGGAATCCGGTGATCCGTTTGAAGCGCTGATTCCCAAGTGGCGCCAGATTGCCGTGTTTGAGGGCGAGACCGTCGAGAAAGGCGAGGTGATTTCCGACGGGCCGAGCAATCCTCACGATATCCTGCGTCTGCTGGGCGTCGCCGAGCTTGCCAAGTACATCGCCGCCGAAGTTCAGGATGTTTACCGCCTGCAGGGCGTCGGTATCGACGACAAGCACATCGAAGTGATTGTGCGTCAGATGCTGCGCAAGGTGGAAATCACCGACTCTGGCGATTCTGACTTCATCACTGGCGATCAGGCAGAGCTAGTGCGGGTGCTGGAGCAGAACGCAGTACTTGAGAAGGAAGGCAAATTCCCCGCCAAGTATCAGCGCTTGTTGCTGGGTATCACCAAGGCCAGTCTGGCGACCGAATCGTTCATTTCGGCGGCATCGTTCCAGGAAACGACCCGTGTATTGACCGAAGCAGCGGTAACCGGCAAGCGCGATTATCTGCGCGGCCTGAAAGAAAACGTCGTAGTGGGTCGTCTGATTCCGGCAGGTACCGGTCTGACTCACCACGCGGAACGTCGCCGCAAACGCGAAGACGTCGAGCGCCTGTACAATCCCTCGGCGACCGAGGTAGAGCAGGAGCTGGGAGCTCAGTTGACCGCATTGGATTCCGACGACGAGCTCTAACATTGAGACCTGACCCTTTGGCATCATGGTCCTGTCGGTTTAGCGACCGGCAGGACTTGACGTCGGCTAGGGTCAGCCTTTAGAATGCGCAGCCTTTAACAGTGGGGTGGGTACGCCCGCATCCGCTGGAAGGCCAGGCAACCATTGGAGTCAGCTAAACACCATGGCAACGATTAATCAGCTAGTGCGCAAGCCGCGTAAGCGCCCCGTCACCAAGAGTGACGTGCCCGCGCTTCAGGCTTGTCCGCAAAAGCGCGGCGTATGTACGCGCGTTTACACCACCACCCCGAAGAAGCCCAACTCGGCCCTGCGTAAGGTTTGCCGTGTGCGCCTTACCAACGGCTTCGAAGTGGCTTCCTATATCGGTGGTGAAGGTCACAACCTCCAGGAGCACTCTGTTGTGCTGATTCGTGGCGGTCGTGTGAAGGACTTGCCCGGTGTGCGTTATCACACCGTTCGCGGCGCCCTTGACACCTCTGGCGTACAGAATCGGAAGCAGGGTCGTTCCAAGTACGGTACCAAGCGTCCGAAGTCCTAATTCGGTGCTGCGTCGCGTAAGCGGCGTCCGTACGAGATGTTTATCACGCATATGATGGTCTGATAAGAGTAAGGTCGGGCGGCACTTCGCGAAATCGCTTGTGTGAGTTCCGAGTTTACCTGAAGGATCCTTAAATTGAGGGCTTATCATGCCTAGAAGAAGAGTTGTAGCTAAGCGCGAAATCCTGCCGGATCCCAAGTTCGGAAGTGAGCGCCTGGCGAAGTTCATGAACCACCTGATGTTCAGCGGCAAGAAGTCCATAGCTGAGCGCATCGTTTATGGTGCGTTGGACAAGGTTGCCGAGCGTAGTAAAGAAGAGCCGCTGGAGATCTTCGACAAGGCGCTGGAAGCTATCCAGCCGATGGTCGAGGTAAAGTCGCGCCGTGTCGGTGGTGCGACTTATCAGGTGCCGGTTGAAGTTCGTCCGTCACGTCGCCAAGCGCTCGCCATGCGCTGGCTGGTTGACGCGGCGCGTCGTCGCGGTGAGAAAACGATGGTTCAGCGTCTTGCAGGCGAAATGCTGGATGCCGCTGAAGGCAAGGGTTCTGCCGTCAAGAAGCGCGAAGACGTGCATCGTATGGCAGAAGCCAACAAGGCCTTCTCGCACTACCGTTTTTAAGATCGGCGCTTTTAGCATCAGCGTTTTTTAAATTCGGCGTTTTCTGGGGATGCTTTTTTGCTACTGCGCCGTGTCGAGATCAGTGAGCGTCAGTTGCAAGACGCCGCCGCTATCATGATTGATGGCGGCGGTGGCATAAGCAAAAAACGCACCTCCAGATTCACGAGCATCGCCAACAAACGGGAGTTCCACCGTGGCACGCAAGACTCCACTAAATCGTTACCGTAATATCGGTATCGTCGCTCACGTCGACGCGGGTAAAACCACGACGACTGAGCGTGTACTGTTCTACACCGGCCTTTCCCACAAAGTGGGTGAGGTGCATGACGGTGCGGCGACCATGGACTGGATGGAGCAGGAGCAGGAGCGTGGTATTACTATCACCTCAGCTGCTACGACCTGTTTCTGGCAGGGCATGAGTAAGCAGTTTCCTGAGCACCGCATCAACATCATCGACACACCGGGGCACGTTGACTTCACCATCGAAGTTGAGCGTTCCCTGCGCGTACTTGATGGGGCGGTTGTCGTACTGTGCGGTTCTTCCGGCGTTCAGCCGCAGACCGAGACAGTATGGCGCCAGGCCAACAAGTACGAAGTGCCGCGCATGGTCTTCGTCAACAAGATGGACCGGACCGGTGCCGACTACTTCATGGTCGTCGACCAGTTGAAAGAGCGCCTGGGTGCCAATGCCGTGCCCATCCAGATCAACTGGGGCACGGAAGAGAACTTCAAGGGCGTCATCGACCTGATCCAGATGAAGGGCATCCTTTGGGACGAAGAGAACCTGGGCATGAATTATGACCTGGTTGATATTCCCGAAGAGCTGGTCGAAACGGCAGAAACCTACCGCGAGCAGATGGTCGAAGCCGCGGCAGAAGGTTCTGATGAGTTGATGGAAAAGTATCTCGAAGGTGGTGAGTTGACCATCGAAGAGATCAAGGCAGGTCTGCGTGCGCGCACCCTGGCTAACGAAATCGTCCTCATCACCTGCGGTTCCGCCTTCAAGAACAAGGGCGTCCAAGCAGTGCTGGACTGCGTCATCGAGTACATGCCGTCGCCGACTGAAGTCAAGGCGATCGAAGGCGAGCTTGATGATAAAGACGGTACTATCGATACCCGTGAAGCGGACGATAATCAGCCGTTTGCTGCCTTGGCGTTCAAGATTGCCACCGACCCCTTTGTGGGTACCCTGACGTTTATTCGCGTCTACTCGGGCGTTTTGAATTCTGGTGATGGCGTCTATAACTCGGTCAAGAGCAAGAAAGAGCGTGTTGGACGTATCGTTCAGATGCACTCGAATTCGCGCGAAGAAATCAAGGAAGTACGCGCGGGCGATATCGCGGCTTGTATCGGTCTGAAAGATGTCACCACCGGGGACACCCTGTGTGATATCAATCACAAGATCGTGCTTGAGCGTATGGAATTCCCCGACCCGGTTATCTCGGTAGCGGTTGAGCCGAAGTCCAAGGCTGACCAGGAAAAGATGGGTGTTGCTCTGGGTAAATTGGCCCAGGAAGACCCGTCCTTCCAGGTGAAAACCGACGAAGAGACTGGTCAGACTATCATTTCGGGAATGGGCGAGCTTCACCTCGATATTCTTGTCGACCGTATGCGTCGCGAGTTCAAGGTAGAAGCTAATATCGGTAAGCCGCAGGTGGCCTACCGTGAAACGATTCGCGGCAGCGTCGAGCAGGAAGGCAAGTTCGTACGCCAGTCTGGCGGTCGTGGTCAATACGGTCACGTTATCATGCGTATCGAGCCGTTGACCTACGAGGAGAAAGGCGAAGGGGATGATGAAATCTTCTTCAAATTCAACTCGGAAATCGTCGGTGGTGTGGTTCCCAAGGAATACATCCCGGCAGTAGAGAAAGGGGCATACGAGCAGCTGAAAAATGGCGTCATTGCGGGTTACCCGATGATTGACGTTAAAGTGACGCTGTTTGATGGCTCCTATCACGACGTGGACTCCAACGAGACTGCGTTCAAGATTGCTTCTTCTATGGCAGTGAAAGAAGGTGCCAGGAAAGCCAAGGCCGTGCTGCTGGAGCCGGTGATGAAGGTCGAAGTCGTGACCCCCGAAGAGTTTATGGGTGACGTCATGGGCGACCTGAACCGTCGTCGCGGCCTGGTCCAGGGCATGGATGATTCCTCGTCTGGTAAAATCATTCGTGCAACGGTGCCGCTGGGTGAGATGTTCGGTTATGCAACCGATCTCCGCTCGCAAACCCAGGGCCGTGCGAGCTACTCTATGGAGTTCGCGAAGTACGAGGAGGCGCCCTCCAGCGTCGTTGAAGCCGTCATCAACCAAAACGGTTAACCGTTAGCTAACGTAAAGAGGTTATAGCAGTGGCTAAGGAAAAATTTGAACGTTCCAAACCGCATATCAACGTCGGCACCATTGGTCACGTCGACCACGGTAAAACGACTCTGACTGCGGCCTTGACCCGCGTTTCCGCTGAAGTATTCGGTGGTGACTGGAGTGAGTTCGACGCCATCGATAACGCGCCGGAAGAGCGTGAGCGCGGTATCACCATCGCGACGTCTCACGTGGAGTACCAGTCCGAGACGCGTCACTACGCACACGTTGACTGCCCGGGGCACGCCGACTACGTCAAGAACATGATCACCGGTGCTGCGCAGATGGACGGCGCAATCCTGGTATGTTCTGCCGCCGACGGCCCGATGCCGCAAACGCGTGAGCACATCCTGCTGTCTCGCCAGGTAGGCGTTCCGTTCATCGTTGTGTTCCTGAACAAGGCGGACATGGTCGATGACGAAGAGCTGCTCGAGCTGGTTGAAATGGAAGTTCGTGAACTTCTCGACCAGTACGATTTCCCGGGTGACGACACGCCGATCATCACTGGTTCTGCGTTGATGGCTCTGGAAGGCAAGGACGACAACGGCATGGGTACGACTGCCGTTGCCAACCTGATCAAGGCGTTGGATGAGTACATTCCGGAGCCTGAGCGTGCCATCGATCAGCCGTTCCTGATGCCGATCGAGGACGTATTCTCTATCTCTGGCCGTGGTACTGTTGTTACCGGTCGTGTAGAGCGCGGCATCATCAAGGCGGGCGAAGAAGTTGAAATCGTCGGTATGCGGGACACGACCAAGACGGTCGTTACCGGCGTTGAAATGTTCCGTAAGCTGCTCGACGAAGGTCGTGCAGGCGAGAACGTTGGCGCCCTGCTGCGTGGTACCAAGCGTGATGACGTTGAGCGTGGTCAGGTTCTGGCGAAAACCGGCACCATCACCCCGCACACCGTCTTTGAAGCAGAAGTCTACGTACTGTCCAAAGAAGAAGGTGGTCGTCACACGCCTTTCTTCAAGGGCTACCGTCCGCAGTTCTACTTCCGTACCACTGACGTCACCGGTACTTGTGAACTGCCGGAAGGCGTTGAGATGGTCATGCCGGGCGACAACGTGAAAATGGTTGTCACCCTGATCGCTCCTATCGCCATGGACGAAGGTTTGCGCTTCGCGATTCGTGAAGGCGGCCGTACCGTTGGCGCTGGCGTTGTGGCCAAAATCATTCAGTAAGTTGATTCGCTGAATGTGAAAGGGGGCTCGTTTGAGCCCCCTTTTCTGCGCACCTCTAGCAAATGTTTGACATGGGCTTTTGGCGTGCCTATAATGCGCATCCTTTGAATGCGTGGGTAGACGGCTCGCGCCGTCGACATCCATTGGAGTTTAGGGCAAATGCAGAACCAAAAGATTCGCATTCGGTTGAAAGCGTTCGACCATCGCCTGATCGATCAGTCCACAGCGGAGATTGTTGAAACCGCTAAGCGTACTGGTGCTCAGGTTCGTGGTCCGATTCCGCTGCCAACCAACCGCGAGCGCTACACCATTCTGATCTCGCCGCACGTCAACAAGGACGCGCGTGACCAGTATGAGATTCGTACGCACAAGCGTGTGCTCGACATTGTTGAGCCGACCGAGAAAACCGTTGATGCGCTGATGAAGCTCGATCTCGCCGCTGGCGTAGACGTGCAAATCAAGCTCGACTAATCACACTAGACACTTGCGGCCCAGCGCTCATTACGAAATAACCTTGAGCAGCAGCCGCCGCGTCGTGAGACGCCACACAATGTGCTAGTGGAATGCTCTGGAAAGGGCAGCCATAGCGGGTGATAGCCCCGTACACTATAGGAGAACTGAGAATGACTATCGGTTTAGTCGGTAAAAAGGCCGGGATGACTCGTGTCTTTACCGAAGACGGTGCATCAGTGCCCGTAACCGTTATTGAGGTTGATCCTAACCGTGTTACACGCGTTAAATCTGTCGAGTCTGACGGTTACGCGGCGGTTCAGGTAACAACCGGCTCTCGCAAGGCCAAACACCTCAGCAAAGCCCAGGCGGGTCAATTTGCCAAGGCGGGTGTTGAGGCTGGTCGTTCACTGATGGAGTTTCGTCTGGAAGATGGCGAAGAAGCTCCTGAAGTCGGCGGCGAACTCACCGTATCCCTCTTCGAAGCTGGTCAGATGATCGATGTGACCGGTACCTCCAAGGGTAAAGGTTTCCAGGGTGCCGTTAAGCGCTGGAACTTCCGTACCCAAGACAACAGCCATGGTAACTCGCTGTCGCATCGCGCGCCGGGTTCTATCGGTATGTGTCAGACCCCGGGTCGCGTTTTCAAAGGCAAAAAGATGGCCGGTCAAATGGGTAACGCCCGTTGCACCGTACAGAGCCTAGAGATCGTCCGTGTCGACGCCGAGCGTAACCTGCTGCTGATCAAGGGCGCCGTGCCGGGTGCAACCGGTAGTGACGTTATCGTTCGCAGCGCCGTTAAAGCAGGCTGAAGGGGATAATTACCAATGAATCTGAATCTTGCTGCAGGCGCGGGTACCGTTGAAGTAGCCGACGCCACCTTTGGCAAAGAATTCAACGAAGCGCTGGTTCACCAGGTCGTCACTGCCTATTTGGCTGGTGGTCGTCAGGGCACCCGCGCTCAAAAGAACCGTTCCGATGTTCGCGGTGGTGGTAAAAAGCCGTGGCGTCAGAAAGGGACTGGCCGTGCTCGTGCCGGTACCATCCGTTCGCCAATCTGGCGTAGCGGCGGTGTCACCTTCGCGGCGCGTCCGCAAGACTATACCCAGAAGGTGAACCGCAAGATGTATCGCGCCGCGATGCGCTCCATCTTGTCAGAGCTGGTACGTCAAGAGCGCCTGGTCGTGGTTGAAGAGTTCAACGTTGAAGCGCCGAAAACCAAGCAGGTCGCTGCCAAGCTGAAAGAGCTCAACCTTGAGAAAGTGTTGATCGTCACCGAAGACGTTGACGAAAAGCTCTATCTAGCCGCGCGCAACCTTCCTCACGTTGATGTGGTGGATGTTGCGGCCGCTGACCCGGTGAGCCTGGTTGCCTTTGATAAGGTCCTGGTCACCGTCTCCGCCCTGCGTAAATTCGAGGAGAAGCTGGCATGAACCAGGAACGCGTATTCAAGGTTCTGCTTGGACCGCACGTGACCGAGAAGGCCGCGATGGCTGCCGAGCGCAACCAGTACGTTTTTAAGGTGGCAACCGATGCTACCAAGCCCGAGATCAAGAAGGCCGTGGAAATACTTTTCGGCAAGAAGGTCGGTAGCGTTCAGGTACTGAACGTGAAGGGTAAAACCAAGCGTACTGCAAACGGCGTTGGCTTGCGTAAGGGTTACCGTAAAGCGTATGTAACCCTCGCTGCGGGTGAAACGCTCGAAGACTTCTCTGGCGCCGAATAAGGGCAGGAGTACGGATAATGGCAATCGTCAAGACCAAACCCACATCCGCCGGTCGTCGCCACGTCGTCAAGATCGTTGGCGAGGAACTGTACAAAGGCCGTGCCTATGCACCGCTTTTGGAAAAACAGTCCAAGTCCGGCGGCCGTAACAACTACGGTCGCATCACCACCCGCCACGTGGGCGGTGGTCACCGTCATCACTATCGGCTGATCGACTTCAAGCGCACCAAGGATGGCATTCCGGCCACCGTTGAGCGCCTGGAGCACGACCCGAACCGCAGTGCGCACATTGCGCTGCTGAAATACGCCGATGGCGAGCGTCGTTACATCATCGCACCGAAAGGTGTCAGCGCGGGTGACGTGCTGGAATCTGGTGTCAACGCGCCCATCAAGAAAGGCAATGCCTTGCCGCTGCGCAACATTCCGCTGGGTTCGACCGTTCACGGTATCGAACTGAAGCCGGGTAAAGGCGCGCAGATTGCTCGCAGTGCCGGTACTAGCGCTCAGCTGGTTGCGCGTGAAGGCAACTACGCCACCCTGCGTCTTCGCTCCGGCGAGATGCGCAAGGTGCTGGCTGAGTGCCGTGCGACCCTGGGCGAAGTGAGCAACTCCGAGCACAGCCTGCGTCAACTTGGCAAGGCCGGTGCGAAGCGCTGGAGAGGTGTGCGTCCGACTGTTCGCGGTGTCGCAATGAACCCGGTGGATCACCCGCACGGTGGTGGTGAAGGCCGCACCAGCGGTGGTCGTAACCCGGTCACTCCATGGGGTGTGCCGACCAAGGGTTATAAGACGCGTAAGAACAAGCGCACCGACAAGCTGATCGTACGTCGCCGCAAGGCTCGTAGCTGATCTAAATTGCCAAGACATTAAGAGGTAACGGCTGTGCCACGTTCACTAAAGAAAGGTCCTTTCATTGACCTTCATCTTTTGAAGAAGGTAGAGGCTGCAGTGGAAAAGAACGATCGCAAACCGATCAAGACCTGGTCGCGTCGTTCGATGATCCTGCCAAACATGGTGGGTCTGACCATCGCAGTCCATAATGGTCGCCAACACGTCCCGGTGCACGTCTCCGAGGAAATGGTTGGTCACAAGCTAGGCGAATTCGCTGCCACTCGCACTTATCGCGGGCACGTGGCGGACAAGAAAGCCAAACGGTAAGCCAAAGAGGATTGAGAGATGGAAGTCACAGCTAAGCTGCGTGGCGCCGGATTATCCGCCCAGAAGGCCCGTTTGGTGGCTGATCAGGTGCGCGGTAAACCTGTCGCCGAGGCACTCGACCTGCTGACCTTCTCACCGAAGAAGGCTGCCCAACTGGTCAAGAAAGTGCTTCAGTCCGCTATTGCAAACGCGGAAGAAAATAACGGCATGGACATTGACGAGCTGCGTGTCTCGACCATCTGCGTCGATGAGGGCATGACGCTCAAGCGTATCAAGCCGCGCGCCAAGGGGCGGGCGGATCGTATCTTGAAGCGCACCTGCCACATCACCGTCAAGGTAGCCGAGAAGTAGGAGTCGACCGATGGGTCAGAAAGTCAATCCAACAGGCATTCGACTGGGCATCGTCAAAGACCATGCTTCTGTCTGGTATGCCGAGCGCGGCGCATATGCCGATAAGCTCAATAACGATCTCGAAGTGCGAAGCTTCCTGGAGCAGCGTCTCAAAAACGCCTCCGTTAGCCGTATTCACATCGAGCGTCCGGCGAACAACGCCCGCATCACCATTCACACTGCCCGTCCGGGTATCGTGATTGGTAAAAAAGGTGAAGATGTCGACCGTCTGCGTCGCGATCTCACCGAGTTGATGGGTGTTCCTGTTCACGTGAACATCGAAGAAGTTCGCAAGCCGGAGCTGGATGCCAAGCTCGTCGCTGCTAACGTAGCGGGCCAGCTTGAGCGTCGTGTGATGTTCCGTCGTGCCATGAAGCGCGCGGTGCAAAATGCCATGCGTCTTGGCGCTGGCGGCATCAAGATTCAGCTGTCAGGTCGTCTGGGTGGTGCTGAAATCGCACGTACCGAATGGTACCGCGAAGGTCGTGTTCCGTTGCATACGTTGCGTGCGGACATTGACTACGCCACTTACGAAGCTCACACCACCTATGGCGTTATCGGCGTCAAAGTGTGGATCTTCAAGGGTGAAATCCTCGGCGGTATCGAGGAAGTTCGTGCCAAGGCTAAGCAACAGCAGCCTTCCGGCAACGCGCCCAAGAAGAAAGGTTCCAGGTAAGGGGAGAGCGAGTCGATGTTACAGCCCAAGCGTATGAAATTCCGCAAGATGCAGAAAGGCCGCAACCGTGGCCTGGCGCATCGCGGAAGCAAGATCAGCTTCGGGGAGTACGGTCTGAAAGCTACCGGTCGTGGTCGCGTTACTGCGCGCCAGATCGAAGCCGGCCGTCGTGCGATCACACGTCACGTTAAACGTGGCGGTAAGATTTGGATCCGCGTTTTCCCTGACAAGCCGATTTCCAAAAAGCCGCTCGAAGTTCGTATGGGTAAAGGTAAAGGCTCCGTCGAATACTGGGTAGCCCAGATCCAGCCGGGTCGGGTCCTGTATGAAATCGAAGGTGTGCCTGAAGAGCTCGCTCGTGAAGCGTTTGAGCTTGCCGCACAGAAAATGCCCATATCCACCACCTTTGCGAAACGGACGGTGATGTGATGAAAGCCCAGGAAATTCGTGAAAAGTCCGCAGGAGAGCTCCATGAGCAGCTCCTCGAACTCCTCCGCGAGCAGTTCAACCTGCGCATGCAGAAGGCCACCGGCCAACTGAGCCAGACTCATCTGCTCAAGCAGGTCCGTCGGGATATTGCCCGTGTGAAGACTGTGCTCAACGAGAAGGCAGGTGACTGAGATGGCCGAAGAGAAAAAAGCACGTACGCTCACCGGCAAGGTGGTGAGCGACAAGATGGATAAGTCCATCGTCGTAATGATCGAGCGTCGTGAGCGTCACCCGATCTACGGAAAATACGTTAAGCGCTCCACCAAGCTGCACGCCCATGATGAGGCGAACCAGGCTAAGGCAGGCGATACGGTTTCCATTGAGGAGTGCCGTCCGCTTTCCAAGAAGAAAGCCTGGGCGCTAATCGAGGTGGTCGAGCAGGCCAAGGGGTAACCCATGAACCTGCTTAACCAGTGCAGTCAGATTAGGTTTGGAGAAAACCGATGATTCAGACTCAGACAATGCTGGATGTCGCCGACAACAGCGGAGCGCGCCGGGTGCAGTGCATCAAGGTGTTGGGCGGGTCACACCGTCGTTACGCTCGCATTGGTGACATCATCAAGGTAACGGTGAAGGAAGCCATTCCGCGTGGCAAGGTCAAGAAAGGCCAGGTCATGAAAGCGGTTGTGGTCCGGACCCGTAGTGGCGTCCGTCGTAACGACGGTTCGCTGATCCGTTTCGATGGAAATGCGGCGGTTTTGTTGAATAACACCAACGAACAGCCAGTCGGTACTCGTATTTTCGGGCCGGTCACTCGTGAGCTTCGTAACGAGAAGTTCATGAAGATCATTTCCTTAGCGCCTGAAGTGCTGTAAGGAGCGAGGCGGATATGCAAAAAATCAAACGTGACGATGAAGTCATCGTCATCGCCGGGAAGGATAAGGGCAAGCGTGGCACCGTTAAGCGGGTACTAGAAAACCGTTTCTTGGTGTCCGGTGTGAATATGATTAAACGTCACACCAAGCCAAATCCCATGGCGGGAAATCAGGGCGGTATCGTCGAGCGTGAGGCTCCGATTCACGCGTCCAACGTAGCCATCTTCAATTCGGAGACCGGTAAGGCGGATCGCGTCGGCTTCCAAGTGAAGGAAGACGGTACCAAGGTACGTATCTACAAGTCGACGCAGACGCAGATCGACGCCTAACGCGAGTCGGGTAGCAAAATGGCGAACTTGAAAGAACGTTATCAAAACGAGGTCGTAGCACAGCTCAAAGAGCAGTTCAGCTACGCCAACGTAATGCAGGTACCCCGCATCACGAAAGTGACGCTTAATATGGGTATCGGCGATGCGGTCAGCGATAAAAAGCTGATCGACAATGCCATCGGCGACCTGGAGATGTTGTCCGGTCAAAAGCCGCTGGTGACCAAGGCACGCAAGTCCATCGCGGGCTTCAAGGTGCGTGAAGGTTGGCCGATCGGTATCAAGGTAACACTGCGCGCTGAGCGTATGTGGGACTTTCTGGACCGTCTGGTCAACATCGCGATTCCTCGCGTGCGTGACTTCCGTGGTCTCAACCCGAAGTCCTTCGACGGTCGCGGCAACTACTCCATGGGTGTGCGTGAACAGATCATCTTCCCGGAGATCGAGTATGATAAGATCGATCGTATCCGTGGGTTGGACGTCACTATCACCACTACCGCCAACACCGACGAGGAAGGTCGCGCGCTACTAACCGCGCTGAACTTCCCGTTCAAGAAATAAGGGTTGGATCATGGCTAAAAAAAGCATGGTAGAGCGTGAGCTAAAGCGCACCAAGCTGGTCGAGAAGTATGCGGCCAAGCGCGCTGAGCTCAAGGCAATCATCGTAGATGTGAACGCTTCTGAGGAAGATCGCTTCGAGGCGACGCTGAAGCTGCAGCAACTGCCGCGCGACTCAAGCCCGGTACGTCAGCGTAATCGCTGCCGTGTCACAGGCCGTCCGCACGGTTTTTACAACAAGTTCGGCCTCGGCCGTAACAAGCTGCGTGAAGCCGCCATGCGTGGCGACGTTCCTGGTCTGAAAAAGTCCAGTTGGTAACGCCACGTAGAATCATCAGGAGCGCACATTAAATGAGCATGCAAGACACTCTGGCGGATATGTTTACCCGTATCCGCAATGCGCAGATGGCCACCAAGGAGACGGTCACCATGCCGTCTTCCAAGTTGAAAGTGGAAGTGGCCCGCGTGCTGAAAGAAGAGGGCTACATCACCGATTTCACGGTGGCTGAAAGCACCAAGCCCGAATTAACCGTGACTCTCAAGTACTTTGAGGGCAAGCCGGTTATCGACCATATCCAGCGGGTTTCCAAGCCGTCTTTGCGCCGTTACATGGGCAAGGACAACCTGCCTAAGGTCGCCGACGGTCTGGGTATTGCGATCGTTACCACCTCCAATGGGGTGATGACCGATCGTGCTGCTCGCCAGGCGGGTGTTGGTGGCGAAGTCATCTGCACCGTATTCTAGGAGGCTGGAATGTCCCGCATAGCGAAATATCCGGTTAAAGTGCCTGCCGGCGTTGAGATCAAAATCGATGCCGACCAGCTGACCGCCAAGGGCGGCCAGGGCACGCTGTCAATGACCATTCACCACGATGTGGTAGTGGCTCAAGAAGATGGCCAGCTGACCTTCGCCCCGAGTGAATCTGCCAAGAGCTGGGCAATGGCCGGTACAACCCGCGCCTTGGTTCAGAACCTGGTGACGGGCGTATCCGAGGGTTTTACACGAACTCTCGAAATTGTTGGCGTCGGTTATCGTGCCCAAGTTAAGGGCCAGACGCTCAATCTTTCACTGGGCTTCTCGCACCCGGTCGACTACGAACTGCCTGAAGGTGTCTCAGCGGAAACGCCGAAAAACACCGTGATCGTGCTGAAAAGCGCGGACAAGCAGCAGCTCGGTCAGTGCGCCGCGGAAATCCGCGCCTTCCGTCCCCCCGAGCCGTATAAAGGCAAGGGTGTTCGGTACGCCGACGAGCAGGTGCGTCGCAAAGAAGCCAAGAAGAAGTAAGGCAGGGTTATGAACGCGAAGAAAGAATCTCGTCTCCGTCGTGCCCGCCGCGCTCGCGCCAAGATCCGCGAGCTGGGCGTGTATCGCCTGTGCGTCAACCGTACCCCGCGTCACATCTATGCGCAGATTATCTCGCCGGATGGTGGCAAAGTGTTGGCTAGCGCATCTACGCTGGACAAAGCACTGCGCGAGGGTGCGACTGGTAACTCGGAAGCCGCTACGAAAGTCGGCGAACTGATTGCCGAACGCGCTAAAGAAGCAGGCATCACCCAGGTGGCCTTCGACCGTGCTGGCTTTAAGTATCACGGTCGCGTCAAGGCTCTGGCCGACGCCGCGCGTGAAGGCGGCCTGGAATTCTAAAGGGTTTTTACGATGGCGAAGAACGAACAGCAAAGCGGTGATCTGCAGGAAAAACTTGTGCAGGTCAACCGCGTCGCCAAGGTGGTCAAAGGTGGTCGTATTTTCGGCTTCACCGCACTGACCGTCGTTGGTGATGGTAAAGGTCGTGTTGGTTTCGGTCGTGGTAAGGCGCGTGAAGTGCCGATCGCGATTCAGAAAGCCATGGACCAAGCTCGTCGCAACATGGTCAAGGTCAACCTTTCAGGCCATACGCTGCAATACCCGGTTAAAGCCCGTCACGGTGCTTCCAAGGTATACATGCAGCCAGCCTCTGAAGGTACCGGCATTATCGCCGGTGGCGCCATGCGCTCTGTATTGGAGCTCGCTGGTGTCCATGACGTACTGGCCAAGTGCTACGGTTCCACTAACCCGGTTAACGTGGTGCGAGCGACTGTTAAAGGTCTCGCTTCCATGCAAGCACCGGATGACGTGGCCGCCAAGCGCGGCCTGTCTGTCGAAGCGATCACGGGGTAAGGCACCATGGCAGCAACGATCAAGGTTACCCAGATCCGCAGCACCATCGGCGTTCAGCCCAGGCACAAGGCGACTATCAACGGCCTGGGTCTGCGTCGCATCGGTCATTCGGTTGAGCTGGAAGACACCCCTGCCGTACGCGGCATGATCCACAAGGTTAACTACCTTGTGCGCGTTGAGGGAGAGTAATCCATGAAACTCAATACCTTGAGCCCGGCAGCGGGCTCTAAACACGCTGCAAAGCGCGTTGGTCGTGGTATCGGTTCCGGTCTGGGCAAGACCGGTGGCCGAGGCCACAAAGGTCAGAAAGCACGCAGCGGTGGCAGCGTCAAGCCAGGTTTCGAAGGCGGTCAGATGCCGTTGCAGCGTCGCCTGCCGAAATTTGGTTTCACCTCGGCCAAGTCGATGGTCTCGGAAGAGGTTCGCCTGGCTGAGCTGGCCCAAGTGGCCGGCGAAGAGGTGACACTCGAGACGCTGAAGCAGGCAAACGTGCTGAAGGATGCAACGCTACACGCGAAGATCATCCTTTCTGGCGAACTGAAAAAAGCGGTTACCGTTCGCGGCATCAAGGTCACCAAAGGTGCCCGTGAAGCGATCGAAGCCGCTGGCGGCAAGGTAGAGGACTAAATGGCCAAGTCAGGAAACATGCCGGCGATGGGCAGCGGTCTGAGTGAACTGTGGGCGCGTTTGCGCTTCGTGCTCCTCGCCATCGTGGTGTACCGTATTGGTGCCCACATTCCCGTTCCCGGTATCAATCCTGACCAGCTTGCTGCCTTGTTCAGGGAGCAACAGGGCACCATTCTGGGCATGTTCAACATGTTCTCGGGTGGTGCGCTGGAGCGCATGAGTGTCCTCGCCCTGGGCATAATGCCCTATATTTCGGCGTCGATTATCATGCAGCTGATGACTGCGGTCTCTCCCCATCTTGAACAGCTCAAGAAGGAAGGTGAGGCCGGCCGCCGCAAGATTAGCCAGTACACCCGCTACGGTACGGTGCTACTGGCGTTTATTCAGGCTGTCGGTATGTCTGTCGGTCTGGCTAGCCAGGGTATCGCGTACACCGCTGACTTCAGCTTCTATTTTACCGCCGTGATTACGTTCGTATCGGGTGCGGTATTCATGATGTGGCTAGGTGAGCAAATTACCGAGAAAGGCATTGGCAACGGTATTTCGTTGCTGATCTTTGCCGGTATTGTGGCTGGGCTGCCCAGTGCGGCAGGTCAGGCGTTTGAATTGGCTCGCAACGAAGGGGCCTGGAACGTACTGCCACTGTTAGCGCTATCGGCACTGGGTATCGCGACTGTTGCGTTCGTGGTGTTCATTGAACGCGGTCAACGCCGCCTTAAAGTGAATTACCCGCGGCGCCAAGTCGGCAACAAGATGTATGCAGGGCAAAGCAGCTACCTGCCATTGAAAGTGAACATGGCGGGGGTCATTCCAGCCATTTTCGCCTCCAGTATCCTGCTCTTCCCGGCTTCAATCGGCCAATGGGTGGGTTCAGGTGATGGCATGGAGTGGTTGCAGCGTGCCTCGCAAGCATTAGGTCCCGGCCAACCGCTTTACATCTTGCTTTTTGGGGCGGCAGTGGTATTCTTCTGCTTCTTTTACACAGCGCTGGTCTTCAACCCCAAGGACGTAGCTGACAATCTGAAAAAGTCAGGTGCATTCCTGCCGGGTATTCGTCCTGGCGAGCAGACCGCTCGCTATATTGACAAGGTCATGACGCGTTTAACGTTGTTTGGTGCCTTGTACATCACTGCGGTTTCCCTGATGCCCCAGTTCCTGATCGTAGCGTGGAACGTACCGTTCTTCTTTGGTGGTACCTCGCTTCTGATCGTGGTCGTGGTTATCATGGACTTCATGGCCCAGGTGCAATCGCATCTCATGTCGCATCAATATGACTCAGTGATGAAGAAGTCCAACCTGAAAGGCTACGGTAGTGGCGGCATCATGCGCTAAGGCGCCTGCCGTCCGTATTGGAGAGAACGATGAAAGTTCGAGCTTCCGTAAAGAAAATGTGCCGTAACTGCAAGATTATTCGTCGCAATGGCGCAGTCCGCGTCATCTGCATCGAACCGCGGCACAAGCAGCGCCAGGGTTAATTTCCTGGTCTGTATTAAGCGGGTGCCGGCATACCCCTTGCCTTCGGGTGTACAAAGGGGGTATGCTGTTGCGCCTTTTAAAGATGATTAACGAGCAAGCCGCTCAAATTTCGGAGTAAGCTGATGGCCCGTATTGCAGGCGTCAATATCCCGGACAACAAGCATGCGGCGATCTCGCTGACCTATATCTTCGGGATTGGCCGTACACGTGCAGAGCACATCTGTGTTGCTGCCGGTATCGCGCCGACTGCCAAGATCCAGGACCTGTCTTCTGAAGAAGTCGACACCCTGCGTTCTGAAGTTGGTAAGTACACCGTAGAGGGCGACCTTCGTCGTGATGTCACGCTTAACATTAAGCGTCTCATGGACTTAGGTTGTTTCCGTGGTCTGCGTCATCGTCGTAGTCTTCCGCTGCGTGGTCAGCGGACTAAGACTAACGCGCGTACCCGTAAGGGCCCGCGTAAGCCGATCCGCAAATAACACGCACGTTCTGGCGTAAAGACAGGAATAGACATCAACATGGCTAACCCGCGTAGTAACCGTAAAAAGGTTAAAAAGCAGGTAGTGGATGCCGTAGCGCATATCCATGCCTCTTTTAACAACACGATCGTGACGATCACAGACCGCCAGGGCAACGCTCTGTCATGGGCGACTGCCGGTGGTTCGGGTTTTCGTGGTTCTCGCAAGAGCACCCCGTTCGCTGCTCAAGTGGCAAGTGAACGTGCAGCAACTGCTGCAGCCGAGTATGGTGTGAAAAACGTAGACGTGCTGGTCAAAGGCCCAGGTCCCGGTCGTGAATCCGCCGTGCGCGCACTGAATGCCGCCGGCTTCCGCGTGCAAAGCATTATCGACGCGACGCCCATCCCCCATAATGGCTGCCGTCCGCCGAAGAAACGCCGCGTTTAAGGAGACAGATTCATGGCTCGTTATATTGGACCGAAGTGCAAACTGTCTCGTCGTGAAGGCACCGACCTCTTTTTGAAGAGTGGTGTGACTCCCTTCGAGAAAAAGTGTAAATCCGAGCAGATTCCGGGTGTACACGGCCAGCGCCGTCAACGTCTTTCAGACTACGGCTTGCAGCTTCGCGAGAAGCAAAAAGTACGTCGTATGTACGGCGTACTCGAAAAACAGTTCCGTAACTACTACAAAGAAGCCGCTCGCCTGAAAGGCGCGACCGGTGAAGTATTGTTGCAGTTGCTCGAATCCCGACTGGATAACGTCGTCTACCGTATGGGCTTCGGCTCGACTCGCTCTGAAGCGCGTCAGCTGGTCAGCCACAAGGCGATTAGCGTGAACGGTCGCAGCGTTAACATAGCTTCCTATCAAGTGAAGCCGGGCGACGTTGTTTCCATTCGCGAAAAGGCGAAGAACCAGGCTCGCATTCAAAACGCGTTGTCCATTGCGGCCAACCGTGGTGATGTGGCGTGGATCGAAACCGACGCCAAGAAGATGGAAGGCACTTTCAAGGCTCTGCCTGAACGCGGTGACCTGTCTGCCGACATCAACGAAAACCTGATCGTCGAGCTGTACTCCAAGTAAGCAGTTTTCTGTTTCTTGTCGACCTGGTGCCGGTTTAAGGCCAGCACCAGGTCGTACCGAGTACCAAGTATCCGTTTGGCAGCCTGAAAGGTGTTCATATGCAGCGTTCAGTGACAGAGTTTCTCCGTCCTCGTGACATCAAGGTCGAAGAAATCAGCGCACATCATGCCAAGATCGTACTCGAACCGTTCGAGCGCGGCTTTGGCCACACCCTGGGGAATGCACTGCGTCGCATTCTGCTTTCATCCATGCCCGGCTGTGCCGTGGTAGAGGCTGAGATTGCGGGTGTCGAGCACGAATATAGTGCTCTCGAAGGGGTGCAGGAAGATGTCATTGAAATCCTCCTGAACTTGAAAGATGTTGCGATCAAGATGCACAGCCGCGATGAGGCGGTGCTCTCGCTGAACAAGCAGGGCCCAGCCGTCGTCACCGCTGGCGACATTGCACTTGATCATAGCGTCGAAATCGTCAACCCGGACCACGTCATTGCACACGTCAATGAAGGTGCCGAGCTGAAGATTCAGCTTAAGGTAGCACTGGGTCGTGGCTACGAACCGGCTGACGCTCGTGGCTCTGATGAAGAGTCTCGTGCCATTGGCCGCCTGCAGCTGGATGCTACCTTCAGCCCTGTCCGCCGAGTTTCCTACGCGGTCGAAGCTGCTCGTGTCGAACAGCGGACCGACCTCGATAAGCTGATTATCGATCTGGAAACCGACGGTACTCTGGATCCGGAAGAGGCTATCCGCCGCAGTGCGACCATCCTGCAAGAGCAGCTGGCCGCCTTCGTCGACCTGGAAGCAGATAAAGAGCAGGAAGTCGAAGAGGAAGAGGATCACGTTGATCCGATCCTATTGCGCCCCGTAGACGATCTTGAGTTGACCGTTCGCAGCGCGAACTGCCTGAAAGCCGAGAATATCTATTATATCGGTGATCTGATTCAGCGCACTGAAGTTGAGCTGTTGAAGACCCCGAACCTCGGTAAAAAGTCCTTGAATGAAATCAAGGATGTATTGGCGGCGCGCGGCTTGTCCCTCGGCATGCGGTTGGAAAATTGGCCGCCGGCTAGCCTGAAGGACGACAAGGCCTCCGCGTGAGTGTCGACTCGAGTCCCAGTTTGGTAAGGAATTACAACCATGCGTCATCGTAAGAGTGGTCGTCATCTGAATCGTACCAGCTCGCATCGGCAGGCCATGTTCAAGAACATGTCTGTCTCGCTGGTCGAACATGAAGTTATCAAGACAACCCTGCCCAAAGCCAAGGAGCTGCGTCGCGTCATTGAGCCGCTGATCACCTTGTCTAAGCAGGATAGCGTTGCCAACCGCCGTTTGGCATTTGCCCGCACGCGCTCCAAAGAAGCCGTCGGCAAACTGTTCAACGAGTTGGGTCCGCGTTACGCCGAGCGTCCGGGCGGTTATGTCCGTATTCTCAAGTGCGGTTATCGTACCGGCGACAATGCGCCCATGGCATTCGTTGAGCTTGTCGATCGTCCGGTGGTTGAAGAGGCCGTTGCAGAAGAGTAATTCCCTTTTGCTACACCTCGTCAACGCCAAAACCGACCCCTTGTGGGTCGGTTTTTTTATGGTGCCGATTAGCCAGTTCAACGTATATACTCAATGCATTAGCCTGAAGTTAAGGCCACTATCACGGCGCTGTTATAAAACAAAATGTCAGGGGGACGTATGATAGCGAGACAATGTCGGCGAGCCGTATCCATCAGAGCAGTATCGTTGTTGATAGGGGTATTGTTCATTGTCATGGCTCTACCCCTGCAAGCGGCTAACCCACGCTATGCGGGGATGGTCGTCGACCTTGATCAAGGTGAAGTACTGTATTCGGAAAATGCGGATGCTCGCCGTTACCCTGCCTCGCTGACCAAGGTCATGACCCTCTATCTGGCCTTTGAAGCGCTAGAAGAAGGGCGATTGCAGCTGGACCAACCGCTGCCGGTGTCGTCCCAGGCGGCGTCCATGCCTGCAACAAAGTTATGGCTTTCCCCCGGCAGCTCGATTCTGGTCGATGAAGCAATTCGTGCGCTCGCTGTCCGCTCGGCCAATGACGTAGCGGTCGTCATGGCAGAGGCGTTGGGGGGTAGCGAACGTCGCTTTGCCCAGTTGATGACGGAAAAAGCCCGCGAACTGGGAATGCGCCATACCACCTTCCGCAATGCCTCGGGGCTTCCCGATGATCGGCAGGTCACCACGGCGCGCGACATGGTCACCCTTGCGGTACGTGTAATGCGGGATTTCCCCGAGTACTATCACTATTTTGGTCTTCAGGCGTTCACTTACCGCGGCACTCGGCACACCAGTCACAACCGACTGGTACGTGACTACCCCGGGGCCGATGGCTTGAAAACCGGTTTTATACGTGCTTCAGGCTTCAACGTGATTACCACGGCCAAGCGCGGTGACCGGCGCTTGATGGCTATTGTGATGGGCGGATTTACCGCTCAGTCCCGGGATAAGCACATGGCAAATCTGCTGGATCGGGGCTTTGCCCGGGCAGCCCTCCTAGATAAGTCGAACTGGTTGGCCGACCTTGAATTTTCTGAAGAATACATGGCCTTTTCCCCAGCTCCTTCTCATACGCCCGCGCCGTCGCCGACGCCAACACCCGCACCGGTCGAATCTTCACCCGTCGTCGCGTCTTACTCGCCTGAAACGGCGCCATTTGAACCGCCGGGCGTGGCAGCACAAGCTCCAGAACCACAAACGGATCCCTTGCAGGCCTTTATCGACCGCGAGCGTGCTATGGCATCTCGTGCCGCAGGTGGCTGGGGTATTCAAGTAGGCGCTTTCAGTCAGGAAGATCAAGCCCAGCGCTATGCACGTGAAGCTGCCGCGTACTTGCCACGTGACCTCGATGGTCAAGTGGCGATAGACGACACCTCCGTAGGTCAGAACCCGATATTTCGTGCCCGGCTGATGGCGCTGGAAGAACAACAGGCACATCAGGCATGCGAACAGCTGCGCTCGCGGGGAATGGACTGTATGGTCGTTAACGCCAGCCTGTAGCATTGAAAAGAGCCCAAAACCCTGCCAAAGGCTCTTTGGCGGGGTTTTTACTTTTCAGGTCATCAATTCGAGCTAGGGAATAAAAGGAGACGGCGGTGACGACGTCGCTGAAAGGCATACTTTGCATGTGTACGGGGGTGCTGTTCCTGGCACTGGGGGACGCCGTCTCCAAGTGGCTAGGCGAGGTGCACTCACCACTGCAGATCATCTTCTTTAGGGCGCTGATCTCGCTACCGCTGATTGCCCTGCTTGCCCACTTTGCTGGCGGCTTGCGCAAGTTACGGACCCGGCGACCGGGGGTGCACCTGCTACGCGGCTTGATCTATACCGCTACCATGGTCTGTTTCGTATGGGGTTTGACGCTATTACCGCTGGCTGAAGCCACGGCGATAGCCTTTGTCGCGCCGCTGTTTGTCACCGTGCTGTCGGTGCCGTTGCTGGGAGAACGTATTGAACCTCCGGTGCTTATTGCCTCACTGGTGGGGTTTGTCGGAGTGCTGATTATTGTTCGCCCTAACAGTGATGCCTTTCAACTGGGCGCCGTGGTGTTGGTGGGAGCGGCGCTGTTCTATGCCCTGATGATGATTACCGCACGCCGCTACGGGGGCCGTGAGCACCTTTGGGCGATGCTTTTCTACATGACCTCTGTGCCCTTGGTGGTGACGGGGCTGACCTTGCCTTGGGTTTGGCAGACGCCGCTGCCCTGGCACTGGCTGGGCTTTTTGGCGTCTGGCGTTCTGGGGGTAGGTGCGACGGCGTTTATTACCCTGGCATTTCGCTTCGCTCCCGCGGCGATAGCCGCCCCGTTTGATTACACCGCCATGCTCTGGGCAGTGCTGCTCGGTTGGTGGTTCTGGGGCGAACTGCCGGACCTCTGGGTATGGGTGGGCAGTGCCTTGATCATGGCGAGCGGCCTGGCGATTGCCTATCACGACCGTCGAACGACGTTAAAGCGGCGCCCAACGGCCTAGTACCGACTCTTAACGCCGGAAGGCGCGAGCCGCTGCCTCAGGGTCGGGCTGCCCGCAAATCGCCGAGATGACCGCTAGCCCGTCAGCGCCTGCCCTCCGTATTGCGCTCACGTGGCTGGCATTCAGCCCGCCGATGGCCACGCTGGGTATCGGGCAATCCTTGATCAAGGAGGCGAGACCGCCAAAGCCAATCGGTTGGGCGTGATCCGCTTTGCTGGGGGTGGCAAAGATCGGCCCGATGCCGACGTAGTCAAGCTGATCAATGGGCGCGTCATGCAGTTGCTCAACGGTGTTGATCGAGAGCCCCAATATGGCCTTTGGCCCCATCGCAGCCCGGGCCTGGCGAACCGTCGCATCGCTCTGACCCACATGCAGCCCATCGGCCTGACTGGCAAGTGCCACCTCAAGGCGGTCGTTGATGATCAACGCCACCCCAGTGCCTGCCAGCAGGGCTTTCAAACGTCGTGCCTGGTCGATCATCTGTGCATCGCTTGCCTGTTTGTCGCGCAGTTGCACCATGCTGACGCCGCCGCGGACCGCCTCGCTGACGGTATGCTCAAGACCATGGTGCTGGCAAAGGGTCGCGTCGGTGACCAGATAGAGCGACAGATCAAAGGGCATCGCTGACCTCCCGCTGGGCAAAGCGGTTAAGCTCATCAGGTGTCAGTTGGTAAAGCGCGTCCAACAAGGCAACGTAAAAGCTGCCGGGCCCCCTGGCAGCCTTGCCAGCACGCTCCCCGGCTGCCGCAAAGCACGCCACGGCGGCACTGCTGGCATTCAGCGGCGCGTCCGGATTGGTGGCGACAAACGCGGCGACCAGGGCGCTAAGCCCACAGCCCAAGGTCGTGACGCGGGGCATCAAAGGGTGGCCGCCATTGATCGAGTAGCAGACTCGTCCGTCGGTGACCCTGTCCCGCTCACCGGTCATGGCCACAATACACTGTTGCCGCTCGGCAAGTGCCATGGCGGCCGTTATGGCATCGTCGGTAGACGCGGTGGCATCAACCCCCCTGCCCTGGTGGGCCAGCCCATTGAGCGACAGTATTTCAGAGGCGTTGCCACGGATGACGCTGGGCTTAAGGGCCAACAGGTCGGCGCAGACCGTCTGGCGATAACGGGTCGCACCGACGGCGACGGGATCCAGTACCCAGGGCGTGCTGTTCTCGCGAGCCGTGCGCGCGGCAAGCAGCATGGCCTCCGCCCAGGGTGATGAAAGCGTCCCGATGTTGACCGACAGTGCATCGGCAAGCGCGGCGAACTCAGCGACTTCCTGGGTGGCATGCAGCATGGCAGGTGACGCCCCGGTGGCCAGCAGCAGATTGGCGGTGCTGTTCATCGCGACATAATTGGTGATGCAGTGAATAAGCGGGGTGGTATCGCGCAGCGTCATCAAGCTGTCGCCAAATGTGGTCATGAAATCCTCCCGGCAGGGAGGTGGTGACAGGGCACCACGACTCCCTACGCCGGTATTAGCCGGTTCAGGTTATAAGGGTGCTTCTCAGCCCGTTCAGTGACGAGCGCCCCTGTCGTGATCATACTATCCGTGCCTTAGGTGGGTCTGTAAAGCGTTGGATAGGCTCGTTTAACGAAACGAGATGCGTGTTCCGTAGGTGAGCATTTCATCGGGCGTCATGGCTTTCCCCTCAACACCGATCATTTCGTCGCCACACTGATCGGCAAAGGTAAGCACGCCATGGGTCAAGCCCAATTCACCCAGAGTATCGCGGATTTCGCCAGTGCCCAGGAAGGTGCTGACGTGCCCTTGGGCATTGGATAAATCAGAAACCCCGTTGGCATGGTGAAAGCGCACCTTATAGATGCCATCCATTGATTCAACTTCCACAATCGGCGAGAAGCCGTTGCGGAGCGCCTGGGAAAGCTGCTTCAAGGTGATGTGATCGCCAAGGGTCATATCGATCGAGGTCATGACCTACTCCTGTTGGATACCCTTCCGGTGGGGATCAACTGATGGGGTGTATAAAATTTATAATGGAAGTGTAGGATGTTTGCACAGAATATCCAAGACGCAACCCTATCAATGCACGGCATCCAGGGCGTGTTGGCGCAAGGTTTCGAGGCCGATGATGTCGAGGGTTTTCTGGTTAGTGGCGGATAAGACGACAGGGGGCGCCAAGCCCACCTCGGCGGCTTCCAGCCAGCGTGATGCGCACAGGCACCAACGGTCACCGGGCCGCAGGCCAGGAAAGCCAAATTCAGGCCGCGGCGTTACCAGGTCGTTACCTTGTGCCAGTGAAAAGGCCAGAAACTCCTCCGTCAGCATGGCGCACACAGAGTGGACGCCCATATCATCCGCCCCCACGCGACAGAATCCATCGCGGTAAAAGCCGGTTTTGGGGTCATGGCAGCACGGGGTGAGCGGTTCACCCAGGACATTGAGATCGCGGGCCATAAGGCCTCCTTAGCGCAAGGACTGGTATTTTGTCAGACTGCCCTCATGATGAAATGACAGACAACGATCATTCTGGTGCGCCATGAGGGCGAGTCACGATGGTTGGTAAAGGCTGTTGGTAACAGATAGTTGGTACAGACAGTTGCTGAAGACTGCCAGCCAGGACTCTACAGCCTTGTACAAAGTAACCGAAACGTCAAAGGAGATAGTGCATGTCATTTCAAGGTGAGCAGCATCCAGGGGTTGCCCCGACGCCCAAGCAAACCCAGGGATTCCGTTTGAACCACACCATGTTGCGGGTCAAGGACCCCGAGCGTGCGCTGGCGTTTTATTCACAGGTGTTTGGTATGCAAGTGATGCGTCGACTTGATTTTGAAGAAATGCAATTTTCACTCTACTTTCTGGCCAATCTGGAAGACGGTGATCAGGTCCCTGAAGAGACGCAGGCAAGAACCGCCTGGACGTTTAGTCAAAAGGGGCTTTTAGAGCTGACCCACAACTGGGGCACAGAAAACCAGGACGGCTTTGCCTACCACGATGGCAACGCCGAGCCCCAGGGGTTTGGTCATATCTGCTTTAGCGTGCCCGATCTGGCGGCGGCCCAGGCGTGGTTCGACGAGCACGACGTCACCTTTGTCAAGCGTGCCGATCAGGGCAAGATGCAAGACGTGATTTTCGTCAAAGACCCCGATGGCTACTGGATTGAAGTGATTCAAGCGGATCTGATGGCCGGCAAGGGCGATTAGCATGGCGCATTTGCTGTTTCGCCTGTGCCATGTGACCGACGAAGAGGCCATGGAAGTCCGCCAGTTGCTCGATGCCCATGGCCTGGATACTTACGAGACACAGGCTGGTTTCTTCCGGTTGGGCGTGGATGCCATCTGGCTGCGTGACCTAAGTCAACTTGAGGATGCCAACGCGCTACTGGCCGAGTATCAGGCCGAGCGCCAGGCGCGGGCCAGGCAAGAACACAACGAAGCCCTCGCACGGGGTGATGCGCCCACCTTATGGCAGCGTTTTAGTGCCCACCCCGTGCAAATCACGCTGGTGGGCGTGGCCATCGTATTGCTGGTGGCGTTAACGCTGCTGCCCTTTCTGGCCCTAGGCTGAATCGTCCTGCACCGGCGGTAGGTGGCCGCGCTTGAGGTACATCTGCACGCCATTTTTCCCGGCAGTGAGGGTCAGCGCCATGCCGCTGGGGTAGCGGCACCAGCTACCAGCGGTGTATTCCCGGTCGCCGTCGCTCAAGGCGCCCTCCAGCACGAAAAACTCCAGCCCGCCGGTCAGCACCGGATACTCAATGGCCTGGCCAGCCTCCCAGTGTTCCAGGCTGACCCGCTCCTGTTTGAAGGTGTGCAGCATCTTGTAGCTGATGCCGGGGCGACGGTCCGGCTGCCAGGGCAGGCGGTGGGCGGGGACGGCAAGCTGTAGCTCATCGTTCTGGTCGAACTGGTGCAGCTTGACCAGTATCAACGCGCCCTCATCGCCAATTTGCGGCGTGTGGGCGGTACCGATGGGGTTTCTCAAGTAGCTACCGGCGGCATAGCGACCATACTCGTCGGCAAACACACCCTCCAGCACTAAAATCTCTTCGCCACCACCGTGGATATGCGGGTCAAACTGGCTATTCGGCGCGTATCGCACGAGGCTGGTGGCGCGCGCGACTTCGTCGCCAATACGGTCAAGCATCATCCGTTCGACGCCAGCACTGGGCGAGGCCACCCAGCGGTAATCTTCCGGTGTCACACAGGCAAAGCGGGTAAAGTCGGCGTTTAAACGCATGGGGCTGACTCTTGCAGGCAAAGGAAGTGGTGCTAGTCTCCTTATCGACAGCGAAAAATGCAACTTTCGCTGACACTGTTCCTGTACTCAGTGCCCGTCGGTCAACGCGGTAAGGAGTTGATGAGCCACCTTGATGCGCGCCTGATTGGGGTAATTACGGTTTGCCAGCATCACGATACCGATCTGCTCGCTGGGCACAAAGACCACATAGCCGCCAAAGCCATTGGTGGAGCCCGTCTTGTTGTAGAGCGCCTGCTGCCTGGGGGGCTGTGGTGGGCTTAAGCGGCTGACGGGGTTGGCGTCGAGTATCATCTCAAGCGAGTTGCCCTGGACAAGCTTATCAAGGGGGACCGGGTAGGGGTAGCTTTCCCAGCCCAGCCCCTGGGTCATGTTGCCGACTTCAAAGTAACCGGCGCGCGTAGTCGCCATGGCCTGGCTGAGTGATCCATCAAGCCCGGCACCGTCCATATTCGCTTCTACAAACGCCAGTACGTCTGCCGCGGTCGATTTCAAACCGTAGGCCTGGGCATCCAGCATGCCCGGGTTCACCCTGATCGGCTCGTCGTCTTGAGAGTAACCGTAGGCGTAATGCGGCTGTTGCGGGTCAGGTACCTGGTAATAGCTGTTCTCAAGGCCCAACGGTGTGAGCAGGTCTTCCTGCATCAGCGTCTCGAACCGCTTGCCAAGGCGTTGCGCGGCAAGATAACCGAACAGGCCCATACTCGGGTTGGAGTAGAGCCGGTGGCTACCGGGCGGTGATTCAGGCTGCCACTGGCGATAATAGTCCACCATCGCCGCTTCATCTTGCACCGCTTCCGGAAACTGGAGAGGCAGCTCACCTGCCGTGTAGGTACCCAGTTCCAGCAGGGTGATCTCATCGAAAGCGCTGCCTTCAAGGGCCGGCAAGTGCTGGCTGGCCGAATCAGTAAGCGACAGGTCGCCATTGGATGCCGCATAAGCCGCAAGCGTAGCGGTGAACACCTTGCTGATGGACCCAAGCTCGAACAGCGTCTCTTCGGTGACCGGCGTTTCTGCTTCCAGGTCGGCAACGCCATAATTAAAGTAATACGGCTGGCCGTTGATGCTCAGCGCAACGGACATCCCGGGAATACGATACTCGGCCATGAGCGGAGCGATCGTGTCGTTGACCAGCGCCTCGATGTTTGCGTTATCAGCGTCTTCCAATGCCCAGGCAGTGCTGCCAATCAGAAGAGAACCTGTCATGATAAGGCCGGTTTTTGCTGCTAACATCCTGCACATACATGGCTCCTGTTGCAGTGGTGAAACAAGGTGAGTGTCAGTTGGCCGGGCGCAATCGCCCGGCGGTGCGAGCGTGAAAGTCGCTAATATAGGGTGAGCGGGTGAGTACGACAAACAGCGATATTTTGCCTAAGCCATTAGAAAAATTAGGGGGTCTGGATGGCGCGTTCTTATCTGCCGCTAAACGCGTTGCGTGCCTTTGAGGCGTCGGCGCGGCATTTGAGTTTTACCCAGGCAGCGGATGAGCTCTGTGTTACCCAGGCGGCCGTTAGCCACCAGGTCAAGCTGCTTGAAAGTCATTTGAAGGTACCGCTATTTAAACGTCTGCCCCGAGGGCTGATGTTGACGCAAGAAGGCGAGCGCTTGTTGCCGGTGCTGAACAGTGCCTTTGACCAGATGGGGCATACCCTGGACCGGATAGGCGAGAGCGGTTACCGGGAAGTGATACATGTGGGCGTAGTGGGGACCTTTGCCGTCGGCTGGCTATTGCCACGTCTGGATGATTTTCAGCAGCAGTACCCGTTTATCGACCTGCGCCTTTCCACTCATAACAATCGCGCCGAGCTGGCCGCCGAGGGCCTCGACTTTGCGATCCGCTTTGGTAGCGGGGCTTGGCACGGTACCGCCGCGCAGCCCTTGATGCCAGCGTCGCTATCGGTAATGTGCATTCCAGAGATTGCTGCCCGGCTCAACACGCCAGCCGATGTGCTGGGCGAGACATGGCTACGTTCCTATCGCGCTGATGAGTGGACCGAGTGGCTATTGGCGGCGGGGTTGCCCAGCAGCTATCCGATGTCGAAAAGCATCGTTTTCGACTCATCCATCGCCATGGTGGAAGCGGCCTTGCAAGGGGCGGGAATGGCGTTGGCGCCACCCTTGATGTTCCCCCGTCAACTGAGCAGTGGCGCACTGGTACAGCCGTTTAACACCGCCGTCAGTTTGGGCGGCTACTGGCTGACGCGCCTGCAGACACGCACCGAAACCCACGCCATGACGTGTTTCCGAGCATGGCTGCTCAAGGCAGCCAAGGCCTGAGCAGCGCTTTTAGGTCCGGCTCGATTAGTGGCTATGCTCGCTGTGGTCGTGAGAATGACCGTGATCTTCGTGGTCAGTCTCTTCATGACCGGGTTTGGCTAACGCATCGTGGAGCGTTTTGGCATTGTGACGCATCATGCCTAAGTAAGTACTTGCTTCGCCCTCGCTGCTCAGCGCATCGGCGTATAGTGTGCCAGCCACGCTCAGACCGGTTTCTTCCGCTAACTGATCAAGTACCGACTGATTGGTCATGTTTTCGTGGAACAGCGCCTCGACGTTCTCTTCTTCAATAACATCGATGAGCTCGGCCATGCTGGCGCCGCTCGGGTCGGCTTCCGTGGACAGCCCTACCGGTGACAGGAAACGCACGCCGTAGGCATTGGCAAAGTAGCCAAACGAATCGTGGCCGGTAATCACGCTGGTAGAATCAGGAATTTCTTCGATCAGCGCGCGGATTTCTTCATCAGCCGTTCGGATATCGGTCAGATAGCGCTCGGCATTGGCCTGATAAGCCTCGCGATTGTCGCCATCGGCTTCGATCAATCCATCGCGGATGTTCTCGACGTAGGTTTCCGCACGGGCCAGATCCTGCCAGGCGTGGGGGTCGTCATCGCCATGGGCGTGTTCGGCGTTCTCGCCGGGGCCATCGTGGTCCTGAGCATCATGACCATGTTCGTCGTGGCCATGCTCATCGTGCTCATGCTCGTCGTGATCATCTTGACCTGCCTGGGCCAGTGGCTTGATGCCTTGGGTCGCGGTGACCAACGCGCCGGTGTAATCGCTGGCGTCGATCAAGCGCTCCATCCAGCCTTCAAACAGTAGCCCGTTGAACACCACCAGGTCCGCATCGGCCAGCGCTCGCGCGTCACCCGGGCTCGGGCTATACATGTGCGCATCACCGTCTGGGCCGACCAGCGAGGTCACGTCCACGTGCTCGCCGCCGACCTGCTCGACCATGTCGGCAAGAATCGAAAAGCTGGTGACCACTTGCACGCGTTCAGACGCCATGGCGGCGGGTAGCGCCAGCAGCGCAGACACGCCAACCAGCCAGCGGGAGAAAGGTAACGGCGACATAAAGGCTCCTTGTAAAGGTGAACGGGCAAGGCCCGATGATCAAGCGCTTGGCTCGGCCGAGAGGGGCGCGGTTTTGCGCCGCCAGCGGGCTGCCAAGCTGTGATAGCGACCGAAAAGGGCAGAGAGCAGATAGCCAATGCCGGCCAGCAGAATGATGCTCGGCCCGGACGGAATATCGAGATGGAACGACAGCAGTAGCCCGCCGGTACTGGAAATCATGGCAAGCGACACGGCAATGCCGATCAACCCCTCCAGGCGCTTGCTCCAAAACCGTGCCGAGGTGGCGGGCAGCATCATCAAGCCTACTGCCATCAGTGTCCCCAGGGTCTGAAACCCGGCGGTCAGGTTGAGCACCAGCAGGCCCAGAAACACGCTGTGTACCCAGCCGCTTCGGCGGCTCTGGCCGCGCAGGAACAGCGGGTCCAGGCATTCCACTACCAGGGCGCGGAAAATCACCGCCAGAGTCAGCACGATCAGCGTGCTCATCCCGGCGATCAGTAGCAGTGCGGTGGAGTTGATCGCCAGAATGGAGCCGAACAGCACGTGGGTGAGGTCGACACTGCTACCGCCGATCGAAATCAGCATAACGCCCGCCGCCAGCGAAATAATGAAAAAGCTGGCCATGGCAGCGTCTTCGCGCTGGCCGCCCATTTTGGACACGGCCCCGGCAAGCAATGCCACCATGACACCAAACAGCACGCCGCCGATGCTCATCACCGGCAGCGAAAACCCGGCCAGCAGAAAGCCCAGCGCCACCCCCGGCAGAATCGCGTGGGCCATGGCATCGCCAATCAGGCTCATGCCACGTAGTACCAGGAACACCCCCAGCGTAGGTGCCGCCAGTGACAGCGCCAGACCGCCGACCACCGCGCGGCGCATAAAGCCGTAATCGAAAGGCGCGATAATCCAGGCATCAAGCAGAGCCAGCATGTCGACCTCCCACGGTGAACGGCACCACTTCTGCCGGGGCGTGTTGGTGCGTCAGGGCGCCGGGCGATACCCAGCGACCGTGACCGCCATTGAGCATCAATACCTCGTCGGCCAGGCGGCGCAGGTGGTCCATATCGTGCAGCACCAGAATCAGGGTGGCCCCGTCATCGGCCATCTGGCGCAAAATGCGGATCAGGATATCCACCGTCTCGCTATCCACGTTGGCAAACGGCTCGTCGAGTAGTAACAGCTCGGCTTCCTGCATCAGGGTACGGCCAATCAAGGCGCGCTGGCGCTGGCCGCCGGAAAGCTCGCCCAGCGGGCGGTGCGCCAGATGAGAAATGCCCAGCCGCGCCATGATCTCGCGGCCCTTGCGGTAATGCGACGCACAGTAGCCTTTCAGCGCCCCATGGCTCGGCCAGCTGCCGGTCATGACCAGCTCTTCCACGCTCATCGGAAAGGTCAGATCCAACGCCAGCTGCTGGGGCAGCCAGGCCCGGCGTTCTTTCGGCACGGTGCACACCACCTTGCCGCTGATCGGGCGTAGCTCCCCCATGATGGCTTGAATCAGCGTGCTTTTGCCCGAGCCATTAGCCCCAATCAAGGCAGTAATCGCGCCAGGCTGAAAGTCGCCTTCCACATGCTCAAGCACCGTGCGGTGCCCCTGAGCCAAATGCAGGTTGTGTAGTTGCAGGCGTGATAGTGAGCGCTGACTCATGATGTCCACCCGTTGGCCCACAGCACCATCAACCAAAGCACCAGCAGCGGTACCGTTACCGACAGCAACCGCCGTACCGCCGACAGCGACATCAGCGAAAAATGACAAGGGCCTTCCCTGTTGTGGCGATGCGAATGCTCACTCATTAAAGCCGACCTCGTAAATAATCGAATAGGTTATAACATAACGATGGCAAAGCCAAAAATTTGCCATTTATTTTACGCGCTCAGCGGCACAGGGCAACGCTAATCATGCCGCGATGCCATCAAATGAGGCGAGGCTGGATTTGGAGTTAGCGATGCATGACGAAGGTCAATGGTGTTTCGTTATAAAGAATGATTAGATGAATGAAACGAGAATCAGGAGCGCCGCATGGATGACTTGTCGCCCAATGACCTAAAAACCATTCTTCACTCCAAGCGCGCTAACCTCTATTACCTGCAGCACTGCCGGGTGTTGGTGAATGGAGGTCGGGTGGAATATGTCACCGATGAGGGTAGCAAATCCCGCTACTGGAATATCCCCATCGCCAACACCACCTCGATACTGCTTGGCACCGGCACCTCGATTACCCAGGCGGCGATGCGCGAGCTGGCCAAAGCAGGTGTACTCGTCGGGTTTTGTGGTGGCGGCGGTACGCCACTATTTGCTGCCAATGAAGTTGACGTGGATGTCGCTTGGTTAACGCCGCAAAGCGAGTACCGGCCCACTGAGTACCTTCAGTACTGGGTACGCTTCTGGTTTGATGATGTAAAACGCCTGGATGCTGCCCGGGCGTTTCAGCAGGCGCGACTCGCCCGTATCGAAGCGCTGTGGACAAGCCGCGTGATGAAAGACGCAGGCTTTAGTATTGCCACCGAGCACCTGCATAGATCACTGGGCCACCACCGTGAAGCAATCAACAAAGCTCCCAGCACTATCGACCTGCTGACCCTGGAGGCGCGTTTAACCAAGACGTTGTTTAAGCTAGCGGTAAACGCTGTCGACTATGGCGAGTTCACCCGAGCCAAACGCGGTACCGGCACCGACCCTGCCAACCGCTTTCTCGATCACGGCAACTATCTTGCCTATGGCCTCGCGGCGACGGCCACCTGGGTGTTGGGCATCCCTCACGGCCTGGCGGTACTCCACGGCAAAACCCGCCGAGGCGGCCTAGTTTTTGATGTGGCGGACTTAGTGAAAGACGCGGTGATTCTGCCGCAGGCGTTTATTTCCGCCATGCGCGGTGATGAGGAGCAGGAGTTTCGCCAAGCCTGTATCGAGCGCTTAACCCGCACCGAGTCTCTCGACTTTATGATCGATACGCTCAAGGAAGTCGCCCAGGAGTTAGGGAGTGGCGACGCATGAATGTGCTGCTAATTTCCCAGTGCAATAAAAATGCTCTCAAACAAACCCGGCGCGTTCTTGATCAGTTTGCCGAACGCCGCGGCGACCGTACCTGGCAAACACCGATCACCCAGGCAGGGCTGGAGACGCTGCGTAAGCTGCTACGCAAAACCGCTCGTAAGAACACCGCCGTTGCCTGCCATTGGATTCGTGGCCACGATCATAGTGAGTTGATGTGGGTGGTGGGGGATGCCGCCCAGTTCAATCTCAATGGTGCGGTGCCGACCAATACCACCGCCCGCGATATCCTGCGCAGCCGGGATGAAAATGACTGGCACAGCGGTGAAGACATTCTTCTGCTCACCGCCCTGGCAGCGCTACTGCACGACCTGGGCAAAGCTTGCGACGCCTTTCAGCAGCGGCTTCAAGGCAAACTGGAAGGCCGCAACTTGTACCGCCATGAATGGATATCGCTTCGCCTTTTCCAAGCATTTGTGGGAAGTGACGACGACGCTACCTGGCTGGCGCGTCTGGTCGAAGGTGACTACCAAGAGCAGGACTGGTTGGAAGGATTAGAGCGCGACGGGATAGATGCCACCACCTCAGCGGTTTTTAGTCGCTTACCCCCGCTGGCTGCCGCGCTGGGTTGGCTAGTGCTTAGCCACCACCGGCTACCTTTAAAACCGCCGGAGAAAGATGGCGAAAATGAAAGGCGCTGGGGCAGAGGAAACGCACCACTTCAGGCGGAACAACTGGGAGGATTGTTTGCTTCCATTCATGCCGAGTGGAACGAGATTCCTGAGACGCAAGACCCGAAACGCATCGCGCCTTATTGGCGGTTCAAGGCCGGATTGCCCGTTAGCACCCCACGTTGGCGTGATCGTGCCAAAAAGCTTGCCACGCGGTTACAGGCGCGACTGCAAAATGGCGGGCACTTGTTGGAAAGCCGCTACGTTATGCACTTAGCCCGGCTTAGCTTAATGCTGGCCGACCACCACTACTCCAGCCTTGAAGACCTTCAGCATCGCGTTCGCGGCGAGCCCAACTACCCGCTAATTGCCAATACCGTGCGCAAAACCGGTAAGCCCAATCAGCCGTTGGATGAGCATATTCTGGGGGTTGAAAAACATGCCGCCGCGGTCGCCCGTGCGCTGCCCAGTGTAGACAGTCACTTACCCCGTCTAGCGCGCCATAAAGGCTTCCGAAAACGCAGCAGCCACCCACGGTTTCGCTGGCAGGATAAAGCCTTTGATCTGGCCCAATCACTTAGGGAGTGTAGCCAGCGCCAGGGCTTTTTTGGCATCAATATGGCGTCCACTGGCTGCGGCAAAACCTTAGCGAATGGCCGCATTATGTACGCGCTGGCCGACCCACAGCAGGGCGCGCGCTTTAGCATTGCACTGGGGCTGCGCACCCTCACTCTGCAAACTGGCCAAGCATTACGTGACCGTCTGCATCTGGGCGAAGACGAACTCGCCGTGCGCGTGGGTGGCAGCGCCAATAAAGCCTTGTTTGAGCACTACGAGCAAGAAGTCGAAGCCAGCGGCTCAGCATCCAAACAGGCACTGATTGAAGAAGATGCCCACGTGGTGTTTGACGGCAATTTTGATAGCCACCCGGTACTGCGCCGTTTGAGCGATGAGCCGGGCACCCGCGCGCTGATCGCCGCCCCCATTTTGGTATGTACCGTAGACCATCTTGTGCCTGCCACGGAGAGCACCCGGGGCGGGCGTCAAATCGTGCCCATGCTGCGCCTAATGAGCAGCGACTTAGTGCTGGATGAGATCGACGATTTTGATATCAACGACCTGCCTGCGCTTACTCGATTGGTAAATTGGGCGGGGCTGCTGGGATCGAGGGTGCTGCTGTCATCGGCCACTTTGCCACCCGCATTGGTCGAAGGGTTGTATGAAGCCTACCGAAGCGGCCGCGAAGCTTTTCAGCGCCACCGAGGCGAGCCGGGGTTGGCGGTGGATATCTGCTGCGCCTGGTTCGACGAGCACGACCGTCAGCATGAAAACTGCGCCAGTAGCGAGACCTTCAAGACCGCACATCATGCTTTTGCCAAGCGTCGGTTAGAACGCCTATCGACTAGCCCGGTGCGCCGCCGTGGCGATATTTTAGCGTTGCCAGCGTTGGGCAAACGGCCGGAAGAAATAAGGCCCGCAGTTGCAGCGCTGTTACGCGAGCACGCGTTGGCGCTGCACCAGCAGCATCATTCCGTTGACCCCCACACCAGCAAACGCGTGAGTTTTGGCTTGGTTCGAATGGCCAATATCGATCCCTTGGTGGATGTCGCCAGGGCGCTGTTTCAGCAGGGGGCGCCAGAAGGTGTGCGCATTCACCTCTGCGTTTACCACTCCCGCCACCCACTGGTGATGCGTTCGGAGATCGAGCGCCGGTTGGATAAAACGCTGCAACGGGCCGTGCCCGAACGTATTTTCCAGCAGCCGGATATCCGCCGCCTGCTGGATAGCAGCGACGAACAAGACCACCTGTTTATCGTGCTCGGCTCGCCGGTCACTGAAGTGGGCCGCGACCACGATTACGATTGGGCGATAGTCGAGCCTTCTTCCATGCGCTCAATCATCCAGCTCGCAGGCCGGGTGCGCCGCCACCGCGAACAGGCATGTGACTCGCCTAATATTTTACTGCTCGATACTAATCTCAAACATTTTGAGCAGCCTGGAAAACCAGCATTCCATAAACCTGGCTTTGAAACAGACGCCAATTGGCGGCTGAGTAGCCACTCACTTAATGAGTTGTTAACGGAAGATGAGTACAAGGTCATCGACGCGCGACCCCGCGTGCTGGCGCGGGGAACGCTACGCGCCAGTGAAAGCCTCGTCGATTTGGAGCATGAGCGGCTGCACCAGTTAATGATTGAACAGCCCGCCGAGCCGTTAACTAAAAAAGAGATAAGAATTGGTAAAGCACCCAAGCCGCCGCCATTGGGTGCCTATAGCTGGCATGTGATGCCGCAACTGCATTTAACCGGGGTATTGATTCAGCGTGATCCATTTCGCCAGCAGCTCGAACCTGAAATAACCCTAGCGCTGCTGCCCGATGAGGGCGGCGAAACCTGGACACTGCACCGCGTAGACGATGGCGCAAGGCGGGGTGAAAAGCTCTATGTGCCGGTAGAAGAGAGCCTGCTGGTGCGGGTAGACCTGACAAAAGAGCAGGGTGAACGAATTCAACCCTGGGGCGCCAGCGACTATTTAACCGCACTGGCTGTCTTGGCTGAAGACCTGGATATCTCCCTGGATCGTGCTGCTCGTACCTTCGGCACGGTCACGGCCTCGGCTAGAAATCAGCGGTGGGGGTATCACCCGGTGTTGGGGTTTTGGCGGAGCAAATGACGTTAAGCATGCTCGTTAATATCTGCGAGCGTTTCACGTGCAAGTGCTTGTATGCCAGCAAGAGCCTCAGCGCTGTCATTCGCAAGCCAGGCAAGACTGGGGAAATCAGAGCATAGGCCAACAAATTGCTGATCTTCTTCAGACCAAAGAATACTAAAGATGTGGTCGCTGTGATTTATCATCAGTTTTATGCCAAAAGAGTGTGATAACCAAAGGGAAAACGTATGGCAGATAATAGCAGAGCAGCGGAAATTCGCTCTGGGATTGAAGCCTTCTTAAGAGAGCGCTTCGATACCAAGGCGGAAAAGCTAGCTCCCGATGATCCGAAATACCATGCACTGGTTGAGCAGTTCGAATTCGATACCTGGATCAACGATGCGGCACGCCGCGTAGGCCAACTGCAAGTCGTTACCCACTCCCTCAAGCCTATTCACCCCGATGCCAAAGGCTCCAACCTTTACGCTCCACCTGAATCACTACATACCCACAACCTTGTTGGCAGTCATGTACTACCTGCCGATTTTGCGGGGGATGTTGTAGGGAACGCCGCAGCCCTGGATGTGTATAAATTCTTGAAGCTGCAATTCGAGGGAAAGTCGCTGCTTGAGCGTGCGCTAGAAGATGACAGCGATTTTGCCAAAGCGTTAAACGACAATCCCGAACAAGCCCATGCATGGATCAGCGCCTTTGCGGCGATTACCGAGCCGCGCGGTGAGCACGCCTCACATACCCGGGGCAAACAGCTCTATTGGCTGGTGGGGGATGATGCCGCAGACGTGGAAAATGATGCTGAGAATTTCCATCTGCTAGCACCGCTCTATGCCACCTCGCTGGCCCATCGCGTATTCCAAACCATTAACTATGACCGCTTTAGCGAAGACGCCAAAGAAGCACGTAAAGCCAAGCGGGAAGGCAAATACGCTGAACAACCTGTACACAGCTACCCTGACCTGGCCGTACAAAAAATGGGCGGCACCAAGCCGCAAAATATCTCGCAACTTAATAGCGAGCGGGGTGGTAACAACTATTTATTGGCATCGCTTCCGCCTAGCTGGAATGTGCGTGATATTCGCCCGCCGCTAAAAGTAGCCTCTGTGTTTTCTCACCCCGGTGTATTTGGCAGCCGGTCAGAAGTGCGCTCCCTTGTTAAAGACTTCAAGCGCTTTCTGGAGACCGATCCCTCCACGGATATGCACACCCGAGACCTGCGCGATGACTACACGGCCATGCTGATGGATGAGCTGGCGCTGTTTGCCATGCAGATGCATAGCCTACCTGCGGGTTGGAGCGACGATGAAAAATGTGAATTGGTCGCTGAAGAAGCCTTCTGGCTAGATCCTGGCCGCGCTGAAGAGGATATTCCTTTTCGTGAAGCTCGAAACAGCGTGGAGTGGGCAGAAGAGATTCGCCACCGTTTTGCTAACTGGCTCAACGCAGCGTTGGGTGAAAAGCTCCCATTAGGCGATGTGGAATTTCGTCACTGGCAGAAAACATTGGCGAAAGATGCTACCCATCAACGCCTGGAGGATCGTGACTGTCGATGGATGGAAAGCCTAATGGAAGCCTTACACAACCTGCCAGGAGGTGATGACGATGAGTGAAGTGAAAAACTTCCTAGTCCTGCCGCGCCTGCGGGTGCAAAACGCCAACGCGATTTCCAGCCCAATGACCTGGGGCTTTCCCGCCATGAGTGCTTTTGTAGGTTTGATGCATGCTCTGGAGAGGAAGTTAGCAGATTCGAGTCTTCCCGTTTCATTAGGCCGTGTTGGGGTTATTTGCCACGACTTTGAAGCCCAAGCCACTGAGGGCGGTTACATTCGGGGCTTTCATCTCACCCGCAACCCGGTAGATAAATCGGGTGGTACAGCAGCGATTGTGGAGGAAGGGCGCGTTCATCTTGATATCACTCTGATCTTCTCAATGGATAGTGCTGCTACAGAAAGTGAGCATGAAGATATTGCCCATCAAATCGGTGAGATCGTTGCGGGTATGCGTATTGCCGGTGGCAGCGTCATTCCTAACCGCGCCGTGCCAAGCCACAAGCAACGCCCACAATGTGTCACGCTTGATGACGATGAAGAAAAACGGCAAAAGCAGTTCGCCCGCCTAAAGCGCCGCTGGCTGCCGGGCTTTGCGCTAACCCTGCGCGATGACTACCTCATCGAACATCACCAAACGCTGCAACAGCAAAATCCGGAAGCCAGTTTGATGGATGCGTGGTTAGACCTTTCACGGCTCAACCACTATTGCGCCCTGGAAAATGAAGGTGAATCCAACGAGAAGTCTGTTTGGCAGGTGCAGCGCCCCTATCGCGGCTGGCTGGTGCCTATCCCCGTGGGTTATGGCGCCATTTCCGATCTTTTTAATCCTGGTGAAGTGGCCAATGCTCGCGATGCCAAGACTCCGTTTCGCTTTGTTGAAAGCCTTTACTCCATTGGTGAATGGGTCAGCCCGCACCGCATGAAGCAACCTGAAGACCTGCTTTGGTACGTTGACAACGACGAAGAAGCGGGACTCTACCGACTCAATAACGATTACCACCTTCGCGCCTCAGCACAGTAAACAAGGAGCTTTATCATGGCTAAAAACGATACCCTTAAAACCGCTTCCGTCCTCGCCTTTGAGCGCAAACTTGACCCTTCCGATGCGCTGCTTTACGCCAGCAATTGGGAAAAAAGGCAAGATAATCAGCAGTGGCAGCCGGTAGAAGTACGCGAAAAATCGGTGCGTGGCACCATTTCCAACCGCCTGAAAGCCAAAGACCAAGACCCGGCCAAGCTGGATGCTCAGATTGAAAATCCCAACCTGCAAACGGTTGATGTCGCCACGCTGCCCCACAATGCCGACACCTTGGTCGCCCGTTTTACGCTGCGCGTTTTGGCTGGTGCCGGAACGCCCTCTGCTTGTAATAACGCTGAGTACCAAGCCAAGCTGGAACAGGCGGTTGCCGAGTATAAACAAGTACAGGGCTTCGGCGAGCTGGCGCATCGCTATGCCAATAACCTCGCCAATGGCCGCTTCCTGTGGCGCAATCGCATGGGGGCAGAACAGGTAGAGGTCAGTGTTCGCCAACTGGAAAAGGGCAAAGCTACCAAAGAGTGGACATTTGATGCTCTTTCGCTCTCGTTGCGAGCCTTTGAAGACACCACCGAGCTTAAAGAGCTCTCCGGTGTTATCGCCTCCGCGTTGGCGGGTGAACAGCACCTGCTGCTTGAAGTGGTCGCCTATGCGCGCGTGGGTAGCGGCCAGGAGGTGTTCCCTTCGCAAGAATTGATTCTCGAGCGGGGTCGGGGGGATAAGAGTAAAACGCTTTATCATGTCAGCAAGATTGCCGGTATTCACTCGCAGAAACTAGGTAACGCCATTCGCACCATTGATACTTGGTACCCCAATGAGAACGATGAGGACCTTGGGCCTATTGCCGTGGAACCTTATGGTTCGGTGACTACCCAGGGTAAAGCGTACCGCCAGCCTAAGCAGAAGGCCGATTTCTACTCTCTGTTAGATAACTGGATGATCAAGGATAAAGTGCCTACGAAGGAAGACCAGCACTTTGTAATGGCGACCCTGATTCGCGGCGGTGTATTCGGCGAAGCGGGGTAAACCATGGATCACTATATCGACATTCGTTTAAGGCCCGACCCTGACTTTGCTCCAGCAATGTTAATGGGCGCGCTTTATAACAAGCTGCACCGGGCGCTGTTTGATTTACAGGCCGAAGATGTAGGCGTTAGCTTCCCTGACCATAAGCACGGTGTACGCGCCCGCACACTGGGTAATCACCTTCGCTTGCATGGCACGCAAGCGCGTTTGCAGCAGCTAATGAGTGCAAATTGGCTAATCGGCATGCGCGATCACACCCAGGTTAGCGACGTGCTTACGGTGCCTGCTAGTGCTAAGCATATCAACGTGGCGCGTAAGCAGTTCAATACGGGAAGCCCAAGCCGAGCCAAACGCTACGCCAAGCGGCATGACATCTCGGAAGACGAAGCGCGGCAAATTTACGCCAAGTTGGCTGAACAGCGTATTGAGCTTCCTTTTGTACAGATCAATAGCCGCTCCACTCAGCAGCGTTTCAGCCTGTTTATTGAACATGGCAAACCGGCCGCTTCTGCAACGGAGGGCACGTTTAGCCATTACGGATTAAGTCCTAACGCTACGGTGCCCTGGTTTTGACCCTTTTTTTCACCATGAGAATAGGATACCAATAATCAATCACTTAGCGGTATCGCTCAAAAAAGGGTGATACCGCTTTTTTCGGCCAAAGCTCTTTAACAATCAGCACATTAATTTTGATAAGCTCTAGTTAGCTGCCGCCCAGGCAGCTCAGAAACTTCTGACCGCTCAATAAGTAGGTCAATCAATAGTTAGCTGCCGCCCAGGCAGCTCAGAAAAGCAATCAAGCGCAGCGCAGCAGCGCACAAACGTTAGCTGCCGCCCAGGCAGCTCAGAAATACGGCCGCGGACGGAAGAAATACATCATTGGGTTAGCTGCCGCCCAGGCAGCTCAGAAAAGAAGACGACACATTGAAAGAAATACTACTTAGTTAGCTGCCGCCCAGGCAGCTCAGAAAGAGATCAAGCGAGGCCACGTGCGAGACTGGGCGTTAGCTGCCGCCCAGGCAGCTCAGAAACGAATGCGCAACTGGTGCTCTGTGGTGACGATGTTAGCTGCCGCCCAGGCAGCTCAGAAATCGTGGGTGCGCTCCGACGCTGCCTTGATCTCGTTAGCTGCCGCCCAGGCAGCTCAGAAAACCACAGACGAGCCCTCACTGGACTTTTCGCAGTTAGCTGCCGCCCAGGCAGCTCAGAAATTGCCGAGATATATCGCATCACCATCCCCTTAGTTAGCTGCCGCCCAGGCAGCTCAGAAATTGTCCGTGAACATCTTGTAGTGCTTGCCGATGTTAGCTGCCGCCCAGGCAGCTCAGAAAGCCACGATCAGACGAGTGATTGACGTAGCCGCGTTAGCTGCCGCCCAGGCAGCTCAGAAATGACCCATGGAATCGAAGCGGCAACGCTACCAGTTAGCTGCCGCCCAGGCAGCTCAGAAATCAAGCCACTTCTGAATCTGCTTCTTGTTTGTGTTAGCTGCCGCCCAGGCAGCTCAGAAAACCATTTGTTGCGTTTTGTTGCCCAGCGTGTTGTTAGCTGCCGCCCAGGCAGCTCAGAAACTGCTGGGCCATTTCAGCCGCCTGCTGGGCTTGTTAGCTGCCGCCCAGGCAGCTCAGAAACTTGGCAGTCTTGGTCATGGGGCAGTCCTTGGGTTAGCTGCCGCCCAGGCAGCTCAGAAAGGCGAGGGTGACACCAACCCGTCACAGGGGAAGTTAGCTGCCGCCCAGGCAGCTCAGAAAAGGCCATGGGCGTGACGCTCATTCCTGGGCAGGTTAGCTGCCGCCCAGGCAGCTCAGAAACCTCGCCATGCGGATTATGGTGGAAAGGAAGAGTTAGCTGCCGCCCAGGCAGCTCAGAAAACAAAGCCGTAAGCGTTGCGTTATTTTCATAAGTTAGCTGCCGCCCAGGCAGCTCAGAAAAAGCGCTGGGTGCATTCGCGGATTAGCCGCGCGTTAGCTGCCGCCCAGGCAGCTCAGAAAATCGTGCTTTTTTGGGCCGAGCTCAGCGTCAGGTTAGCTGCCGCCCAGGCAGCTCAGAAAATTAACAGCGCTACTAAAAGCATAGCCGTTCCGTTAGCTGCCGCCCAGGCAGCTCAGAAAACCCGCACGCGGCCGTAAATAACAGGCACAGGGTTAGCTGCCGCCCAGGCAGCTCAGAAAAGTCGCTGCCGGCGGCCTCATCAGGCACGGCAGTTAGCTGCCGCCCAGGCAGCTCAGAAATTCTTCCGGTTCCGGCTCATCGCCAGCCTCGAGTTAGCTGCCGCCCAGGCAGCTCAGAAATGGCAGGCGTCGCACTGGCAAAAGGGCGGGAAGTTAGCTGCCGCCCAGGCAGCTCAGAAACATCTGCGAAGTCGTCAATCCTAAACGGGTCGGTTAGCTGCCGCCCAGGCAGCTCAGAAAGACGCCTGCAGCTTGAACGCCGTCATCACGTTGTTAGCTGCCGCCCAGGCAGCTCAGAAATGAAGCTGACGCCAAACTCGAGATCGTAAGCCGTTAGCTGCCGCCCAGGCAGCTCAGAAAAGAAGGCCGTAGAAGAGCTAAACGAGCATCAGGTTAGCTGCCGCCCAGGCAGCTCAGAAAACACGTACACAGTGCATCCATCTAGCCGCTCAGTTAGCTGCCGCCCAGGCAGCTCAGAAACAGGAGCATGACTATGACCACCGTGAAAACCAGTTAGCTGCCGCCCAGGCAGCTCAGAAATGCAAGCGCTCGCGGGCCTGCCTCAGCTTTGAGTTAGCTGCCGCCCAGGCAGCTCAGAAAATCAAGGGAAACCCTGGCAACGCCAAAGCCTAGTTAGCTGCCGCCCAGGCAGCTCAGAAAAAAAAACGTTCCGTTACCGGCTCAAGCGGCACGTTAGCTGCTGCCCAGGCAGCTCAGAAACGCGGGCGAACCCGCTGAGCGGTCTTGACCAGTTAGCTGCCGCCCAGGCAGCTCAGAAACAGATGAGCCGCGTCATGGGCAGCAATCCAACGTTAGCTGCCGCCCAGGCAGCTCAGAAAAGGGTAGTTAGTGATTGACTCAAATATCCCTAGTTAGCTGCCGCCCAGGCAGCTCAGAAAAGCGGCAATCGTCAGCACGATGTCATCAGGGCGTTAGCTGCCGCCCAGGCAGCTCAGAAATTTGCCGAGGGGTCTTTTTTATTGCCGTGAAAGTTAGCTGCCGCCCAGGCAGCTCAGAAAACGATGACATGCACGAATTGCTAAAGCATAAAGTTAGCTGCCGCCCAGGCAGCTCAGAAAAGGGATGATGCAGTGCGATTGCCCGACAGTACGTTAGCTGCCGCCCAGGCAGCTCAGAAAGTGAGGCGGCTGACCTGCTTGAATGGCTGGAAGTTAGCTGCCGCCCAGGCAGCTCAGAAATACGAAAGCCACATCATGCCCCGATCACACCCGTTAGCTGCCGCCCAGGCAGCTCAGAAAAGTCAGGGTCTAACATGTCGGACACACCACCAGTTAGCTGCCGCCCAGGCAGCTCAGAAAACAAACGGCTGATAGATACCGTTGTAATCCACGTTAGCTGCCGCCCAGGCAGCTCAGAAAGTCTAGCGATGCCAAGGTGACGCGCCATAAGTGTTAGCTGCCGCCCAGGCAGCTCAGAAAGTAGAAGCGACCACGCAAGAGCATGACGAAGCGTTAGCTGCCGCCCAGGCAGCTCAGAAAAGCACGGCAAGCCCCACGGCAAAGATGCCCAGGTTAGCTGCCGCCCAGGCAGCTCAGAAAAGCGTCACGGTGTGGCGGCAAACGCGCCGAATGTTAGCTGCCGCCCAGGCAGCTCAGAAAGAAACGCGCCGCGCACTCGAAACGGCCAACGCGTTAGCTGCCGCCCAGGCAGCTCAGAAAATACACAAAGCGCTCCCATAAGCGTGTCTCCGGTTAGCTGCCGCCCAGGCAGCTCAGAAAATCCAGCGTTACAGTAACGGTCATATTTCCAGGTTAGCTGCCGCCCAGGCAGCTCAGAAAACGATGCGGACATGCGACGTCTTCACAGGGCGGTTAGCTGCCGCCCAGGCAGCTCAGAAATCAATGGCCGCGCGTGGGCGCTTCTTGAGGGCGTTAGCTGCCGCCCAGGCAGCTCAGAAATAGGAGATCCTCATGGCCGGATTACTACAGCAGTTAGCTGCCGCCCAGGCAGCTCAGAAAACCACACCGTTGTCGATTGACGTAATGCTATCGTTAGCTGCCGCCCAGGCAGCTCAGAAAGCCAAATCCCAGTAGCTGCCTTTGAGCTCAACGTTAGCTGCCGCCCAGGCAGCTCAGAAATGCAATATCGGCCTTATCCATAGGTCACCTCCGTTAGCTGCCGCCCAGGCAGCTCAGAAATAATGAAGATGGTTATTAACGATGAGCTGACCGTTAGCTGCCGCCCAGGCAGCTCAGAAAGTCGTCGGCTTGCTGGGCGGCCTGCTCGAACAGTTAGCTGCCGCCCAGGCAGCTCAGAAAATAAGCGTGTAAATGTCCGCTGGCTCTTTCGGGTTAGCTGCCGCCCAGGCAGCTCAGAAAGATAAGACAATCCCTAAAGAGTGGATGAAGGAGTTAGCTGCCGCCCAGGCAGCTCAGAAAGCCAATGCCCATCCGGGCAAAGCTTCCCGTCTGTTAGCTGCCGCCCAGGCAGCTCAGAAATTCTGGCCTTTGATTTCATCGACGCCGACCATGTTAGCTGCCGCCCAGGCAGCTCAGAAATCCTGCGCCGTCGCGCCCAGCCGTATCCAGCTGTTAGCTGCCGCCCAGGCAGCTCAGAAAATCATGCCTTGGCGTTCCAGCGCCGGGATCAGGTTAGCTGCCGCCCAGGCAGCTCAGAAAAAAAGGAAGCGCACCAGGAGCTCATCGATCATGTTAGCTGCCGCCCAGGCAGCTCAGAAACCGAGCCTAGCCAGCGGTTCTGGCGGGCGTTCGTTAGCTGCCGCCCAGGCAGCTCAGAAAGGAATCAGCATGCGCTAATTGGTGAGGGCTATGTTAGCTGCCGCCCAGGCAGTTAGCTGCCGCCCAGGCAGCTCAGAAAACACACCATCCCCACCGGGGGCAGCCCATCCTGTTAGCTGCCGCCCAGGCAGCTCAGAAAGATGGCTTCCAGTTGACTGCGTGCGCCGATCTGTTCGCTGCCGTGCAGGCAGCTCAGAAACTGAGCGCGTCGCGGGTTTCGTAGCTTTGACCGTTCGCTGCCGTGCAGGCAGCTCAGAAAAAAGTCGATCCACTCAAGCTCTACGCCGAGGCGTTCGCTGCCGTGCAGGCAGCTCAGAAATCGATCAAGCAGAGACTTGGTTATCAACTACCGTTCGCTGCCGTGCAGGCAGCTCAGAAAATGGGCAAGTTTGCGCGCTCAGTCTACGATTAGTTCGCTGCCGTGCAGGCAGCTCAGAAATCCACCTGCGGGCCTCGCTTCTCCCTGACTTCGTTCGCTGCCGTGCAGGCAGCTCAGAAATTCGCGCAGCTCGTCGGTGCCGTCGTATAGCAGTTCGCTGCCGTGCAGGCAGCTCAGAAAATACGAAGATCCTGACCCGCCGCCGCCGACAAGTTCGCTGCCGTGCAGGCAGCTCAGAAAATCCCCAATACTCGATTTCGTCTATCCAGTTCGTTCGCTGCCGTGCAGGCAGCTCAGAAAGCGCGCTTCGTCGCGCCATGCGTCTAGCTGGTGTTCGCTGCCGTGCAGGCAGCTCAGAAAAGCATCATGCAGCACGACGTCGCCCGCCTGATGTTCGCTGCCGTGCAGGCAGCTCAGAAATTCAATCGGAAACGTAACAACGTCAGTAGTGGGTTCGCTGCCGTGCAGGCAGCTCAGAAAAGTACGCCTATCAGTTGATGGTGGCGCATCTGGTTCGCTGCCGTGCAGGCAGCTCAGAAAAGCAACAACAGCATGACCGCCAAGCTGATCGAGTTCGCTGCCGTGCAGGCAGCTCAGAAATCAGCGCATGGCAAACGTTCGACTCGCAATCAGTTCGCTGCCGTGCAGGCAGCTCAGAAAATTACGAAAAGGGTATAGCTGCCACTTTCAAGGTTCGCTGCCGTGCAGGCAGCTCAGAAAACGAAATGGTCGCCGAAATGGTCACCGCCGTGGTTCGCTGCCGTGCAGGCAGCTCAGAAATCGATGACCTGCTGGCCATGTACGACGCCGTAGTTCGCTGCCGTGCAGGCAGCTCAGAAAAGCGCCAGCCGTGTAATAGCTCTCCAGCAACGGTTCGCTGCCGTGCAGGCAGCTCAGAAAAAGAATGAGAAGCCCTTGGCAGTATGGGGCTTGGTTCGCTGCCGTGCAGGCAGCTCAGAAATCATGCTCGTTACTGCTACGTGAGAGTGCAATGTTCGCTGCCGTGCAGGCAGCTCAGAAAAGATAGAGTTGAAGCAGTGGCTTGTGTCCGCTGTTCGCTGCCGTGCAGGCAGCTCAGAAATCTGTGACGCTAGGCGGCTTGGGAATTTGCCGGTTCGCTGCCGTGCAGGCAGCTCAGAAACCACGGCGTTTTAAGCTCTATAACGGTGTGAAGTTCGCTGCCGTGCAGGCAGCTCAGAAATGGAGCAGCTGGCGTTTTTAGAAGCGGCTGGGGTTCGCTGCCGTGCAGGCAGCTCAGAAACAAAAACGGCGGGCTACAGACAGCGCTTGAAGCGTTCGCTGCCGTGCAGGCAGCTCAGAAAACAAAGTAATCGATAAACCTGGTCAGCTTGTCGTTCGCTGCCGTGCAGGCAGCTCAGAAACATTACCGGCGGCCGCCGCAGCCGCCTTGCCAGTTCGCTGCCGTGCAGGCAGCTCAGAAACAATAGCCTCTTGAGACATGCCCAATCGTAATGTTCGCTGTCGTGCAGGCAGCTCAGAAATAAGCGAGCACAAAAGCGAATTTTTCCGCGACGTTCGCTGCCGTGCAGGCAGCTCAGAAAAAGGCAGAAAACAGCGAGGCGATGGCGAGGACGTTCGCTGCCGTGCAGGCAGCTCAGAAAAGGCTGCCGGTTTCGATATCAAGGACACCACGGTTCGCTGCCGTGCAGGCAGCTCAGAAAAGAAGTCTCGCCCACTGTGCTGGACTAACAAAAGTTCGCTGCCGTGCAGGCAGCTCAGAAATTTGAGCGCATCTCGGCACAACACCCCGATATGTTCGCTGCCGTGCAGGCAGCTCAGAAATCGAAGCGATCAACGTAATCGCCCGAGTTGTCGTTCGCTGCCGTGCAGGCAGCTCAGAAAACGTAGCACCAGGATCGCGCGCCGACCATCGGGTTCGCTGCCGTGCAGGCAGCTCAGAAAGTGTCGGTAAGAACGAGCCGCTGTATCACTACGTTCGCTGCCGTGCAGGCAGCTCAGAAATTCCGCCAAGCAGGTCGCCAGTTCAACTGGAGGTTCGCTGCCGTGCAGGCAGCTCAGAAAAGGAACTGGTTATAGAAGGCTGCGGCGGCTTGGTTCGCTGCCGTGCAGGCAGCTCAGAAAGAGATCAAAACCGGTGAGCGGGACAGGTTCTTGTTCGCTGCCGTGCAGGCAGATCAGAAAACAACTAACACGGTGAGATTCTACGAAATCACGTTCGCTGCCGTGCAGGCAGCTCAGAAATGAGCGTGTCGGGTGGATCGTCGCCGGTTATCGTTCGCTGCCGTGCAGGCAGCTCAGAAAGAGGGCACCAGCCGCTTCGGCGATGATGAGGGGTTCGCTGCCGTGCAGGCAGCTCAGAAATTCACTGAACAGTCGACCCGACAGCCCAACTCGTTAGCTGCCGCCCAGGCAGCTCAGAAATGGAAGAAGCGGTCCATCGACTCGACCGTACCGTTCGCTGCAGCCCAGGCAGTCTACCAAGGAATAAAACTCACTCCTCAGGACTCGGCTCCATGGCACGCTTGTCGTCAGGGAGGCGGACGATGTCGCCTTTGTGGAGCTTGCCGTGGCTGTCCAGGCGCTGGCCCTGGGGGCCAATGATCGCTACCACCGGGCCGATGCTTACCGCTTCGTCTTCCTGGTAGCTTTGCACGTCGACTCGAACCGAACAGCCCTGGTAGCGGGCGGAGATGATATCACCGGTATGCGGTCTGGCGTCGTGGTTGGGATCCTGGGCGTAATGGTGCGCAACGCTGGCGCTGCCTGGCATATCCCATTCAATGTGCCGATGCATAGAAAACTCCTTCTTCGTGGTGCGTTGCAAGCAACAAAGATAAATATCGTTATATTAGCGTAGCTTACTTATTCGCTACTTTCGCCCTGGTTAGGCTGTCCGACGTGTTGAAACATGAAGTTAAGCGCTGCGGGCAGACTGGCCCGCCAGACTCTCCAGGTATGGCCGCCGGGGTAAAGGTCCATATGCACTGAGGTAGGTTGAATCTTTTCCATGGCCTGGCGCAGTTGCCGGGCGTGAAACTCGGCGTCATATACATCACTGCGCCCTGCGCTGATATACATGGGAACGTGGGGCACGTCGCTATGCTCTTCCAAGGGGCGAGGCGTCACTTTGATGCGGTAATCTTCAAGGTGCGCGGTGTAGTTCAACTGCTGCCAAAGCTGGCGGTCGAACTCGCCCTGCTCGTCAAGAAAGGCAGGGTGACGGTTGGCAGAGGAGTTGTTGGGTGGAAAAGGCACATAGCTCGCGGGACTGAGCGCGGCGACGGCCGCGAAAAGGTCGGGGCGCTCCAGGGCGAAGTTAATCGCGCCAAAACCGCCGGCCGAGAGCCCACCCACGCCGCGCATCGAGCGCTCGTCGCCTACACGGTAGTGGTTTTCCACATGGGGCATGAGGTCGTTGAAAAAGGCACTGCGGGCCGCTTCGTTATGGCCATCGACCCACCAGCTGCGGCTGCCGGGCATGATGAAGACGCTGGGCGGAATGTGCCCGGCACGAATCAACCGGTCAGCGGTCTGCTGCAAATTGCCCTTGGCCAGCCAGTCGCGTTCGTTACCAAACGAGCCGTGCAGGAGGTAAACCACAGGGTAGACGGTGTTGCTGTTTTCAGCATAGCCATCAGGCAGGTAAACCGTGTAGGGGTAGGGGTTGCCCAACGTCGGCGAATCGAAATGGTGTCGCTCCACACTGCTGGCGAGGGCGGTTGAAGTGGCCGCCAACAGCCCCGCGAGTAAACCAAACAGGCTGATGAACCCGAGCCGCCAAAGTGGGCGTTTCCTCATGAGCACCTCGTCTGTCGGGAATTCTCGTGTTCTAACGGGGTCGGACAACTCACGGGGTGGGATGTTCAAGACGCTAATGCGTCGGCGTCGCGCAACACAACGTGGCGGGAGGGTTCATGCAGAAAGTGGAAGAAATCTTTTGGCTTAGAGCTTACGGCTGTATAGCCGTTTTTTTATTCCACTTGATGGACCAGGTCAACAAGTACGTCGACAACCTCGTTACTGATTTCATGCGTATCCCCCTGGTATTGGGGACGCCGATTTTCCTGTTTATTTCGGTGTTCGTCTTTGCCGTTCGCTACGATAAAGCGGTGCCTGAAGGGTTCATACGCCAGCGGGTCAAATACGTCATGCTGCCGTATTTCGTTTATGGATTTATCTATTCAACGGCGGAGTGGGCGAAAAGGGGGGCAGAAGGTGACCCGGTCAACTTCTGGGCCAATGCCGTTGAGTATTTTGTTTATGCCGGCTGGCACGGTTACTTCCTGATCATTGCGATGCAGTTTTATGTCGGTTATTGGCTGTTTACCCGCTTGCGCCTCTGGCGAGTCAACCCGGTACCGTGGTTGTGGCTATCCTGCCTGATCAGCATGGCCTACTGGGGAACGGCGTACTGGCAGGGCGTCAATCCGCCGGGGTATCTGCTCTGGGTGGCGCCGCTGGGCTGGCTTTACCTGTTTTTCCTGGCGTTGGTGCTCGTGCGTTACTACCCGCTGGCCCCTAATGGCATCAAAGCCCAGCGACCGCAGTGGATGAAGTATCTGGCCCACCCGGCCTGCCTGGGCCTGTTTGTACTTGGGCTTGGTGTGGCAACACTTGCCCACCTGCCGGCCTTTACATCAAAAGAGGTCTGGGTCATTCCGTTCTTTGTGTTGTTTACGCTCTGCGCCACACGTCAGCTCAAGGGCTATACGGCACCGAATTGGGTCCGCCAGATCAATGTGTATTCGTTTGGCATCTATCTGGCGCATCCGATGTTTTTCATCGCCACCGACCTGATCATCGCGCCTTTATCGCTGCCCATCGTGGTTTACGCCGTAATGCTTGCGTTGGTGAGCATGACGGGTTGTATCGTGCTAAGCAAGGTGGTCAATACATCCAGAATCGGGGCGATGATGTTTGGCAAGAAACTGAATGTGGCCTTGCACTAGGCAGCCCCTGGCGAGGTGGTGGCATTGTCGTTGGTCAACGTATGAATGCGGGTGGGGCAGGCATGCAGTCGTTGCAGGAAGTCGTGCAGGGCGCTGCGGTCAAGGTCGGGGTCGAAGCCGCCCAGGCGCTCCAACCACGTCCGTCGAACCGCTATGTAGGGCGGCGATTGTAGCGCTGAGGCTAAAAAGCGTTGTAACAGGCGTGCGGGAAAGGTGGGCTCACTGGGGCCGAGCGCGACGGCATCCACGCCGTAGCTATCCAGCATGGGAAACATTGCCACCCAGAGGGTCACCGGCAGGGCCTTGGCGTGGATGGCAAACACCAGCCATTCGGCCTGACTGGTGGCGGCCGCATGGTTCAGCCGCGCACCCAGCGCGGTGCCCGGCAGGGTGGTGCAGTGGGCAGCGAAGCGTTGCTCCATCAGGGTTAACCGGGGGTCACGGAGCAAACTGGTTATCTGCAGTGTGAAAGCGGGATGGTCGGCGGCTGCTAGGTGAATGTTGCGTAAATGGCGGGGCAGTTGGGCACCCGTTACGCTGGTGTCGATAATAAAGCAGACCGACTTCATGGGTTGCCCTCCGGTCTATGTGTCTGGTTTTTGCTTATTGTAACTGATTGTGTATAAAAGTTTACTATAGTCTCTACCGTTTGGCGCGCAAGTAAATTAAGCGGGTGGATTTGGCTGTAATATCGAGTGCACCTCTATGGTGCAATTAAGTCCGTTCTTGCTTATTTGTGGTGCAATAGTTGGCGGCATCGGGTTTTGAATGGACGTTTATGCCTGATATGCAACATGAAGTGGCACCAGAGTGATTTTTAAAGTCATTTAAAAACAACTATTTGCCATTATTTTATGCCATATTGGTGCAAGATTGGCACGCAACCTGCATTATTTGCGGTAGCGGCTAGTAGGTCATAGGCAAATCGCCTGGCGGCGTGCTACAACATTAGCCGGTTTCTATCGCTAGACGTTCTGTTGATGGCAACGGACAAACGTTGAGTGAATAAGCAAGGCAGGCGTGCCATGATGCACGCGACATGTCGAACAACATTTATTGGTAGCTTACTGTCATTAGCTTTAAGCCACGCTCATACCGGAGGACACTATGTCAGCCAAGACTCTCGCGCTAATTGAAGAGCATGATGTTAAGTGGGTAGACCTGCGTTTCACCGACACCCGCGGTAAAGAGCAGCACGTGACCGTGCCTGCCCGCGATGTGGACGAAGAGTTTTTCGAAAACGGTCAGATGTTTGATGGTTCGTCCATCAACGGCTGGAAGGGCATCAACGAATCCGACATGATTCTGCGCCCCGAAGATGGCACTGCCTATCTCGATCCCTTCACTGAAGATGCCACGCTGGTATTGCGCTGTGACATTATCGAGCCGGCCACCATGCAGGGCTATGACCGTGACCCACGCTCCATTGCCAAGCGCGCCGAGGCGTACCTGCAGTCAACCGGTCTTGGCGACACGGCTTTCTTCGGTCCTGAGCCCGAGTTTTTCATCTTTGACGAAGTCCACTGGAAATCCGACATCCAGGGCGCCATGTACAAGATCACGTCTGAAGAAGGTGCATGGGCCACGGACAGCCAGGTAGAAGGTGGCAATCTGGGCCACCGTCCGCGTGTTAAAGGCGGCTACTTCCCGGTTCCACCGGTCGACAGCTTCCACGATATCCGTGGTGCCATGTGTAACACCCTGGAAGCGATCGGCCAGTCGGTAGAAGTTCACCACCACGAAGTTTCCAACGCTGGTCAGAACGAAATCGGTGTGAAGTTCAACACGCTGGTGAAGAAAGCCGACGAAGTTCAGGAAATGAAGTATGTGATCCACAACGTGGCGCATGCCTACGGCAAAACGGCAACCTTCATGCCGAAGCCGCTGGTGGGTGATAACGGTTCGGGCATGCACGTTCACCAGTCGTTCTGGAAGGACGGTACCAACCAGTTCGCAGGCGACGAGTACGCGGGTCTCTCCGAAATGGCGCTTTACTATATTGGCGGCATCATCAAGCACGCCCGTGCCCTGAACGCCTTCACCAACGCTTCTACCAACTCGTACAAGCGCCTGGTACCGGGTTTCGAGGCACCGGTCATGCTGGCTTACAGTGCCCGTAACCGTTCGGCATCCATTCGTATTCCGTACACGGCCAGCCCGAAAGGCAAGCGTGTTGAAACCCGCTTCCCTGACCCGACGGCCAACCCGTACCTGGCTTTTGCGGCGATGCTGATGGCCGGTATCGACGGCATCAAGAACAAGATTCACCCTGGCGACGCCATGGACAAGAACTTGTACGACCTGCCGCCGGAAGAAGGCAAGTCGGTACCCACCGTGGCAAGCAGCCTGGATCAGGCGCTGGAAGCGCTGGACACCGACCGGGCCTTCCTGACCGAAGGTGGCGTGTTCACCGACGAAATGATCGATGCCTACATCGAACTCAAGATGGAAGACGTGGAGCGGATCCGCATGACCACGCATCCGGTCGAGTTTGATATGTATTATAGCTGCTAACAACAGCGGCTAATCTCACCTATGTGGTGCAGATGATCCTAAACCCCGCCACGGCGGGGTTTTTTAGTTGAGGGGGACGCATGTTGCGCAAGGTGTTAATGGCGCGGACCAAAGGCTGGGGCATCGGCCTTGGTCTGGTGCTGGCCGTATGGGTGGATGTTACGGCTGCATCATCAACCGTCTATCGAGTGGTCGATGAACACGGCAATGTCACCTTTTCCGACACCCCGAGCGAGGGTGGGGAAGCGCTTGAGCTGGCGCCGTTGCCTGGATTGCCAAGCGAATACGCCGAGAGGTTCGATGAGCCACCGGCCACCTCACCTGGCCAGCCCTTCATGCCTTACGACCGCTTCCAGATTCGCTCGCCAAGCGATGGCGCCGAGGTGGGTGCCGACACGCCGGTAATGCTGAGTATTAGCCCCCGGTTACGTGATGATCATCGGGTACAGCTGCGGGTGAATGGCAAGCTTAGCCAGTCGGCGCTGCACAGCGATGTGTTCTGGTTGGCAAACTTGCCCGCCGGTCGGCATCGGCTTCAGGCTGAGCTATTGGATAGCCATGGGCGACGGCAGCACCGCACAAACACGGTGACGATTGTGGTGGCAGAATAGCGCCAATGCGCCATTATGGTGCATGTGGTCGCTGGAAGCGTCGATGACCTGCGCTAAAACGACTCGCCATGCACCGCCACACGGCGCAAGTGCCGTGCAAATCAGCACGCTGGCCCATTTGGCGCGCTTTTTGCAGTTCTCTCTACATCTTTCCAGCGGAAGGCTGACCCAAGATAATGGACGAGGCGACTTTGCAAGACACCACCATGCACCAGCGTTTACTTGAACACCTCACCACGGCGGTGCTGCTGCTGGACGGCCGCCTCAATGTGTGCTGGATGAATCCTGCCGCAGAGGCGTTGTTTGCCGTTAGCCTCAGCCGTGTGCGGGGAATGAGCCTGGACGAGATGCTGGGCGGTGATGAAAGCATCGATGAGGTGTTGGCCAAAGCCCGCGATGCGTTTCATCCCTTTACCCAGCGTGAGGCGCGCATTACGCCGCTGAATCGCGATCCGCTCACCGTCGACTATACGGTAACCCCCCTGTCCGACACGGAACTGTTGCTGGAGGTCGAGCCCCGCGACCGGCTGATGCAGATTTCCCGCGAGGAGGCGCTCACCACCCGCCAGGAAACTATCAAGGTGCTGGCGCGCGGCCTTGCTCACGAAGTCAAAAACCCGTTGGGTGGTATTCGTGGCGCGGCGCAGTTGCTTGAACGCGATCTGGATAACCCGGCGCTGCGTGAATTTACCCATATCATCGTCGAAGAAGTTGACCGGCTACGGGACATGGTGGATTCCATGCTGGGGCCCAATTACATCGTCAAACACGAGCCGGTCAATATTCACAAGGTGCTCGAACGTGTGCGTTCATTGCTGATCGCTGAGCACCCGTGGGTCGATATTCAACGGGATTACGATCCCAGCCTGCCGGACCTGTTCGGCGATGAAGCGCAGATGATCCAGGCGGTGCTGAATGTGGCCCGCAATGCGGTTCAGGCCATGGGCGATGCCGAGACGCCGACACCGACGCTGGCGCTGCGCACCCGTGCGCGCCGCCAGTTTACGTTGGGCGCCGAGCGGCACCGCCTGGTCAGCGAGGTGGGCATTATCGACAATGGCCCCGGCATTCCCGGCTCCCTGCAAGAAACCCTGTTTTATCCGATGGTCTCGGGCCGTGCCGAAGGCAGCGGGCTTGGACTGTCGATCGCCCAATCAATTTTGCACCAACATCAAGGACTGATCGAATGCGACTCACGCCCAGGGCGCACCGAATTTCGTTTATTGATTCCCTTGGTTATTAATGTCACCGGAGAAGCGTCATGACAGAGCCTGCCCGTAATGATGTTGCGCGGGTCGTCATTGTTGACGATGACCGTGCGATTCGCTGGGTACTTGAACGTGCGCTGGCGCAACCCGATCTCGAGGTTGAATGTATCGAGCGTGCCGACACGGCCCTTTCCCGCTTGCTCGAGAGTCCGCCGGATGTCCTGGTTACCGATATTCGCATGCCGGGAATTGATGGCCTGGACCTGATGGCCCGGGTACGCGAGGCCCACCCCGATTTGCCGGTGATCGTGATGACCGCGCATTCGGACCTGGACAGCGCCGTGGCGTCTTATCAAGGCGGCGCCTTCGAATATCTCCCCAAGCCGTTTGACGTGGATGAGGCGCTGGCGCTGGTGCGTCGTGCCATTGCCCATGCGCGCGAACGTCAGCGCCCGGTCACGGTGCCGGAGGGACTCAACGCGGAAATTATCGGTGAAGCCCCTGCCATGCAGGAGGTTTTCCGGGCGATCGGGCGTTTGTCTCATTCGCATATTACCGTGCTGATCAATGGCGAGTCGGGCACCGGTAAAGAACGTGTTGCCGAGGCGCTACATCAGCACAGCCCGCGCCAGGGCAAGCCGTTCATTGCGCTGAACATGGCGGCGATTCCGCGGGACTTGATCGAGTCCGAGCTGTTCGGCCATGAGAAAGGGGCCTTTACCGGTGCCACTTCACAGCGTCAGGGGCGCTTTGAGCAGGCCAATGGCGGCACGCTGTTTCTGGATGAAATTGGCGATATGCCGGCTGAAACCCAGACGCGGTTGCTGCGCGTACTGGCCGACGGCGAGTTCTATCGCGTGGGGGGGCATACGCCGACAAAAGTCGACGTGCGGATTATCGCGGCCACCCACCAGAACCTTGAATCACTGGTCGACGATGGGCGCTTCCGGGAAGACTTGTTTCATCGCCTGAACGTCATTCGCATCCACTTGCCGAAGCTGGCCGAGCGCCGTGAGGATATCCCCAGGCTGACGAGTCACTTTCTGGCCGAGGCGGCCAAAGAGTTGTCCACGGATGTGAAAGTGCTGACCCCCGAAGCGGAAGCACATCTGACCCGCCTGCCCTGGCCGGGCAATGTTCGCCAGTTAGAAAACATCTGCCGCTGGCTGACGGTGATGGCCTCGGGACGTGAAGTGCTGGTAGAAGATTTGCCCGCGGAATTGCGCGCACCCAGCGCCTCTGAGTCAAGTGCCCACGGTGACTGGCGGAGCGCTTTTCGCGATTGGGCGGATCACGCCCTGGCAGAAGGCCACACCCATTTGCTGGAAGAGGCCGTGCCGGATTTCGAACGCATCTTGATAGAAACCGCGCTCAAGCACACCGGCGGGCGTAAGGGCGAGGCCGCAGAATTACTGGGCTGGGGGCGCAATACGTTGACCCGCAAACTGAAAACGCTGCTGCCTGCGCTGGCGGCGGACGAGTAGCGCAAGCCGCAATGAGCTTACGTTACTTGCCTTCTTGTTTCAGGCGTTCTATTTCAGCGAGCAGCGCATCGGCTTCCTCCGTCAAGGTGGCATTTGCCCGCATGTCACCGTTGCGTGATGCCTCCATGGCGGCTTGCAGCTTGCGTTCGTAGTCTTGCTGTAGCTTCTTTTTGGGGTCGCGCTTGAAAAGGCCAAACATGGACGCTCTCCTTCTGTGTGTACATTGTTTGTACACCCTTGGAGAGTGTTTGTCTAATGCTGCGACACCTTTACTCCTTACCTTTAGCGGCTAGCGGCGTGAACAGGCGATTGTACTGGCGTGCAGGACGGCGCTGCATCGCATCAGGAAGGCGTCAAAGTCGCTGAGCAAGGTGTCAAGGCTTTCGTGGAGGCGGTGATCGTCGTCCAGCATGCGCAACGACAGGCGCTGCCGTTCGGCCCAGTCAATGACCGGGCGAGGGGGAATCACGTCATCCTGCCAGCCGTGAATCACGTGAGTGCAACTGGCTTGGAGCGTGGGGGCGGTTTCCGGATAATGCGGTAGACCAATGGCCGGGGCCAATAAAAAGCAGCCCAGTACGGGCTGCTGTGAACTGACCGCTGCACTTAGCCAGCCACCCAGGCTTGAGCCGGCAAAGACGCAGCACTCAGGGTTGTCACCCCGCGCCGACAGCGTCGCCAAAAGATGCTTTAGGCGTTGCTGGGGGTCGGGTTGGTCTCGATAATCCATCACGACGGCCTCGCAGTCGTCGAGCTTTTCGGCAATGCCTTTCAGCGCCTGCATTTTCAATGCGCCGGGGCCGCTTTCCAAGCCATGTGATAGGTAGACCGTTAGCATAATGTCGTTAACTCGCTGATTGTTGAATAGCTTCTCCACCTTGCTCGATGTCTTCACCCGCCCCGCGAATGGTATTGCAACCGCTCACTAACAGTAAGATGGTGATGCTAAGAATGCCAAGAGCTGTCATGCGTTTCATAGAAGCTTCCTTTCAGGTGGTCACCCCCTTCAAGGGGGTATTAGCTAGACTAGCAAACGTTAGCCATTTAGCGACACTGGCAGTATGTACCTCTTTATCCTAATCACCATGCTATTTTGTCGCATGTGTCATTACGCCACATTTTTTGTGTGCCGTCGTCGCCGCAAATGAACCCTTTGGCATTTATTTAAGATATTGTTTTAATTGGTTTTTTAATTTTTTTAAGCGAAGTTGGCCTGATGCCTGCCTCATTAGGTGTGTATGCGAAATGATAAGGAAGCTTGTTTATTCGCATTGATTAAAGTCACGGTCACAAAGGTCAAATCATTGGGTTCAGAAACGTTGTTATGCAGGTAAAGTCGTTACGTAGGAAAGGTTGATCTCGTGTTGGAAGGTAATGGGAAGCTGGTCAGTCAAAAGGTAATAGGTTGGAAGGAAAAGTAGCAGAGAGGTAAGCAGTAGAAAGGTAAGCAGTAGAAAGGTAAAGCGGGTCAGGGGAGTGTCACGGCAGTAAAAGGAAGGCAGGAAGCCCGAGTGATAATGAATGGAACATTCAAAGGAATGGGCACTCTCCGTTTTAGCATAAGGAGGCGCTAAACATCAGTGTCATGGAATGACGACGATGCGAAATTACCACCTTGTTCCGGCGAGGTGGTTTTTTTGCGTCTAATCGATGCCTTATCGCTCCCCGACTAGCCCATCAGGTAAAGGCTGAGCAGCGCAAAGCCATAGCCCATGGCGGCGCCGGCAATCACATCGCTTGTGTAGTGCAGGCCCAGGCCCACCCGGGATATCGCAATCAGTACCGACAGGGGAATGACCACTGGCAGTAACCACGGCGTGTGGGCGGCGACCAGCACGCTGAACATCACGGCGTGCATGGTATGCCCGCTGGGAAAGCTATAGCGATCCCGGGCCGGTGCATTGCACTGAATACCGCTGCGATAAGTGATATACGGCCGCTCACGGCACAGGCGGGTTTTCACCAGCCGGTAAATGGCGATGGCGACGCTGGCAATCAGGGTGTACTGCAGCACTCGCCAGGCGCCGTCAGGCTGCAGCCAGGGTTGCGCTAGGATCAGTAGCACCCAGACCGGCCAATCACCCAACCGGCTGGCAGCCTGGAGTGTCATGCGCCAGGGCCGGTAGAGCGATAGGCGCGATACGCGCTGGCAAAACTGCCATTCCAGCAAATCAAGACGATCGAATACGACGAGGGGGCGGGGTCGCATGATAAGCCTCCTGGGCCTTTTGAAGATAATCAAGAAACTGCCGGGCAATGCCCGCCCAGCTTTGCTCAAGGGCTTTCAGCCGGGCGAGGCGGCTGTACTTGGCATAGTCCGCCGGGTGTTGGCAGAGGGTCACCGCCGCCTGACTAAAGGCCGCCGAGTCGTTGATGGGCACGGTAATGCCGTTGTAGCCGCTCTGGATCAGCTCGGCGCTGGCCGCGTGCCGATAGGCCACCACGGCGAGCCCGCTGGCCATGGCCTCACTGACCACGTTGCCCCAGGTTTCGGAAAGCGAGGGGAAGATGAACAGGTCGGCGCTTGCGTAATGCCGGGCAAGCGCGTCGGGATCAATAAAACCGGTAAAATGGACATCCGGGAGCGCGCTTTCAAGCTGGGCCTTTGCCGGGCCATCGCCCACGATAACGTGGGCCATGTCCGGGCGGACGTTGCGCATGGCGTGATAGGTTTCCTGTAGCAACGCGAGGTTTTTTTCGGCGGCGAGCCGCCCGACATAAAGCGCCACCGGCTGATGGTCGTTAACGCCCCAGGCACGACGTAATTCAGGGTCGCGGTGGGCAGGGGAAAAACGCTCACCATCGATGCCGCGTGACATCACCGCGACGTCGTGGATGCCTTGCTGGCGAAGTTGACTGGCCTGCAGTTGGGTAGGCACCAGGGTTAACCCGCAACCGTTATGGAAATAACGCAAATAGCGGCGGGTGGCCGAGGCGAGCCAGGGAACGCCGTAATCGCCACAGTAATGATCGAAATTGGTGTGCCAGCCCGCCACCAGCGGAATGCCCATCTGCCGTGCTGCCAAGCGTGCCGACCAGCCCAGCGGGCCTTGGGTGGCCAGGTAAACCACATCGGGGCGCTGCTCTTTCCAGAACTTGCGCAAAGTCGCGGGGCGACAAAAGCCTACCTGAACGTCGCGGTAGCCCGGGATGGCAAAGCGCGGTACCTGTAGCTCGGCCCGTGCGTGAGTTGCCTTGGCGGCAAGCGGGGGCTTTGGCCGAATCACATCAATAAGAACCTGATGGCGGTCAAGCTCGCGGCTAAGCCGACTCAAGGTGTGTGCGACACCATTGATTTCCGGTGCCCATGTTTCGCTGACGATGCAAAGCCGCATGTGCGATCCGCCCTCTTGTCTATTTACAGAGCAGTTTGGACGACAGGGATGACATGCCTAAGACAGGCAGGTGAATAAGCGATGACAGCAAGGCGTCTGTCAGCGTTTAAAGGAGGCCCGCCTAAGGGTTGTGCAAGGATGTACGATGTAGCCGTGATGCATGCTCCAAAAATGGGGAGTTACAGATGAAATCAACGGTGTTAATCACGGGGGCCAACCGGGGTGTCGGGCTGGCGCTGGCAGAGCACTATTTTGATGAAGACTATCGCGTTATCGGCGTTTGCCGGCAGTCATCCGACGCGCTGGACCGCGTGGCGGATCAGGTGATCGAGTCGACTGATGTCACTCAGACTGATGATGTCATAAGCCTTGCCGAGACCCTGAAGGGCCAGTCGCTGGACTTGCTGATCAACAATGCCGGGTTGCTGCGCGATGAATCCCTGGGCAGTCTTGATTTCGACAGTATCCGCGAGCAGATGGAAATCAACGCCTACGCGCCGCTGCGGGTGGCCGAAGCGCTGCTGCCGTTGCTCAAGCAGGGCAGCAAGATCGCCAATATCACCAGTCGCATGGGCTCCATCGCGGATAACGACTCGGGCGGTCGTTATGGGTACCGTGCGTCCAAGGCGGCGCTCAACGCCTTTGGCAAATCGCTGGCGATGGATTTAAAACCCCGCGGCATTGCCGTGGCCCAACTGCACCCCGGCTATGTGCAAACGCGCATGGTGAATTTTGGCGGGTTTATCAGCCCGCAGGATGCCGCGCTGGGTATTGCCGCGCGGATTGAGGAATTGACCCTCGATAACAGCGGCGGGTTTTGGCACAGCAACGGCGAGTCACTCCCCTGGTGATGACGTGCGCTGCCCCGTGGCACTGTCAAAAGGGTGCAGCGCGTCGCGGGGCACGTAGAACCGAAGGGTTTCGCCCTCGGCCACTGGCGGCTGGCCGGAGACGCGGATGACCATGGGCTGGTCACTGTCGGCAAGGTTCGCATACAGGTGGCTTTCGGCTCCGGCGGCCTCAAACAGCGCAAGCGTTGAGTCGATGGTTAGGTGAGGCGCTGTGGGCGGCGTTAAGTGCATATCATCCGGGCGAATGCCGACGATATCGGTGCCTTCTGGCAGGTTATCCAGCAGGCCGTTGCCACCTTTAGCCTTCAGGTAGTCCACCGGCAGCATGTTCATGGCGGGGGAGCCGATAAACCCGGCCACAAACATGGTGGCGGGGCGGGCGTAGATCTCCATGGGCGTGCCCACCTGCTCGATCTGCCCGGCGTTCAGCACCACCAGGCGGTCACCCAGGGTCATGGCTTCCAGTTGGTCGTGGGTCACGTACAGGCTGGTGGTCTTGAGGCGCCGCTGGAGCTGCTTGATTTCCACCCGCATCTGCACGCGCAGCTTGGCGTCCAGGTTCGAGAGTGGCTCGTCGAACAGGAACGCGGCGGGGTCGCGGACCAGGGCGCGGCCCATTGCCACCCGCTGGCGCTGGCCGCCGGATAGCTTGCGTGGTTTGCGATCCAGAAACGCCTCGATCTCGAGCATTTGGGCGGCAACCCAGACGCGTTTTTCTATGTCGTCTTTTTTAAAGCCCCGGTTCTTCAGGCCGTAGGCGAGGTTGTTGTACACCGTCATATGCGGGTAGAGCGCGTAGTTCTGAAACACCATGGCGATGTCGCGTTCGGCGGGTTCGAGCGTGTTCACCACTCGCTCGCCGATTTTGAGAGTGCCCTCGGTGATGGTTTCAAGCCCCGCCACCATGCGCAGCAGCGTGGATTTGCCGCAGCCGGAGGGCCCCACGAGCACTACAAATTCACCATCTTCGATGTGTAGGTCGATGCCTTTGACGGCGTGCACATCGCCGCTATAGGTTTTCTTCAGCCCTTCCAGGGTAATGCTGGCCATCTTACTTCTCCGTCTCGGTCAGGCCTTTCACAAACAGGCGTTGCATAAACAGAATGACTAACACCGGCGGCAGCGCGGCCATGACCACCGCCGCCATTATCAAGTGCCACTGGGGGTTCTCCTCCGAGGTCATGCGCTGAATACCCATGACGATAGTGGTGTAGTCGGGGTCAGTGGTGATCAGTAGCGGCCACAGGTACTGGTTCCAGCCGTAGATAAACATGATCACGAACAGCGCAGCGATATTGGTCACCGAAAGTGGCATCAGGATGTCCTTGAAGAACTTCATAGGCCCGGCGCCATCGACCCGGGCGGCCTCGAGCATTTCTTCGGGAACGGTCATGAAGAACTGGCGAAACAGGAAGGTTGCGGTGGCCGAGGCAATCAGCGGAATCGACAGGCCGGCGAAGCTGTTGAGCATACTGAGGTCGGCCACTACCTGATACGTCGGAATAATGCGTACTTCCACGGGCAGCATCAGGGTGACGAAGATCAGCCAGAAGAAAAACATCCGGAAGCGGAAACGGAAATAGACGATGGCAAAAGCGGATAAAAGCGAAATAAACAGCTTGCCCACGGTGATCGCCATGGCCATTACAAAGCTGTTCCAGAGCATCAGCGCGGCGGTTGGAGAGTTGGTCGACGAAACGCCGGATTGCCACATTTGGGTATAGTTTTCGATCCCATGGCTGCCAGGTAGCAACGGCAGGGTGCCGCGCAGTAGCTCATCAGGTGCCTGGGTCGATGCCACAATGGCGATATAGACGGGGAAAACCACCAGTGCCACGCCGATGATCAACACAGTATGGGCAAAGCAATTGGCCCAGGGTCGGTTTTCAACCATTACAAGACTCCAACAAGGCCGGATTCGCAGGCCGTCCGTTAGTAGTTAACGCGCCGCTCGATAAAGCGGAACTGGATCACGGTCAGCGCGACCACAATGACCATCAGAATCACCGACTGAGCGGCCGAAGACCCCAGGTTCAGCCCCACGAAGCCGTCGGCATACACTTTATAAACCAGGATGTTGGTGGCCTGTGCCGGCCCGCCTTCGGTGGTGGCGTGGATAATCCCAAAGGTGTCGAACATGGCATACACCACGTTGACGACCATCAGGAAGAAAGTCGTGGGCGACAGCAGCGGGAAGATGATCGTCCAGAAGCGTTTGATAGGGCTTGCGCCGTCAATGGCGGCTGCTTCGATCAGCGATTGCGGAATGGACTGCATGCCCGCCAGGAAGAACAGGAAGTTATAGGAGACCTGCTTCCAGGCGGCGGCGAGAATCACCAGCAGCATGGCGTCGCCGCCCGAGTTGCGGTGGTTCCACTGGTAGCCGACCATTTCCAGCATGTAGGGCACGATGCCGATGGAGGGGTTGAAGATAAACCACCACAAAACGCCCGCCAGGGCGGGGGCAATGGCGTAGGGCCACACCAACAGCGTGGTATAGGTGCTGCGCGAACGAATCATCCGGTTGACGGTGCTGGCCAGCAGCAGCGCTACCGACATGGACAACAGCGTGGTGCCCACGGCGAACACCACCGTCACCGACAGCGAATTAAGATAGCTGCCGTCGCGGAACAGGCGGGCAAAATTTTCGAGCCCCACAAAAGTCGAGCGTAACCCAAAGGCATCTTCGCGCAGGAGTGATTGATACAGGGCCTGACCCGCCGGCCAGATAAAGAAAATCAGCGTGATGATCACCTGGGGGGCCAGCAGGGCGAAAGGCAGCCAACGCCCTGGAAAGGTCATGCGTTTTGTTTGCATGGCAAGCTCTTGAACACAGCCGAAACGAAAGCGCCGCCTACCCTTGGGTAAGCGGCGAGGTTAGTGCCTGGTTACTGGTTGGCCGCTTCGAAGTCCCGCAGCAGAACATTGCCGCGTTCCACGGCATCGTCCGCCGCTTCCTGGCCGGATTTATCGCCAGTCATCACGGCTTCCATTTCCTCGGAGATAATGTCGCGAATCTGCACAAAGTTACCAAAGCGTAGGCCTTTGGAGTTTTCGGTCGGCTCGTTGAGGGTCATCTGCTCAAGCGAAATATCCGCCCCCGGGTTCTCTTCGTAATAGCCCTGCTCTTGACTCAGATCCCACGCTGCTTGCGTGATCGGCAGGTAACCGGTTTGCTGGTGCCAGTCTGCCTGCACCTCTGGCTGGGATAGGTACTCAAAGAAAGCTGCAACGGCTGCGTATTCTTCTTCGCTGTGGCCCTGCAGTGCCCATAGCGTTGCGCCACCGATAATCGAGTTTTGTGGTGCGCCGTCTACGTCATCGTAGTAGGGCTGCATGCCAAAGCCGACGTCAAATTCTGAATTGGCGGCGACATCTGCCCGTGAAGCAGAAGAGCCGAAGAAAATCGCGCAGTCCCGGGAGTAGAAAAGCGGCTCCGAGTCGGGGCCGGAACTGGGGCCGCCCCATTTAAAGACACCTTCTTCCTGCCAGTCGTGGAGGTTGTCCCAATGACGAGCAACCAGCTCATTGTTGAAGGTAAGCTCGGTTTCCAGGCCGCCAAAACCGTTTTCCAGCGTACCTAGCGGCACATTATGCCAAGCGGAGAAGTTTTCCAGCATTACCCAGCTAGGCCAGGAGGTGGTAAAACCGCAGCTGGCCGCACCAGCGTCGACGATCTGACGTGAAAAGTCGGCCACTTCTTGCCATGTTTGGGGGGGCTGTTCGGGATCCAGGCCCGCTTCTTCAAACATGTCGCGGTTGTAGTACATGATGGGCGTAGAGGAGTTGAACGGGAACGACAGCATATTGCCGTTGGTGTCGGTGTAGTAACCCACCACCGCGGGCAGGAAGACATCGTTATCGAAAGCGCGGCCATGCGCTTCCATCAACTCGTACACTGGGTAAATGGCGCCTTCGGCGTTCATCATGGTTCCGGTACCGACTTCAAAGACCTGCAGGATATGCGGTTGCTCATTGGCGCGGAAGGCGGCGATAGCGCCCGTCATCGTTTCGGTGTAGGTGCCACGGTAGCTGGGGGTTACATGATAATCATCCTGGGACTCGTTAAAGTCCTGGGTCATCTCTTCGAGAATTTCGCCCAGTTGGCCGCCCATGGCGTGCCACCAGCTAATCTCTGTTGCCGCCTGGGCAGACAGGCTGAGGCTGGCCGTTGCCACCCCTACGGCAAGCGCATGCAGTGTAAAACGAGACATACAGAAGCTCCTTGTGGGCCTGAAATGAATCAGGCAGTACCCTGCGTTTGTTAAGGTTTTTTGGATACATAGTTTTCTGGATGCCTAGACTGTAGAAAGTGCAGATGACGTTCAGGTGAACGCCAGATGAACTCCCCATGACAACTTGCCGATGTAGGCGGCCGGTGGGCGGGGTGATAGTCTGGCAGACAAGATGGCCAATGACAGGAAGGGCAATAATGAGCGACGCGGAGCGACTGTTAGCAAGGTTGGTGGCGTTTGATACCACCTCGAGCGAATCCAACCTGGCGCTGGTCCGCTATGTGGAAGACTACCTGGCTTCCCATGGTGTTGAAGCCGAGCGGGTAATGAGCCCGTGTGGCAATAAAGCCAACTTGATTGCCCGTATCGGCCCTGATGCGCCGGGCGGTGTCATGCTTTCCGGGCATACCGATGTGGTGCCGGTGGCGGGTCAGCCCTGGTCGAGTGACCCTTTCACCCTGCGCGATGGCGGTGATGGCCGGTTATACGGGCGTGGCACCTGCGACATGAAAGGCTTTCTTGCCTGCGTCCTGGCCAACGTGCCCGAGTGGGTGAACGCGCCACTCAAGCAACCAGTTTATCTGGGGTTTTCCTACGATGAAGAAATCGGCTGTGTGGGCGCGCCGGATCTGATTCGGCGATTCTATGAGCATTACTCGACCACCGCGCATGTGATTGTCGGCGAGCCGACCAGCATGCAGCCGGTCGTGGCGCAAAAAGGTGCGACCAACCTGCGCACCACCGTTACCGGGCGCGAGGCCCACAGCAGCCAGGTCAATCAGGGCACCTCGGCGATTCACGTCGCGGCAAGACTGGTGACCTTTATCGAAGACACCATGGCCGCGCTGGTGGAAGAGGGCCGTGTCGATGAGGCCTTCAACGTGCCCCATACCAGTCTGCACGTCGGTAAAATCAAAGGCGGTACAGCGATCAATATCATGGCCCGGGAGTGCCAGTTCGAGTGGGAAATTCGCCATTTGCCGACGGATACGTTCGACGAGGTATATGCTCGCTATGAGGCGTTTTGCGCCCAGTTAAGCGATCAAATGCAGGCCAGAGGGAAGCATGTTGAGATCACGACCGAGGCGCTGAATGTGACAGTCCCGGGGTTGGCGGATCGTGATAATGACCGCGTCCTACGCTTGGCGAAAGACCATTTGCCAGCAGGATGCTGCGACCACGCGGTGGCCTATGCGACCGAGGCCGGGCAATTTCAGGGGCAGGGCTTACAGACGATCATTCTGGGGCCAGGCAGCATTGCCCAGGCGCATCAACCGGATGAGTATGTTGAGCGCAGTCAGTTGGAAGCGTGCACGGTGTTTTTGGACAAAATGACAGAGGTGTTGCGGCAAACGTCGGGGCGTAACGAGTGAAATTGGCAAGTGTCCCACCCGGTATCGGGCGGGACAATGACTACCGCATCAATGCTGGTGATCTTCTACGAATAGCTCAGCTTTGGCATGGCGCATTACATCTTCGCAGGCTTGTTGTTGTGCCAGTTGGGACAGCAAGCGCTGGGTCACTTCAAAGCCTTTACCCATGCAGGTATCAACTTCGTGCTGGCTAATGGCTGGCGTCACGCGATAGTCAATCTTTACCGTACGACCGCCGCCCTCTAACCGATCCGCAACCCCTCTGAGACGCCACGCGATTCTCTCTTTCCAGCTAGCTGATTCTTCCGCGCCTTCGTTTACGCTAAACGTGCACTGCCACTCGGGTTTGTAAACCTTCATAGGGAGAACCTCCTGCAATTTGGAAAGAATGATCGATCGTGATTCGTACTCCGTCAGTCTGATGTTAGTGCGCTACCACTATACCTAATTTGTCGTCTATCCCCTAGACAAAACGTATATCGTCTTTCGCATGATGACCACAAGGGGGGGTGATGAAGTACACTTAACCTTACGCCCCGTTCATCGTGAGGTAATTCCGTTGCTCGGCAGCGGTGGTTGGTTAACCGTTGAAGGAGAGCGCCTAACGTAAGTCGGCATGCTGTCGATACAGTGTAATAACTGACAGGAAAGTGAGTTGATCCATGCCAGCACGCGGCAGTATAGGCTGTTGAGGAACGGATTCAATCGTTGACCGAGGAACTAGCCTTCTCACGTTAGCCAGTGTGAAGTGGTATTAGAGACTAACCAGGAGAAACTGCCTTCGTGCCCATCAACGCGCGGACCCTTGCGTTAGATACGCTGCTGTTAATGACCGTCGCCACACTGGTGCTCATGGGCGTGGTCGGCAGCCTATTTGGGCTGTCCGAATCCCACTCATTGTTTGCCGTCGCACTGGTGCCCGATGCAGCGATCGCTACCTCCCTGGCGAGTGTCGGCGTGTTCGCCATCCTGCAAGGGTGGCAGCGCATGCGATGGTTCTGCGCCCTGGCGCTAACGGGGCTGGCGCTATACACCCTTGCCCATAACGTCCTTGCTTCCCCCGTTGATCCTTCATGGTTAACCGGTCAGGCGCGAATGACCAGTATTGGCGCGGTGATGTTGCTGGTGGTGGGGTTGGCGCTGTGGTGCGGCCAGTCAACGGACAGGCGTCGGTTACTCTGGTTATTCAGTGGGCTTGGCCAGTGGCTATTTGGTGGGCTGATGCTGGTCAGGTTATGGGCGGGCATCGAGCTGGACGATCCGATGTTTTCGTCGTCCCCGGTGGCGGTAGTGGTATTCACACTCCTGCTGGGAACCGCCATGGTGGGGGTTTACCTGCGCCGTTCGCCCGGGCCGCTCAACCTGACGCGCACCACCGCACTGGCGTGCCTGACCGGAGTAGCCGCCAGTGCGGCGGCCTGGGGAATGCTCAGCCTGCAGCAGTTCAACGATACGCAACAGCAGGCCGGGTATCTGCTGGATAATGTGCAGTTAAACGCCGAAAAGGCGGTCAAATCGCGGCTGCAGCTGTTGCAGCGTATGGCCGAGCGCATCAACGCCGCGCCAGACAACTTTGATCGCGATCTGCTGACGCTGGACGGTGAAAGCTATCTGCGTGATACCCCCAGCCTGCAGGCGATCGCCCTGGTCGATGAGCGCTTGAACCCCATCTGGTTTCATTCCCGAACATCCGGCAGCGAGAAGTGGCTTCGGCAGCAGCTCAACAAGCCATCGGTGCCCGAGTGGTTATCGGTGCCCTTCGACCGGCCCTGGGTGGTGATCTCTGATCCATACACGCCGAGCCTGGCGTTTGTGGCGATGCCGCTCGCCCAGCGGGATCAGCGGCTTGTGGCAAGCCTCGATCTGGCCGTGCTGTTCAATTATGACTTGCGTCTTGAGCTGGGCCCCTTTCAGGTCAACATGAGCCGTAGCGGTACCCGTCTGCTGATGCTACAGCCGCCTGGCGCTCAGACAGATAGCGCGCTACACCCAGGGCGTATATTGGCGAAGCGCAATGCAGGCTTGCCCGGGGGGATCAACCTGCGCCTTGAGGCGTTGTCGGGCAGCCATTACAACTGGTATCTGGCGGGCTTTGTCCCCGTGGTGGTCGCCATGGTGGGGCTGATGCTGAGTGGTTTGTTGGCCTTTTGCATCGGTTTGGTGGTCGCCAGTATCGCCAGGGCAAAAGAGCTGGCGGAGGCACGTCAAACCCTTGAGGACCAGCAGCATATTCAGCGGATGATCGCCCAGGAAGCGCCTCTGGAGGACATTCTGGAAAGCCTCTGCCAGTTGCTTGAGCGCCAACTGCCCGGTTCGTTATGTTCGATCATGCTGGCGAATAAAGCGAAGACTCACCTGACGCTGGCGGCGGGTAAGCGGTTGCCCGACGTATACCTTGAAGCGGTCAATCTGGTGGCCATTGGCCCTTTGATGGGCGCATGCGGTCGCGCGGCTTACCAGCGTCGCCAGGTGATCAGTGAGTGCATTGCCAATGATCAGCATTGGAATGGGTATCACAATGTTGCCCGACAAGCGGGATTGGCCGCATGTTGGTCGAGTCCGGTGATGGGGAGCAATGGGCAACTGCTGGGGACGTTTGCCACCTATTCCCACCGACCGCGGGTGCCTACCGAGCACGATAATTTGCTGATCGACAAGGCGGCTGGCTTAATGGCGCTGGCGGTTGAGCGTTTTCAGGTTCGGCGCTCGCTCGAGGAAAGCGAGCAGCGCTACCGCTCATTGTTCACCCACCACCCGGATGCGGTTTTCTCACTTGATGAGCAAGGCCGTTTTACGACGGCCAATGCCACTTGCGCGACGATTAGTGGCTACGCCGTTGATGAGATTGTCGGTAGCCACTTCAACTGTTTTATCTACGACGAGGATATCGATTCAGTCAACCAGCGTTACCAATCCGTCATGCAGGGCAGTATTATCCGCTATGAGTTAGTTATCCGTGATCGCGCAGGCGAGCCGCATATCATGGACCTGATCAACCTGCCCATCGTGGTCGACGGCGACATTCAGGGGCTTTATGGGATTGCTCAGGAAGTTACCGATAAGCGGCAGCAGGAGTCTCGGCTGCGCACCCTCGAGCGCAGCGTGGAAGCCAGCGTTAATGGGGTGGTCATCGCCGATGCTACGCAGCCGGGGCTGCCGATTGTCTATGCTAATCAGGCCTTTACCGAGATGACGGGCTATGAGCAGGCGGAAATATTGGGCCGCAACTGCCGTTTTCTGCAAGGCGAGGGTACTGACTCAGATGCTGTTGAGAAAATCCGTCAGCGGCTAAGCGAACAGCGTGATGTCCATGTGACCCTACGCAATTATCGCAAAGACGGCAGCCTGTTCTGGAATGATCTTTACATCGCCCCGGTACGCAGCCCCGATGCACAGTTGACCCACTTCGTGGGCGTGCAGCACGACATCTCCAAACACAAGGCCTTCGAAGCGCGGCTGGCCTATCACGCGACCCACGATGACCTGACCCAATTGCCCAACCGAGCACTGTTTGAAGAAACGCTGAGTGATGCCTTTACCAAAGCTCAATCGCAGCAACAGCGCGTTGCGGTGCTGTTTGTCGACCTGGATGACTTCAAACCGATCAACGACAACCTGGGGCACGCCGTGGGCGACAGGGTGCTTGAAGAGGTGGCCCAGCGACTGCTCGGTGCGGTAGACGAACACCACCTGGTAGCGCGCTTGGGTGGCGATGAGTTCGTCATTCTGCACCCAAGGGTTCACGACGAAGCCGATGTGGTGGAGATTGCCGAGCACCTGCTGGTAGCGCTGTCGCGTCCTTATTATATCGAGGAGCACGAGCTATATCTGACCGCGAGCGTGGGCATTGCCATCAGTGAGGAGGCTTTGCTGGAGCCGCAAATGCTGATCCAGCGGGCCGACATGGCGATGTATAAAGCCAAACAGCGGGGACGTAATGCGTATCAATGGTTTTCGGAGGTATTTAACGATACCGCCAGCGAGCGACTGGTGTTGCGCAACGAGCTGCAGGAGGCCATCGAGAGCCAGGCGTTTGAACTGTATTATCAGCCGCTGCTTAACCGCAACGGCCAGCTCGTCAGCGTTGAGGCCTTGCTGCGTTGGCCGCACCCGACAAAAGGATTTATCTCGCCGGCGCGTTTTATTCCATTGGCGGAAGCCACCGGCCAGATCATGCCGATCAGTGAGTGGGTGCTGAACCGCGCCTGCCGTGATATGCAAGCCCTGGCCCAGCAAGGGCGGGGGAATCTGGCGGTGGCAGTGAATTTATCGCCGCTCCAATTTCAGCGCTCAAATTTTCTCGCCACGCTACAACAGACGCTTTCGGACACCGGGTTGCCGCCACAGCAGTTGGCGCTGGAGATCACCGAAGGGATTCTGATGGAGAATACCGAGGTCGCCATCGATACCTTGCGTGCGTTGCGCGATATGGACATTCGGGTCTCCATCGATGATTTTGGCACAGGCTTTTCAAGCCTCAGTTACTTGAAGCACCTGCCGGTGAATACGGTGAAAATCGACCGCAGTTTTATACACGAACTGCATCAAAGCGAGGCCGACAGCGCCATTGTTAAAGGCATTATTTCCATGGCCCACCACCTTGGGCTGGACGTCGTTGCGGAAGGTGTTGAAACGTCTGATCAGCATCGCCAACTGCTGGACTATCATTGCGATGTCTTTCAGGGCTTTGGCTTGGCGAGGCCCATGCCGTTGACGAGCTTGGTCGCGTTCATCGATTCGCTCAACGAGCAGCCAAGCGTCAGGAGCCAGCGGTGACCCAGTCCGTCAATAGCGTGACGGCGCCTGGGCGCGACCGTTGGTATCTTTACTTGCTTGAATGCCAGCGGGGCACTTACGTGGGCATCACCAATAATTTGGCCAAGCGTTACCGCGCCCACGCCTCAGGTAAAGGTGCGCGCTTTACCCGTGCGAACCCGCCCGTGGCCCTGCTGGGCGCGCAGCCGTTCCCCGACCGGGCTAGCGCCAGCCGTGCCGAATACCAACTCAAGCGTCAGTCGGCGCAGCAGAAGCGCGCCTGGGCATCAGCCTGGGCGAGCCCAGCCCCGTTGCCGATGGCAGGAGACACCATGCATATTTTTTATTCAGACAAGACCCGCCTGAGACAGGCGCGAACGGAGCTTCATGATGGCGTGCTGGTCGCTCCCTTCGAATGCCCCGAGCGCGTTGATCTGGTGTTGAAGCAACTCCAGCAGGCGGCGGTGGGCGAGCTTTTCGAGCCGCGCGCCTTCGGCCTGGAGCCGGTGCTGGCAGTGCACGATGCTGACTACGTCAATTTCCTGGCAGACTGCTGGCACGAATGGGTAGCCGCCGGGCACGAGGGGGAGGCAATTCCCAATATCTGGCCTGCGCGAACCTTGCGTGGTGACCGTATACCCCGGGTGGTAAGCGCCAAGCTGGGCTATTACGCCCTGGCGGCGGAAACCTCGATTAGCGAAGGTACCTTTGAAGCCGCGATGGCCAGTAAAGATGTGGCGCTGGGGGCTGTTGAACAGACGCTGGCGACGGGCGAGACCAGTTTTGGCCTGTGTCGGCCGCCGGGGCACCATGCCGCTTTTGACCAGTTTGGCGGCTACTGCTTTTTCAATAATGCCGCGATCGCCGCGCAGCGAGCGCTGGCATCGGGCAAGCGCCGCGTCGCGATACTGGACGTGGATTTTCACCACGGGAATGGCACCCAGCAGATCTTCTACGAGCGCGATGACGTGCTGTTTATCTCACTACACGGCGACCCCGAGGTAACCTTTCCTTACTATTCAGGCTATGCGGATGAAACGGGGCGGGGCAGCGGGGAAGGTTTCAACACCAATTACCCCCTCCCGCCGGGTACGACCGTTGATACCTGGATGGCCACGCTGGATAACGCCCTTGCCAGGATCAAGGAGGCACAATGCGACATGCTGATCGTCTCGCTGGGCGTGGATATCTTCGAAGGTGATCCCATCAGCGCTTTTACCTTCACAAGCGGCGACTTTAGCTTGTTGGGACAACGACTTACACAAGCTGGCCTGCCAACGGTGTTGCTTATGGAAGGCGGCTATGCCGTGGACGACATTGGTATCAATGTCGTCAATGTGCTACAAGGCTTTAAACAGGGAATAAGTTAAGACATCAAAAGATGACACTCGAGGCCAATTCGGGCAGTCTATCGCCCTTTATACAGGGCAGGGAGTTCGCGCGTGGCCGTTTACGGCGGTATTCAAGCACATGAGCTGGAGCGTTGGTTAAATGCCTTGACCAACGCTGCCTACGATAGGCGCTGCCCGCTCTCCAAGGTGCACGGTGGCGATGCACGCGCGCGCGCGGCACGCCAGAGCTTGTTACTCCTGGCCAATGACTATCGTGCGGGAGAGCTCACTCGAGAGGATTGTGCCGCCGATCTGGGTCGCTGGTGCGAAGGCTATCTGAGTGAGGCGGAGTGGTATGTGCTTGTCGGCACCCGCCAAGCACCATCGCAACCGCAAAGCGAAGAAGAGCGAAGCCTCACCGTGCTCAAGCAGCACCGGGTTGGGTAAAACACGCTCCCATACGCCATGACGGCGAAACCGCCGCGCTGTTACAATGGATGAATGAACAGTGCATTCGCGACGCCGACCGCCTCCCTCGATGACCCTTTCTACTACCTGACGAACTTCTGCTTCGTTCTGGATTGGGTGGGGGAGCGCCATGCTGACCTGCTTTCGGCAGATGAGCGCGATTTCCTGGTTCAATTCGAGAACTTGCCGCGATCATCCCAGGCGCTGCTGGTGCGCATGGTGATGCGCAAGGGCGAGCTGTTCCGGCTTGGCAAACTCAGCTATGCCGAGATCGGCGACAGCGCAACGGCGGTGGCGCCCTTGATGTCGCTAGGTTGGGTCGATAGCGACCCGGCGCTTAGTGTCGATGAGGTGTTTCACCAGCTACGCTTGGCCGAACTGCGCCAGGCGTTGGCAGCGGAGATACGCGCAGCCGGGGTCAGTGTCTCTAGCGCCAAAACCGTGCTCTACGACACGCTTGCAAGCGCGTTCAATGAACCCAAGCGGTTATGCCAGTGGTGGCCCGGGGCAAACGATACAGTTCTGCGGCTAACGGTCATGGAAACCTGCGACCGTCTGCGGCTGATGTTCTTTGGTAACCTGCGCCAGGACTGGGCTGAGTTCGTGTTGACGGAGCTCGGCCTCCAGCATTTTGAGGTTGTGCCGTTCACGTCACACTCCCGCGCTTTCCAATCGCGTCATGAAGTGGATACCTACCTGGTGCTCCATCATTTGCGCCAACGTCTTGATGAGGGCGAATTGCCCGCTGATCTTTACCGTGAAGTACCATCGACCTCGGATAACCGCTGGTTGGCCACGCGGCGTGCTCGGTTACTGCTGCAACTGGGCCGCGAGGCTGAGCGCAGCGGTGACTCTGCGCTTGCGCTGACACTCTATGGCGATGCAGACAGTAGCGAAGCGCGCATTCGACAGCTACGTGTGTTGGAGCGAGCGGGAGAACATCAAGCGGCTTTTGAACGGGCGACCCAGGCGTTGGATAGCAGCCCTAACGAGACCGAACATCAAGCTCTGGCACGGCTGCTGCCCCGTTTGCAGCGGCGGCTTAAAATGCCTGTTGTACCGAGTGAGCCAGAGCCCGCCCATGAGCGTTGGGATCTAGTATTGCCCGGGCCACAAGGTGTGGAGCGCGCTGTGGCTCAAGCACTTAGCGAGCCCCAGGCACCGGTCTACTATGTGGAAAACAGTCTGATCACCGGGCTGTTTGGCCTGCTCTGCTGGTCCGCTATATTTGCACCGTTGCCCGGCGCCTTCTTTCATCCCTTTCATAACGGCCCCGCGGATTTATACCGCGACGATTTTGTGGCGCGGCGGCGTGATGCCTTCGGTGCCTGCCTGGCGCGGCTGGAAGATGGCGGCTACCGCGAGGTGATTCAGGCGACCTGGTGGGAGAAATTTGGTCTGGCATCGCCCTTTGTCCACTGGCCAATTGTCGATGAGGCGCTTGTCGAGCTGGCGCTTGAGTGTATCCCCGCAGAGCATCTACGGGCCTGTTTCGAGCGCTTGCTGGGTGACTTAAAAGCCAACCGCGCCGGGCTGCCTGACCTGATTCAGTTGATGCCCGATGCACCCGCGGGCACGCCGCGCTACCGGATGATCGAAGTCAAAGGCCCCGGCGACCGGCTGCAGGATAATCAGCGTCGCTGGCTGACCTTCTTTCACCGTCACGAGGTCCCCGTTGCGGTATGTTACGTCCGCTGGGCGGATAGCGCCGAGCCAATGCCATGAGCGCGACCTATCGGGTGGCGGTGCGGGCGCTCTGCGATTTCACCGCCCGCGAAGGCGATCTCGACCACCGCTTTACCCCTGCGCCCAGTGCCCAGGAAGGCATGCAAGGGCATACGCTGGTGGCCAGCCGCCGCGGGGTCGACTATATCGCCGAACTGCCGCTGTCAGGCACCTTTGAGGGGCTGACGGTGACAGGCCGCGCCGATGGTTTTGACCCTGCGGCCAACCGCCTGGAAGAAGTCAAAACCCACCGCGGCAGCCTGGAGCGCATGGCCGATAATCAGCGCGCGCTGCACTGGGCGCAGGTGAAAGTCTACGGCGCGCTGCTCTGCAAAGAGCGCGGCCTGGAGCACATCACCTTGACGCTGGTGTACCTGGAAATCGCCAGTGGCCAGGAGACCTTGCTTAACCAGGAGGCGTCCGCTAGCGAGTTGCAGGCGTTTTTTACCGCCCAGTGCCAACGCTTTCTCGCCTGGGCGCAGCAGGAGGCCGACCATCGCCAGCGCCGCGACAGCCGCCTGCAAACGCTACGTTTTCCTCACAGCACGTTTCGTCCCGGCCAGCGCGAGCTCGCTGAAGACGTCTATAAAGCCACCGGCACCGGGCGCTGCCTGCTCGTTCAGGCACCCACGGGCATTGGCAAGACCGTGGCAACGCTGTTCCCCATGCTCTCGGCCATGCCGCGTCAGCAACTCGACCGCATCGCCTTTCTGACCATGAAGACCCCCGGCCGCCGTTTGGCGCTGGATGCGCTCGCCACGCTGCGCGCTGGCCAGGGCGAGGAAGCCCAGCCGCTGCGGGTCCTGGAACTGGTGGCCCGGGACAAGGCCTGCGAATACCCTGACCGCGCCTGCCACGGCGAGTCGTGCCCGTTGGCGGCGGGCTTTTACGACCGCCTGCCTGCGGCGCGACAAGCGGCAGTCGAGCAAGCGTGGCTGGATCGCGACGCGCTGCGGGAAGTGGCGCTGGCCCATGATGTATGCCCCTACTACTTGGGCCAGGAACTGGCGCGCTGGACAGATGTGGTGGTCGGCGACGTTAATCACTGGTTCGACAGCCACGCGCTGCTGCACGGCCTGGCCCAGGCTAACGACTGGCGAACGGGCGTACTGGTCGACGAAGCGCATAACCTGGTGGAGCGCGCCCGCGGCATGTACAGCGCCGAACTCGACCAGCAGCGCCTTAACCGGTTGCGCCGTGCCGCGCCGACAGCGCTTTCACGGCCTTTGAATCGTTTAGCCCGCCAGTGGCAGGCATTGTTTAAAGACTCATCGCTTAATGACAAGTCACTGAAAGATGCGGGGCTGGATGCGGTAGGCGAACTGGGTAAGCCAGCCTATCGGCTGCTCACGACGCTGCCTGACAAGCTGGTGGCCGCCGCTCAGCAGGCGGGGGCTTCGGTGACCGATCACCTGGGTGAGCACCCTGAAGACGCCAGTCTGGAACTCCAGGAACAGCTGTTCGAAGCGCTGGCGTTCTGCCGCCTTGCGGAGCGTTTTGGCGAGCACTCGCTGTGTGATCTTACCCGCTATGGGCGAGGGCGGGCGGTGCTGGGACTCCGCAACCTGATACCTGCCGATTTTCTGGCCCCGCGCTTTAACGCCGCGCACTCAGTGGTGCTGTTCTCGGCAACGCTCACCCCTGGTCACTACTATCGAGACCTTCTCGGCTTGCCGGAAAAGACCGTCTGGCGCGAAGTGGCATCGCCGTTTGCCGCCCGCCAGCTTGAGGTACGCATAAGACGCGATATTTCCACCCGTTTTCGTGACCGGGACGCCTCCATCGAGCCCATCGTCGCCACCATGGCGCAGCAGTATCAGCGCAGGCCAGGCCACTACCTGGCGTTCTTCAGCAGCTTTGCCTACCTGGCGGCAGCGCTGGCACGCTTTCGCGAAGCGCACCCGGATGTGCCCGTGTTTAGCCAAACCCGCGGGATGCCTGAGGCCGAACGCGAGGCGTTTCTGGCGCGCTTTACCCCCGGTGGAAAAGGCATCGGCTTTGCGGTGCTGGGCGGTGCCTTCGCGGAGGGCATCGACCTGCCCGGCGACCGGCTGATTGGCGCCTTTATTGCGACCCTGGGCCTGCCGCCGTTTAACGACTTCAACGAAGCGCTGAAAGCGCGTTTGGGCGCGCGCTTTGGCCAGGGTGACGACTACACCTACCGTATTCCCGGCATGATCAAAGTGGTGCAGGCCGCTGGCCGGGTGATTCGCAGTCCAGATGATGAAGGCGTTGTGGTATTAATGGATGATCGTTTCGCGCAAGCTAATGTACGTGCGCTGCTGCCCTCCTGGTGGACGGTGGAGACCTTTTCTCAATAACGATGCCCCATAACGGCTTTCAAAAACGACGATGGTTAGGCGAACCCATGACGGATCTACTCTGGTATCAGTATGCATTGATCGGGCTAATTTTTGCCTGGAGCGGTTTTGTCAGGACGAGTCTGGGTTTCGGCGGTGCCGTGCTGGCGCTGCCATTTCTGCTTTTGGTGGTGAACGAGCCGCTGGTCTTCCTGCCGATTATTGCCATTCACCTGCTGATTTTCTCCAGTTGGATCGCCTGGCGTGGGCATCGTCAAGTGCAGCAAGAGGGGGCAGCAGGCACCGCGCCGGAGAGTAATATCGATTGGGGCTACCTGGCCAAGGCCTTGAAGATCATGATTATCCCCAAGCTCATCGGGGTGGTGGGGCTGTTGACGCTGCCGGCTAACGTGATGACCAGCATCATCTTCGGCATCGTGATCATCTATGCCATTGGCTACGTGCTTAACAAGCCGTTCAAGAGCAAGAACAAATATGTGGACTATGTGCTGCTGGCGCTGGGCGGCTATGTCAGCGGTACCTCACTGATCGGTGCGCCGCTGATCGTGGCGGTGTTTGCTACTCACGTCGCCAAGGAACAGCTGCGGGATACCCTCTTTGTGCTGTGGTTTATCCTGGTGGTGATCAAGATGGTGTCGTTCGTCATCGCAGGCGTCGACCTGCAACTGATTCACCAGCTGTGGCTGCTGCCCTGCGCTTTTATTGGCCATTTGCTCGGCGAGAAGGCCCACCGCTATATGCTCAAAGCAGACACCGGGCTGTTCTTTCGTGTGTTGGGGGCCGTGCTGATTCTGGTCAGCGTTGTGGGGTTGATTCACCCGCCGGGGTGACGCGCACCTCCCCAAATAGGCGGTTCGCTACCCTGCACGCCAACAAAAAACGGCCACTTGCTGTAATAGCTAAGTGGCCGTTTTCATGGAAATCTTTGGTCGGAATAGCAGGATTCGAACCTACGACCTCTGCCTCCCGAAGGCGTTAACCTAAAACTTCTGCAGAAATTAACAGAAACACCGGTCGCAAATTATATTAGTAAAAACATAAAGATAGTGGAGTTATTTGGTTTGCTGCTTGTTGCTCGCCTGCCCCTGTTATATCCTGAATTTGCTACCTATTTGCTACCTAGAAAACGGAGCCTTTCATGGCCGGAAATGGCAAGCTGAAGCTCACAACCAAGGCGATGGAGCAGCTATCCAAGACGCCACCGCCTGATAGTATCTTCGACACCGAGCTACCTGGTTTCCATGTTCGGCCCGGCAAGCGTGGCCTTACCTTTCGTCTCTATTACCGCACTAAGACCGGTAAACAGCGTATTCTGACGCTAGGTCGCTACGGCGCCCCGTTGACAGCCGCTCAGGCCCGCAAAGATGCCACTAATGCGCTAGCTATCGTTGCGCAAGGTGGCGACCCCCGTGCAGTAATGGAGGAGGCTAAGGCCGAGGAGGAGCGCCAGCAGCAGCAAACCGTCGGCGCTTACCTGGATGGTCCTTATGCTGTGGCTCAGCGACGAAAGAAAGATGGCGATGCCACTATTCGGCGTATCAAGCACGCATTCGAAGGCTGGCTTCAAAAGCCGATGAGTGAGATTACTCGCGGTGACATTGAGCGCTGGCAGGGCGAACGTGAGGCCAGGTGCGAGGCGTACACCACCAGCAAGCGCCACCTCGGCGCACTCAAGACGATGCTGGCACATGCTGCTGACAGAAATGTGGTGCCTACCAATCCCCTGACGCGTGTCAGCCTACAAAGGCCAGCCATGAGCGAGGAGGCGATGGCTGAGCAAGCGTCGCAACGGCGCTATTTAGAGACCGATGAAGTTGAAGCGCTTTTTGCCGGTTTGGGGGCGTATCAAGATGCCAAGCGAGCCCAGCGTCGCAGCAGTCGCGCCCATGGCAAGGCACACCTTTTCGACCTGGATGGGGTCGCCTATGTGGATCACGTCGCGCCTTGGGTTCTGACGATGTACTTCACTGGCTTCCGGCCAGGCGATTTATTCGGTCTGCGCTGGGATAACGTTAATCTAGAATTCCGCACCATCCGCAAGGTGATTGAGAAGACTGCGCACCACTACACCGAGCCGATGACCTTTCCGCTGTCTAGCGCTGCTGTGGATGTGCTCAAGGCTTGGCACCGACAGGAAGGCGAGCCAAAGACCGGGCTGGTTTTTCCGTCACCGCGCAACGGCAAGCGAATGAGCCCGACAGCAATGCAGAAGCCGTGGGCGACTGTTCGCAAGCTGGGCGGACTGCCCGACGATTTGGTGCTCTACACCCTACGCCATAACTTCGCATCCCAACTTGTGATGGCTGGCATCGACCTACTGACCGTCTCTAAGCTGATGGCTCACTCAGACATTCAGACAACAATTGCCCACTACGCCCATTTGGCCCCCGACCACAAGCGCGACGCCGTCGAAATCTTCGCCAAGCAGGGGCCAAGTCACGACGCTACAGCCAGTAATCACACCCCGCTTACATTGGTCAGATAGTGTTAATGCAAAAAACCGTGGGCTTGACCCACTCGGCTGGCTAGGGTCGTACACCTGCCAACCCTTCACCATTTTCTGGATTACGCACGGAGTAGCACATGGCACTATCACCTTGGCTTGGTTCAACTTGGCTAGAGAGCAGAGACGCAGCCGCTCTGTTGGCCGGTATTCGGCCGGACGAAATCACCATGCGATCCAATGAAAGCCTTAGCCCCGACTTTGATAACTGGTGGCAGAAAATCAAGCTGGCAATAGCGTCGGGCGAGTTGCTTGCACGAAAAGAGACGATGCCTTCTGAAAAAAACTCTATCCCAGATGGCTGGCCGAAGACCTACGATGAGTGGCTGGCAACGGACCTAGATAACTGGTCAGCGGAAGACTGTGATGCTTGCCTCGGAATGATCCTCGGCGCTTCGCCAATTGGCGTGGACTTAGACAGCCCATTTCAGGCATGGATAGAAAAGTCCGACCTGCGTGCTTGGCTGCTCAAACTTGGAATTACCGATAAAGACATCCCTGAAGAGATTCGTACATATACAAAGGGGCATGGCGGACTTGGTGGTGAGGACCTTCATCCCAAACGTGAGGCCACTTATCAAAAGATCATAGCGACGCTGTTGGCTTTGCAGTATGGGTGTCGAGAAATAGAGCAGCCCTTCCCGCTGGCCGATGAGTTGCTTGATGATTGCAAGATAAATAATATCAGGGCGCCAGCTAGCCGCAGCACACTGGGTCCACTTTTCGATCAACTCCAGTCAGTCCAGAAAGCCAACCCGGACTGAGATCCAGCCCAATTGGACCCATCCTGATCTGATTTTCACCATCCTGATGCGACACCCTTCAACAAGGAGTCGCTCAGATGCCAACCCAGCTACATGATCCCAGTAACATCCTCGACAATGCACTTTCGCGTTACCGCAATGGTTTCGATCCAGCCCTGATAGAACTGCCTGAGATGGCAGTCTTCCCTTACTTGATCCCTGCCCAGCCCACCACCGGAAGAAAGGCCAGGTGCACGGGTCAGTTGCTCGGCCGACCAGCGCCACATTTCATCAAGCGGGGGCGCACCGTGCGCTATCGCTTGAAGGATGTGCTGGATTGGATGGCCGACGCTGACCGCTTCGGCTCTACCGCCGAGGTCTCCATGGCGCGTAGCCACCTCTTGCATACCACTGCCAAGGAGGTCCGGGCATGAGTCGATGGAAAAGCCGGAGCAGCTCCGCAACTACCCGCGACTCGGCAATAGCCGAGTTGAAAACCTGGCCGAGTGAGCGCCCGATCAGTGATGTACACGTTATGAGAGAGCTGCACCGCGGAAATCGCCGCTTGCGCCGCCAGGCTGACAAGGCCCGGCGAATAGCGAGGAAGGCAACGGCTAAGGCGAGGAAATAGCATGGATAGGAAAATGAGAATGCCCATCCTGGGGGATAGGCAGGCACCCAGAGGGATAATCCATACCCATCAAGCTACCACTGCCAAACCAGACGTTAATAAAGTGGATTTGGCAGAGGCCGCCCGTTTTCTCGACCTTCTGGCACCAGGGGCGAACGCTACTTTCCAGACCTTTGACGACAGTCAGCGCAAGCGTTCTGATCTGATATCTGTCTACCAAGGCACGCTCGAAGAGTATGGCGATCGTTTGGTCGCGCTCAACAAGGAGGGTGCTGGCGTTTTCCTCTGTGTAAACGCCACTGATGGCCTAGGCCGCAAGGCCAACAATGTGACCGCCGTTCGCGGGGTTTTCGCCGACTTCGACGACCCGGCGGTGGACCCTAAGCACCAGTTGGCCGCCCTGCCGGAGGACTTCCAGCCGACCATCACGGTCGAGTCGTCACCCGGTAAGTACCATGCCTACTGGCTGACTTGGGCAGCCGGCGAGCTGGCAATGGACGAGTTCAAGCCTCTCCAGCAAAGACTTGCACGCTTGCTGAGCAGTGATACTCACGTCTGTGACCTTCCCCGAGTGATGCGACTGCCGGGCTTCATCCATCGCAAGGGTGAGCCGTTCACGACTCGGGTACTCGACGAGGGGAAGCGTCTTTCGGGTGATGCAATCCGTGATTTCCTAAAGCCCCACCTGGCGCAGATAGAGTCCGTAACCGACGCCCCAGTACAACTAAGGAGTCCTGTCGCCCATCCTTACGCTCTACGCGCTCTTGAGCACGCGGTCTACACATGCACGACAGCCCCGCAAGGCGAGAGGAATCACACTCTCAACCGAGAGGCTTATGGCGTGTTCGGGCTAGTCAAAGGAGGTCTTTTGGAAGAGCAGGAGGCCAGGGATGCGCTTTTACGTGCCGGTAAGGGCGCAAGTCTGCCCTTAAACGAGATCCGCGACACGCTCAACAGCGCCTGGACAGCTGCTGAGGCTCGGGGGCTTCCCGACAATGATCCTCAGTCTGATTTAGCTTACGGAGCTGTTCAGTGCGAGGAACGCATGGAGCGTGTCGAGTCCGCCCTTGCTAAGGCAAAGGAGGACCCTGGCGCCCTGTTTGAAAAGCATGTCCTCACCGACATCATGGCCATTCGTCAGGGACGTCCCGCCGATTGGCAGCGTGTCAGAGCCGCAGCGAAGGCGGCAAAAGTTCAGATTGGCGAGTTGGATAAGCTGACCAGTAATCAGGCGAGCGAGGAAGGCAATGCCTTGTTCCCCCTTGTCGAGCCCTGGCCCGATTCCGTCGACGGGGCCGCCCTGGTGCGGGAGTTATCCGACACCCTGCGGCAATACGTGGTGTGCGAGCCAGAGACAGCCGATGCCGCCGCGCTGTGGATCACATTCACTTGGTTCATCGAGGAGGTTCACGTGGCGCCAATCGCCAACATCACTGCGCCGCTTCCGAACTGCGGCAAGAGCACGCTGCTGGAGTACATCGAGATGTATGCTTTCCAACCGCTCAAGTGTGACGGTATTAGCGCTGCTGCATTGTTCCGGTCGATGGATAAGTGGCGACCTACTTTGCTGGTGGACGAAGTCGACAGCTTCTTGCGCGACAACGAGGATGCCCGTGGCGTACTTAATTCGGGACACCGCCGCAACGGCCAAATTGTTCGGGTAGTGGGCGATGACTACGAACCAACGCCCTTTTCCACATGGGGTGCCAAGGCGCTATGCGGGATTGGGTCGCTCGCCAGCACTCTAGCGAGCCGTTCTATACGTATGGAGTTACGCCGAAAAAGACCACTAGAGACGGTTGCGAACCTCCGCTTCATGCCGCCTGAACTTCGTGATCGGCTACGACGCCAGCTCGCCAGGCTACACGAGGATCTGGCGCCCACGGTGGCAGCCGCTCGCCCAGCGCCGGTGCCTAGTCTCAGCAATCGTGCCGCAGACAACTGGGAGCCTTTGCAGCAGGTGGCCGAGGCCATTGGCGGTGAGTGGCCCGAACGAGTCAACCGGGTGGCCACTGTGATAACTCCTGCAGATAACGAGGCGCAAACATATGACATCGCAACTGAGCTGTTGAAAGATATCAAGACGGCTTTCGATGATCGGAATGTCGACCGCCTATTCACTTCTGTTCTGCTACCGGCACTATGGGAACAGAGCGAGGCCCCTTGGAATACGTGGAGCCGAGGAAAGCCTATCGACGCGCGCCAACTGGCTAATAAGCTCGCTGAATTTGGCATCAAGTCGAAGAGTATCCGCATAGGAGATGAAACCGCTAAGGGGTACACACTTGCTGATTTCCGTGACGCTTTCGTACGATATCTGTCTTCAGAATCCCCCATTTCAGCCGTCACACCGTCACATTCCACTAACCGCGCGGTTTTTAGCGAGCAGCCATCCGTCACACTAAACCCAGGTGTGACGGATACGAATCGCCGCCACGCCAAACATAACGGGGATTGTGACGGTGTGACGGATAAATCCGACCCCCTGGGGGAAGTAAAGACTGGGAGGCTGCTGAATCGCCCGGATAACTTAGTCAGGCACGCCACAGATAACAGAGTGCAGATTGAACACTTTAGTGAGGATCTACTGGATGACGATTGGCTGAGCTGAGAACCACATATGGAGGACTGTCAGGGGTTTGGCGAGTGTATCAGCGAGAACCGAAGTAAAGATGACCCAAGCGAAAATTCCCCGTACATACTCGCCGAACTTCGCGAACCAGCAACCGTGGCTACCGCAAGGGGCAGGTTAGCCTTGGTCCTCCGCAGGCTGATGCTAGTCCCTTCAGAACACCACATAGATTCGACCTTGTGAATGAGTGTCGAGCCTCACCTCAATGAGCCCCTATTGGCTTTTGCCGCGCAGTACAAGGCGCTCAACCGCACCTATAACCAGTATCGCCCAGAAAGTAATCCATGGGTTCCATGGGAAGGGCATGGTGACCGCCAGGGCAAAAGCAACGAATAGCATTGCTAGGTATGTTAGCCAGTGGTAAGGCTCCTTCTGACTGGGATGGTCATATTGATAGCGGTCTCCAATGCGCCTCATGGGGGCTCCTACATGGTGGGGAGTCATTAGCAGTATAGCCGTGTCGGCTGACCACACCAAAAGCTAGGGTATGGAGTTTCTGATTGGAAAATTTATGGTGGTACCTAGATTCACGTTTAGCGCCTATGGCCGGGCCTACCCCCAGGGGCGGATCCCACCGCCTAGACACAAAACCAAAGGGGTGTTACTAGACTCTACTAGCTAACAGCATGTTACATACTTGTTTCATACCTTCCCCTAACGTGGTTCAGCGCTGTAGCTAGCCCAACTTGGGTTTCGCAGCGCAGTTCGACCGTGCATGGCCGAAATCGGTAGCTTTTGCACATCCATCACTGAAGGAAGTCGGTGCCTGGTTCCACTTCATACGGCACCTTGTGGCCAATGTCGCACAATGGCTTTGCTTGGCCATCCACCATATAGTGGCCTTCCATTTGAACTGCTAATTCTCGAAGCGCTTGCATACCGCTCGCTACGGCTTGGGACAATTCCTCAGAGCTCATTTCTTCCAGCGACCGGCTTTCATCTGGGACTGCTCCCTGCGCTTTGTGTCCTGCCTGATCCAAAATCCAGCGGGCCGCATTAAAGCGAGTAGCGGCGGGCGTTGCAGGGTTCATGAGGTCGCGCATGGTCTGTACTGCCATTGAGGCAAGATCGCCTTTGATTGCAGCATCGCGTTGCTCATGTAAAGCTTTAACGACATGGGGTAGTTTCATTAGTCGGAACGCTTCAACGGCCGGTGCTGAAAATCCCGCGAGCCGTGCGGCCTGTGTCCGGGACACACCTTTGGATGCGTAGGCTACGAATGCATTTTGCTTTATGGTGAGCTTTCGGTTCATTTATATGCTCCTTGTGGTTTTGGCAAAGAGGATAATTATATTTGAGTGATCGTACAGTAAACGATAAACGACAGTTATGAACTGCAAAATAATGTGGAAATAGGAGGGGGAGATTTTGACCAATTTTCAGTTGATGCATGGGCTTGCAGCATTGCTTGGCCAAATGGTAGGGACAATGCTTTCAATTGAGTTTTTAGTTCCTGCAATCGTAGGGTTCTATCGTTCGCGGCGTCCATCGCACATTTTAATTTTTTCTGTTTATTGTGCTTTGTTAGGGACGGCTGTATTTATCGCTTTAAATGGCACTAAATACGCCATTTTTGATTTTTGTATTCGTTATTTGGCAAGCGTCCTATTTATCGGTTTTTTATACGGATTGCGTGCGTTGTTTAGGACTTTTAGAAGGTCTGGTGCTGCCGCTGAACGATAGACTTGATGTGGTGAATGCTAGCTATTCGGCATAAAAGAATTTCTTGGCAAATGGCAATCTGCGAAATTTAAATCACTTTTTATCCGCGTCTATGTGCCAGCCCCCAAGCACATTGGACTGTGCTGCCCCTGTTTATGAGGTGAAGCGTGGACATACCAGACAGAATCACAAATGTACTGAGGATCGCTGGCAGTAAAGTTGCTAGTACCTGTTTTGTTCGCTTATGGATCAAGTTTTGGGCAGGCGCCATGGGTAGCGCTATTACCGTGATCGGCACCGTCATCATCGGTCTTATGGCAACTGTTTTCTACGCAGAGATACATGGGTCGTGGCCAGTCACGGCATGGAATGGAGTTTCGTCAGGCTACGCTCCGTGGGATGATGGTTACGAAAGCATGCACCGCAATGCCCTCACATTCTGGTTGGCATTCCTATGTTTTGTGCTCATTCTTTTTATTCGAGAATTCCATAGGCTTCGCGCAGATAGTCTAGCAAAGCGAGAACTAAATACTCGGATTGAGCATCTACGCCAGATGGTTTCTGTAATGCCGCCGAAAAATTTTCTGGCCCGGGCTTCAAAGCTATACGAACGCATGTCATATGAAGTCGATCCGCTACTATACGGTATCCAGGGTGTACAACAGGAAGATGCCTCTCTGGACGACCAGCGTGAGGCTATTCATGAAGCCTCACGACGATTGCTTGATACGATTCTAAATCTAGTATTGTTGTTTCAGCCGCCGGATAGCAGAGACCAGCTTTATACGGCTACAGTTTATTGGGTCGTGAATTCAGAAAAAGGACAGGCCGATCCGGAGTTCTATTGGAAGGGAGCTAAGGAACTTGCACATACTAAGCAGCCAAAACCTTTCTTTTCCGCAGTTCAGGGGCTTATGGTTCAAGATCTTAACCTGACCACGACATCAAATGAAGTAGGTAACCGGGTTGAGGGTGTAGGTCTTCATCCCCTTTGCTATGGCTATTTTGACGACAGTGGAGAAGGCGGGAAACATAACCATCCTGGCGTGCCGATGGCGGTGCAGTACGAAGCGATGATCCTCGTGGAGGATGCAGTACAGGATTCACAAAAACTTCCCTATCCTCCTGATGCCATAGATAAAATCAAACAATTTTATGTCGAGCATCCCGAGCTTCGATGTTCGATGGCAATTCCCTTAAGAGGGCCAAATTTTGCGCCCGACGTGGCACATCATGACACGAGCCAGATCAGCGCAGTTCTTTCAATCTCGTGCAATGAACCAGGAATGATCGCGAATGAGGATAAGGCGCTAATGTTTCTTCATGAGCTGACGCCTTTCCTACAGTTGCTCTATCGTCTATGCTGGCAGAGAATGTTAATGGATATCGAAAGTGGTGCCCCCTTGCGGCAACACGTGGCATTCTCTAAGGATAGCCCGAGAAAAAGAGGTGCTCATGGTACGAGTCGTTAAAGGTTCCGGCCGTGTGGTGGCAGGTGAAGCCACGACTAGAGCTGTTGCGACGGTGCGATCTGCAGACAGCGTGGTCGAGATCGGCCCTGATGGCCGCGCCAAGCGCGCCACGACTGGCGAGTTCTTGAGCGCTGCCCGTCGCGCTGGTGAAGATACTAAGCGTTTCATCAAGGCACAGCGTAAAGAGCTGCTCGAAGAAAAGTTTTAGATTTGCTAATTTAAAGGCCCAAGTATGTTCCTTGGGCCTTTTTCGTTTTTCTAAATTCTTATCATACATTAGGCACATTCTGTAGCGGTGATAGTCAGGTGTTCTATGAATTCCTTTCCGGCTTTAAGATCTGCCCTTCTCTCGAATTTGTTGATTAATTGAAAGGCGCCTTCAAGTTCAATGTCCTCAGTGTTGAGCATGGTTCGTCGGGCTAATGGTTGCGACTGACTGAATAGCTTGCTCCAATACCGTCGCTTGCTACCTATTTGCTACCTAGAAATCCAGAAACAAAAAACGGCCACTTGCTCTAAGAGCTAAGTGGCCGTTTTTTCTAGCATATTTGGTCGGAATAGCAGGATTCGAACCTACGACCTCTGCCTCCCGAAGGCAGCGCTCTACCAAGCTGAGCTATATTCCGATGCGTTGCCGTATGGTGCGACAACGGAGAGGCATAATACGTAGCCAGGCGGTTTTTTTCAAGTCTTGCCAGGGCTGAAAACGCAATTATGTTTGCCGGTCAACCGCCAGGCGAGCGAGCTCTGCCATCGTGTCGCGATAGGGGCTGGGGGGCAGAGCGTCAAGCTGGGAAAGGGCTTTATCGGCCATTTCTTCGGCCCGCGTACGGGTGTAGGTCAGAGCGCCGGTCGCGTGAACAATGTCGAGTACCGCGTCGAGTTGCTCGAGCCCGCCCTGGCGGATGACCTGGCGAATCAGCTTGGCCTGTTCGGGGGTGCCTTGTTCCATGGCACGGATCAGCGGCAGGGTCGGTTTGCCTTCGGCCAGGTCGTCGCCGACATTCTTGCCCATGGCCTCGGCGTCGCCCTGGTAATCCAGCAGGTCATCAATCAGTTGAAACGCCAATCCCAGATAACGCCCGTAGTGCTGCAGCGCCTGTTCCTGATCGGGGGTCGCTTCAGCAAGCACCGCGCCGCTGTGGGAAGCGGCTTCGAACAGCATGGCGGTCTTGCCGAGAATCGTATCGAAGTAGTCGTCTTCTGAAACGCTGGGATTGCCGATATTGGTCAGCTGCTGAACTTCGCCTTCGGCGATGACGCAGGTGGCACCGGAAAGAATCGCCATGATGCGCATCGAGCCGACGTCGACCATCATCTGAAACGAGCGCGCGTATAGGAAGTCGCCAACGAGTACGGATGGCGCATTGCCCCAGGCGTCGTTGGCGGTTTTCTTGCCCCGCCGCATGTGAGACTCATCGACCACGTCGTCGTGCAGCAGCGTCGAGGTGTGCATGAACTCGATCAGCGTGGCCAGCGGGATATGCTTATCGCCGGTGTAACCCAGTGAGCGTGCCGCCAGCAACGCCAGCAGTGGCCGTAAGCGCTTGCCGCCACTCTCGGTGATGTACTGGCCGATGGTTTCGACCAGCGGTACCTTGGAATTGAGCTGGGCGACGATGGTCCGGTTAACGGCATCGAAGTCATCCGCCACCACGGCGTGCAGCGGTGAGGGCGTGGAGCTGGCAGGCTGGACTGATGAGACGTTAGCGGTCATGGAATGTTCGTCGCGGCAGATGGAGGCGGCATATGCCGCGCTAAGTTGAGGTCATGCTATGGGGCTCTCCGTTAGGCGTCAAGGCGCCTGCGGGTGTGTGATACCCTATCATCTGTAATGGCGCAATAGGCCTTGTAGCAAAACGCAATCATCGTTATAATCCGCGACCCACTCATCATGCTCCCTGTCAGATGGCTGCCAAAAGGGGCGCCACTCGCCGCAGGTCGACAAGAGCGATTTTTGATGAGCGCCGTTTTCGGTGATCAAAGCGGCAATATTGACGTCCGGAGAGAGACATGTACGCAGTTATTAAAAGCGGTGGCAAGCAGTACCGCGTTCAGGAAGGCCAGACCCTCAAGCTTGAAAAGATCGAAGTCGCCACTGGCGAGACGATCGAGTTTGACCAAGTGCTGCTGGTAGCCGACGGTGACGACGTCAATGTCGGCGCACCGCTGGTCGGCGGTGCGAAAGTGTCTGCCGAGGTGGTTTCCCACGGCCGCGGTGATAAGGTGACGATCATCAAGTTCCGTCGCCGTAAGCACAGCATGAAGCGCCAGGGCCACCGCCAGTGGTTTACTGAAGTCAAAATTACCGGAATTTCCGCGTAAGCGGCCAATTCCCCTTTAGGAGGATTTTGCAATGGCACATAAAAAGGCAGCCGGCTCCACGCGTAACGGTCGCGATTCCGAGTCCAAACGCTTAGGTGTGAAACTCTTTGGTGGCCAGGCAGCGAGCGCAGGCAGCATCATTGTTCGTCAGCGCGGCACGCGTTTCCACGCCGGCACCGGCGTTGGCCTGGGTCGTGACCACACGCTCTTCGCTCTGAACGAAGGCTTTGTGAAGTTCGAGACCAAAGGTCCGCACAACCGCAAGTTTGTTAGCATCGTTTCTGAGTAAACGGCTAGCGTTGCGCTCGTAACGTCGACAAAGCGTTGCGAGAAAAAAGCCCCGCCATGGCGGGGCTTTTTTGTCGGTTAACCCCTTTTCCAATACACTTTTCCATCATGTTGGTGGAATCAAAGATTGGAAAACGTAACGCATATGAGGGCGGCGAAAGCGGCCGGGAGAAACCAATGCAGTTCGTCGATGAAGCCTCCATCATTGTTGAGGCGGGAAAAGGCGGCAATGGCTGTCTCAGCTTTCGCCGCGAAAAATACGTGCCCAAAGGCGGCCCTGATGGTGGCGACGGCGGCCACGGCGGCAGCGTTTACCTGATTGGTGACGATGCGCTGAATACGCTGATCGACTTCAAGTACCAGCGCTTCTACAAAGCCGAAAACGGTCAGGGCGGTATGGGCCGCCAGATGAGCGGCAAGGCCGGTGAAGACCTGCACGTCAAAGTGCCCGTGGGAACGACGGTGATCGACGAGGATACCCTCGAAGTGATTGCCGATGTGACCGAGATCGGTCAGGTCGTGCTGGTCGCCGAAGGCGGTCGCCGTGGGTTGGGTAATATCCACTTCAAGTCGTCCACCAACCGTGCGCCCCGGCGGACCACACCGGGCACCGAGGGGGATCGCCGCAACCTGCGCTTTGAAATGAAAGTCATGGCGGATGTGGGGTTGCTGGGCATGCCCAATGCGGGCAAGTCGACGCTGATTCGCTCCGTATCGGCAGCCAAGCCCAAGGTGGCCAACTACCCCTTTACCACCCTGGTGCCCAACCTGGGCGTGGTGAAGCTGGGCATGCACGAGCACTTCGTCATGGCCGACGTGCCGGGCCTGATCGAAGGCGCGTCCGATGGCGCGGGGCTTGGGTTGCGCTTTTTGAAGCACCTGACCCGTACAAGGCTGCTGTTTCATGTGGTCGACGTGGCGCCGTTCGATGAATCTGACCCGGTCGAGGCGGCCAAAGCGATCGTACACGAACTGGGCCAGTTCTCACCGGCGCTTTCCGAGCGCCCCCGCTGGCTGGTCCTGAACAAGTTCGACCTGCTGCATGAAGAAGAGCGCGAGGCGCGCGCCCAGGCGATTATCGATGCGCTGAACTGGCAAGGGCCGGTGTTCCGCATTTCGGCGATCAGCAGCGACGGCACCGACAAACTGGTGCAGGCGGCCTATCGTTGGCTCACCGAACAGCAGCGCCTGGAACACGAAGACGAGGAAGCCCATGCCCGGGAGCAGGAAATGCGTCGGCGCATGGAGGAAGAGTCCGTGGCCCGCACCGAAGCGCGACTCGGCCGCAAGCGCAAACGCGACGACGAAGATGACGACGACTTCGATGATGATGATTACGATGTGGATGTCGAATACGCGCCTTGAGGGCTAAAGGCGCAGGGTTGGCCAAAAGGGAGAAGAGCGACGTGGCAAGCAATGAGTCGGTGCTGGGTAGAGCGGCGTTGAGCAGGGCTCGCCGCGTCGTGGTCAAGCTGGGCAGCGCGCTGCTGACCAATGACGGTCGTGGCCTGGATGAAGTGGCGATTGGCCGTTGGGTCGATCAAGTTGCGGCCCTGCACCAGCGGGGCATCGAGGTCGTCCTGGTGTCATCGGGTGCCGTCGCGGCGGGCATGGTGCGCCTTGGCTGGCAGGCCCGCCCCAGCGCGGTGCACGAACTCCAGGCCGCGGCGGCGGTGGGGCAAAACGGTCTGACCCAGTGTTACGAGCAGCACTTCGCCCGCCACGGTGTGCTGACCGCGCAGATCCTGCTGACCCACGACGACCTTTCCAACCGCAAGCGCTACCTGAACGCTCTATCCGCATTGCGCACCCTGGTGGAAATGCGCGTCGTCCCGGTGGTGAACGAAAACGACACCGTGGTCACCGATGAGATTCGCTTTGGCGATAACGACACCCTGGGCGCCCTGGTCGCCAACCTGCTCGAAGCCGATGCCCTGCTGCTGCTGACTGACCAGGAAGGCTTGTTCGACGCTGATCCCCGCCACGTCCCCACCGCACAGCTGATTGGCGAGGCCCGGGCCGACGACCCGCGCCTGGCGGCCGTTGCGGGTAGTGGCGGGTCGCTGGGGCGGGGCGGCATGACCACCAAGGTGCGCGCCGCTCAATTGGCGGCCCGATCCGGTGCGGTCACGGTAATCGCCAGTGGTCGGCAGCCCGATGTCATTACCCGGGTTATGGCGGGCGAGGCGCTGGGCACGTTGCTGCGCCCGGAGCAAGCCCCCATCGCAGCACGTAAACGCTGGTTGGCGGGACAACTCCAGGTGCGCGGCACGCTGGTGCTGGACCCTGGCGCCGTCAAGGTACTGCGCGATAAAGGCTCCAGCCTGCTGGCCGTTGGCGTGCGCACCGTCCAGGGCAGCTTCAAGCGCGGCGATATGGTGGCCTGTGTCGATGAGCAAGGCACAACCGTGGCGAAAGGCTTGGTCAACTACGGAGCCGACGAAGCCCGTCAGCTAGCGGGTAAACCAAGCCATCAAATTGAAGCCATCCTTGGCTACGTGGAGGCTCACGAGTTGATTCACCGCGATAATCTGGTGGTGGTTTAACGCGGTTGCAAACGCGGTGGCAAAGGTACCTGACGCGGCCAGTTGTCGGGCACGATAAACAGCCGCTCGCAGCGCTGGTTTGACGGCAGATACATCATGACCTGCTGCGGCTGATACCGGGCCATCGCCAATAGCGGTATCAGTGATTCTGACGCTGGTTTGAAGGCGTCAAACGTTGGCGGCGCCAACCAGTGCGGTTTTTCGAGCCAGGTCACCAGAAAATCAGCGGGTAGGGTAGAGGCAAGCGCTGGCCAGTCGCTGACGTGGCACCAGCGTCCTCTGCGGTGTGCAGTAGTGGCACCCTCAGGCGATGGCATGGGCGCGTGCCATGGATAAAACAGCACGCCCGGCATGGCCAGCCGCTGGGTGAGCTGCCCGCCCAGGCCTGTTTCTGTATATCCTGTATCCCGAGGGGCTAGCCAATGGCCGAGTGTTTCCTGTGCGGGTATTGTGGAAGAAAGTGGCAACTGATGACGCTGCAAATGGCAGTATTTCAGAGCCAGGCTGTCCAGACCGCCCGGGCCTATCCAGCGGCTCTGGCTGGTGGCTTCTCCAGGCCCTTCAGGTAACCCGAGATAAAACTTGATCGCCACTTCCAGATGCACCGGAGCAGGTTGATCCCGCCTGCGGTAGAGCATGTCCAGCTCGCCCAAGGTAATGCGCTTGCGGGTAATCCGCACGTTATGAGCCAGCAGGCGCGTATTGGGCGCGCGGTCCAGCAGCCAATGCCATAGCTGTTCGTGATAGTGCCCCATGCGGCTCGACTGGCGGCCATGGCGGGCCAGCTCAGGGATTGCCAAACCATTCAGCCAGGCTTCCAGGGCGTCACTCAGCCCCAGCTCGGACTGGCTAGGGCGGCCTGAAAATGGACTGGAGGGCGGGAACGCCACGATATCCGGTGTCACGACCAGCCAGGCGAGGTCACGCAATATTGCCTCATTATGTGCCGACGTCACACCTTCCAGGTAGTTAGGCGGCTTCAAGCGTTGTTCTCGGGCTGGCGTGGTCTGGCGTTCAGGCAATGGCTGATCATGGCAGAATTCCCAGGGCAAGCGGGGGTATAAAGCGTCATTATCACGGCCGTTGGTAACACGCTTACTGCTGATATGGAAGAGGCCGTCTCTGCAGGTATGTCATCAGGCATTAATCTGTGGCAGGGGCCTAGAACGCAAACGGGCTCCCCGCTGGAAGCCCGTGAAGCGACACAGTTAACGATCAGTCGCGGTCCATCTGGGTGATATCGTAGGAGCCCTGGCGCACGCTGATTTCCAGTTCACGACCGTTTTCATCGCGCCCTTCAATCTCGATAACGCCGCTTTCGTCGATATCCATGTCCTCAAACTCGACCATACCTTCCTGGCTGGCGACGTTCAGCGCCTGGCGAATATCGTCTTCGCTCATGCCCCAGGCACCGGTAATTAGCCGTTCGCGTTTTTCTTCCAGCGTTTCGCCGTCATCGATTGAAAAGCTGACATCGGCGTACCACTCATCGTCGAGCCAGCCTTCGACTTCTGCGCGGCCACGACTATTGATGCTGACTTCTTCAAAATGCGTAAAGCCATAATCATTGGCGTGGGTCAGCACATCGTCAATCCGGTCCATCGCCAGAGAGTCCGCCTGGGCTGTGCCCACCGCTGCTGTAAGCAGTAACGCAGAGCCCGGGATGATCAGCATTTTTTTCATCGTATTCATGGTTAATTCCTTCTTTCCATTCGAGGTGGTAAACGGCATTCGGCGAATGCGACAGTGACGTTATACCCCCACTATGCTTTCCTTAAGCTGACAAAGCGGTTCACCTAGCGTTCATGTTGACTTTGGCATGGTGTGACAATGAAACATGTGACCTCCCTCCTGACAACGCGGCCATGCCGTGATACGCCGCCTGCACTGCGCCGCATGATGCTGGTGGGGATAATGGTGCTTGGCCTGGTCACGGGGCAGGCGTCTTCTGATTCCTCGTGGGAGACGCTTCACGGGGAGGTCAGCGAGGGTGAGGTGGTATCTCTGGAAACCATTCTCGACTGGTTGGAGGCTCATTATATCGGCGAGGTACTGGAAGTTGAGGTCGAGCGTGAAGGTAGCTACGTCGAGTATGAAATCAAGCTGCTGGGTCCGCAAAACCAGGTGGTAGAGTTTGAATTTGATGGTCAGACCGGGCAGCTTATGGAGATGGAAGGCGTCAGGATCAACGACATGCGCCGCACGGAATAGAAGGCAGAAACAGTGGTGAGCCGATGAAGTGTTTGTTGGTAGAGGATGACCAGGCGTTAGCCCGCGAACTGGGCCAGGCATTACGCGATGGTGACTGGCTGGTAGAGCATGCGTTCAACGGTCAGGAAGCCGACTTTCTGGTGCGCACCGAAGCGTACGACAGCTTGATTCTGGACGTTGGACTGCCCGACGGTGACGGCATCCGTTGGCTGGCGGCATGGCGCGAAGACGGCATTGATCTGCCGGTACTGATTTTAACCGCGCGTGAACGTTGGGCCGATAAAGCGGCCGGTTTTTCCGCTGGCGCCGACGACTATGTCACCAAGCCGTTTGAATCCGCTGAAGTCCTGTTTCGCCTGCGTGCGCTGGTTCGTCGCAGCCACGGGCACGCGCACCCGGTGCTCAGGATGGGAGAGTTAAGCCTGGATACCCATACCCAGCACGTGGCGCTAGCGGGCCGCCCCGTATCGCTGACCGCCCAGGAAACGCGACTGTTGAGCTATTTGATGCACGCCGCGCCCCGGGTGGTGAGCCGCACCGAGCTGTCCGAACACGTCTACGACCGTGACCATGAACCCGATTCCAACGTCATTGATGTTCAGGTCAGCCGATTACGACGCAAGTTGGGCGCATGGCGTATTGTCACCCAGCGCGGCCAGGGCTACCGCCTGTTGGCCGAGCAGCCGGCGGCGGGATGATGCCCTGGCCATATTGGCAGGGCCGCATTGCGCGTCGCTCAATCGCCAGCCGTCTATTAGTGGCGACCCTGGTGATCGTCATCGTCGGGCTGCCTTTAGCGGGGTTCTTGCTGTCCCATCACTACCGTGAGTCGGCGACGCAGGCCTTCGATGATCGCCTGGAAGCCTTGCTCAATGTGGTCATCGCCGGGGTCGCCTTTGACCGTGTCGAGCAGCGACTGATCTTTGATCGCGATCTGGGTGATCCGCGTTTCGATCAGGTTTACTCCGGCTGGTATTGGCAGATGACCGGCGGTCAGCAGCACACGCTCACCTCGCGCTCGCTATGGGATCAGCGCCTGCCGACCCATGACGGCAACACGCTCATTGCCCGAACCGTGAACGGTCCCCGGGCAAGCTCGCTGCGCCTGGTTGAGCGCGATATACAGCTGGCACCGCTCGAGCAGCCGCTGCATATCAGCGTTGCGGCTGAAAACCAGGCATTGATGGACAATGTGCGCCAGTTTCAGCAGTGGTTATGGGGCGGTTTAGTCGGCTTGGGCACGCTGCTGTTGGCGGTGCTGGCGCTACAGATTCGCTGGGGGTTGGCGCCGTTGCGGCGTATGCGAGCCAACTTGCTCGAGGTGGAAAACGGCGAGGCGCAGCAGTTGGATACCCGGCTGCCCGATGAGTTGGCCGGCCTGGCCTCCACCATGAACGCCGTACTGGCCCGTGACCAACGCTTGATAGAACGTGGCCGCCATGCCGCTGGCAATCTGGCCCACGCGCTGAAGACGCCGCTCAGTGTGATGCGTCTGCTGGCCCGTCAGGCACCGGCCGAGCAGCAGAGCGCCTGGGAAGCGGAGTTGACGCGCATCGACAGCGCCGTGCGCCACCATCTGGCACGCGCCTCGGCGGCCGGTGAGGGCGGCAGGGTGGCGCCCGTGTCGCTCAATGAAGCCCTGGCGCCGCTGATAAACGGACTGGCAAGGCTGGCCCAGCGCCGCGATATCCACCTTGAGCATACCCTGCCGCGCGATATGCAAGCGCACATGGATGCCCAGGATGCCCAGGAGATTGTCGGCAATATTCTGGATAACGCTCTGCGTTGGGCGAAGGGCGAGGTTATTCTGACCCTGGAGGCACACGGCGAACACCTCCAGCTGTGTGTCAGCGACGATGGCCCCGGAATGTCCCCTGCTGATTGCCAGGCAGCGCTGCAGCGGGGCAAACGGCTGGATGAGAAACGTTCGGGAAGTGGTTTGGGGCTTTCTATCGTTGCTGATCTGGTCGCTCTGTATCGTGGCGATATGCAACTTGAGCGGGCCGCTTTGGGCGGGTTGGCGGTCACCATCACGCTACCCGTCGTCGTGATTCGTCGCCCGGATAGGCGCTGAAAACGCGTCACGAACACCGAACAGGCAAGGAGCGATCCATGAACCACCACGCGGCAGTCCTCCCGGATGTATTGGTTGGCCCCATTCTGCGCCGCATCACCCCTTCACGGTGGGTGATGTGGTGCCTGACGTCGCGGCCGCTCACCATGTCCCTGGTGCTGCATCCCGACGGGCCGCGAGCACAGACGTATCCGCTCGCGGCTTATCAGCAATGCCTGCCTGTCGGGCAACATGCGTTTATCCATTTGATCGACGTGCCGTTGGCGAGCCCCTTGCCCCGCGATGAGCGCATTGCCTATGACCTGAAAGTGCAGCAGCGCGATGGTGGTTACCAGTCACTTCCTGAGTGGGCGCCGTGGTTATGCTACGACGGCCAGGACTACCCGGGGTTTGTGATTGCCTCGCGCCATCATCGCTTGATGCACGGCTCCTGCCGCAAGCCCCACCATGATAGCGCCGACGGTCTGGTGCGTGCTGACCAATGGTTGGCCGAGCGTCAGACGACGCCAGGCGAATGGCCCGCTTGGCTGCTGATGACCGGCGATCAGGTGTATGTGGATGACGTGGCAGGGCCGATGCTGCGCGCGATTCATGCCCTGACGGAACGCCTGGGGTTGGTCGATGAGTATCTGGAAGGGGCGACCATCAGTGACAGCCAGGCGCTCTATACGTCCCCCGACAGCTACTATCAGCGCAGCCAGTTACTACCGGATACCACCAGCAACGTGGCGCTTCGCGAACGCTTTTTTGGCGGCGTGAAAAAGCCCGTCTTTACCTCGGCCAATGCGCAGAATCATCTGATGACGCTGGGCGAAATGTTGGCCATGTATTGCCTGGTTTGGTCGCCCGTGGCATGGCAGGTTATTGCGCCCTCTCAGCCGTCACTGGGTGACAAGGACGACGCGCTTTATCAGCAGGAGCAGGGCGTGATCGAGGCGTTTGTGGCGGGTTTGCCTCAGTGTGCGCGCGCCATGGCGCATTTGCCCAGTCTGATGATCTTCGACGATCATGATGTAACCGACGACTGGAATCTGACCGCTGAATGGGAGCAAAGTGCCTACGGTCACCCGTTCTCGAAGCAGATTATCGGCAATGCCTTGATCGCTTACCTGCTTTGTCAGGGGTGGGGTAACGCGCCTGAAAAGCTCAACCCGCTGATTGACGAGACCAAGGCGATGCTCGAGTCGGTAGACAGCACCGGCTATCTCGCCAACGTGGCGCAAGACGGCCTGATTGACCGCCTGCTGGCGTTTCAGGGGTGGGCGTTTCAGGTCTCCGGCGAACCGCCATTGATCGTGCTGGACACCCGTACGCGCCGCTGGCGTAACGAGCGACACCCGCAGCGTCCTTCCGGGTTGATGGACTGGGAGGCGTTGATTGAAATGCAGCAGGCGTTGATCGGGGCGCCCAGCGCAGTGATCATTTCACCCGCGCCGATGTTTGGCGTCAAGCTGATCGAAGGTATCCAGAAGCTGTTTACCCTGGCTGGCAAACCGCTGATGGTCGACGCCGAAAACTGGATGGCGCATCGCGGGGCTGCGAACGTACTATTGCAGATTTGGCAGCATTCCAAAACGCCCGGCAACTACGTGATCCTGTCCGGCGATGTGCACTACTCCTTTGCCTACGACATCGTGGTGCGTCACCGCAAGCATGCGCCCAGGCTATGGCAGATCACTTCCAGCGGGGTCAAAAATACCTTTCCTGATTCGCTGTTGGACACCTTTGACCGGCTCAATCGCTGGCTGTATGCCCCCTGGTCACCGCTCAACTGGTTTACCAAGCGCCGCAAGCTGAGTGTTCACCCCCGTGATCCCGACCGTGCAAGTGCTGGTGAACGCCTCTGGAACGCCAGCGGTATCGGGCTGGTGACCCTCGACGAACACGGCTGCCCGGTCGACATTCGCCAGTTGGACGCCAGCGGAGGAGAAGCCTGTTTTCCACCGCCCGATATACCGGCGCGTTAGGAGTTATAGCGTCTGTCATCATTTCGTCACGGTATTGGCCCAAGCTTATCTCATGGATAAAAACGCTAGGGATATCCGATTGTTATTTAATGTGACGAACAGGCAATGACCGCACAAGAAGCGCAATGGCTCAATCGCATCATTCATACAGAAGACTTGCAGGTCCTTTTTCAGCCCATTGTGGATGCCAGCCAGCAAGCCATCTATGGGTACGAGGCACTGGTTCGTGGGCCTCGCTCTTCTCCGCTTTATTCGCCGCTGCGGTTGTTTGAAGTCGCCACTCAGGCAGGGCTTCTGGTTGAGTTGGACCTGCTTTGCCGTCGCTTGGCCATACGACGCTTTGCCGAACTCGAGCTGCCTAGTCTACTATTTCTGAACGTCATGCCGCTCACCATCCTGGAACGTGATTTTCGCGAAGGATTGACGCTAGGCTTTATTCGCGAAAGCGGCCTTCCTCCAGAGCGCGTAGTGATCGAACTCACCGAGCACGTGCCCATTCATGATTACCAGTTGATGCGCCAGGCAGTGGATCACTATCGCGACATGGGCTTTCAAGTGGCCTTGGATGATCTCGGCGCGGGCCACTCAAGCCTGCGCCACTGGTCGGAACTGCGCCCGGACTTCGTCAAACTGGATCGCCACTTTATTTCGGGCATCGATCATGAGCCCGCCAAGCGCGAGTTTCTACGCTCTATTCTGGATGTTGCGCGTAGTCTGGACTGCCAATTGATAGCGGAGGGCGTTGAAACCGCCGCTGAGCACCTGTGCCTGTGGGAGCTCGATCGTGGCCTGGCCTTGCTGCAAGGGTTTTATTTTGCCAGACCCAGCGCGGAGCCTCCGCTTCAGCTACATATGCGGCTGCCTGCCGCTAAACCGCTGGCAAACCCAGCGGGACGAACGGCCCGTTCGATCTGTCAGGCGATTGAAGCGGTCACCCCTAGCTGTGCTGTTCTTACGCTGGCCGAGCGCTTTCGACAGCAGTCGAGTCTTCGCTGCGTAGCGGTGGTCGATGACGGCAGGCCAGTGGCCGTGGTGCGCCGTAATGCGTTTCTCACCTTGTTTACCAACCCCTACAGCCATGCGCTTTATGCCAAGCGGTGCGTGCTGGATGTCGCCGATACCAAGTCATTGATCACTAATGCCAGTACCCCGCTGGATATATTGAGTCAGCAACTGACGGATAGCCGCGATATCGAGCAGGAAGACTTTGTGATTGTCGATGAAAATAGCCACTACCTGGGCATGGGCAATATTGTCGACTTGCTGCGTGAAATTACTGCCATCCAGGTTCGCCAGGCGCGCCATGCCAACCCGCTTACCGGGTTGCCGGGCAATATCCTGATCAATGAAACCCTTGGCCGCTACCTGAATGCCGGTGAGGGGGTGGCCGCTGCTTACGTCGACCTGGATAATTTCAAGGCTTTTAACGACGCCTACGGCTATGCCCGGGGCGATCACATGATCATTGCGTTATCCCGGCTGCTGGAGGCTCAGGCCGATAGCGTCGGTGGCTTCATCGGCCATATCGGCGGGGATGATTTCATGCTGCTACTGCCGTTGGCGCATTGGGAAAAAGCCTGCCAGCAGATCCTGCATCATATGGAGCTGATGGCGCCGGGATTTTATGAAGAGGACGACCGCAAGCGTGGCGGAATCCACATCGAAAACCGGCAGGGGACAATCAGCTTCTTTCCGTTTGTCAGCGTCTCGATTGCCGTCAAGCCGATTCCACCCGTCGCCGACTGTAAGGCCCTGGATGTCGCTGCCGAACTCTCGGAGTTAAAGCAACAGGCCAAAAAAATTCCTGGCAACAGCCTGTTTGTCGAGCGACGTAGCCGCAACGCTGCCAGCTTGAAAGCGTAATGACACATTACGGTCGTCAAAACGTCACCAATGGGTCATCTGAATGTCCCGCCCCTGTCATCTGAGCGCGTCAGTATCGTTGTGTCTTCTAACAACGCATCAGGTGATCCATGCAGACGTTATCTCTTCCTCGTACCCTCATTAGCGCCGCCGTTGCCAGTGCCTTTGCCTTTTCAGCCGTGGCGGTTCAGGCCGATCTTTCCAGCCGCTATCAGGATGCGGACGGCGATCTGATGGCAGATGTCCCCAGCGATGACGCCCAGTGGGTAGACCCGGACACGCTGGTGTTTGCCTATACGCCGGTCGAAGATCCCGCTGTCTATGCCGATGTCTGGTCTGACTTCCTGGATCATTTGAGTGACGCCACAGGTAAAGAGGTGCAGTTCTTCCCGGTACAGTCCAACGCTGCCCAGCAGGAAGCCATGCGTGCGGGCCGTTTGCACGTCGCCGGTTTTAATACGGGTGGTGTGCCAGTAGCGGTCAACTGCGGTGGTTTCCGTCCGTTTGCCATGATGGCCGCCGAGGACGGCAGCTTTGGCTATGAAATGGAAATTATCACCTACCCGGGTAGCGGTATTGAGTCCGTTGAAGATTTGCAGGGCCGCCAACTGGCATTCACCTCCGAGACGTCCAACTCGGGCTTCCGTGCGCCTTCAGCGCTACTGCGTTCCGAATACGGCATGGAAGCGGGAGAAGATTTTGAGACAGCGTTCTCGGGTTCACATGACAACTCTGTTCTAGGCGTGGTCAACGAAGACTATGAGGCCGCGGCCATCGCCAACTCGGTAGCGCGTCGGATGCTGTCGCGTGGCGTCGTGGAAGAAGGTGATTACGATGTCATTTATACCTCGCAAACGTTCCCGACCACTGCCTACGGTACGGCCCATAACCTGGCACCCGAACTGGCGCAGGACATTCAGGACGCCTTCTTCAGCTATGACTGGGAAGGCACCGCCCTGGAGGAAGAATTCTCCAACTCCGGCGAAGCCCAGTTTATCCCCATTACCTATCAGGATAACTGGGAAGTGATTCGCACCATCGCTGATGCCAATGGGGTGACCTACGACTGCGACTGATCGCCAGGTGGACGTTGTTAACCGGCCAGGAAGGCTCCCCTTTCTGGCCGTTTCTTTATATGTTTGAGGTGGAAAATGTTGACACTAAGCGGCGTAGCCAAGCGCTACCCCACCGGCGATCGGGCGCTGGCCAATATAGAGTTAACCCTGCCCAAGGGACAGGTGATGGCGCTGATCGGGCCATCCGGCGCCGGTAAAAGCACCCTGATTCGCTGTGTTAACCGGCTGGTGGAGCCTACCCAGGGCAGCATTCGCCTGGAAAATACCGAAATTACCAAGCTTTCCGGCCACAAGCTGCGCCATGCGCGGCGTTCCATGGGCATGATTTTCCAGGAGTATGCCCTGGTTGATCGACTCACCGTGATGGAAAACGTGCTCTCAGGTCAGTTGGGTTACGTGGGTTTCTGGCGCAGCTTTCTGCGCCGCTACCCTCAGGAAGCGGTCGTGGAAGCGTTTCGGCTGTTGGAGCGGGTTGGCTTGACGCACGCCATCGATAAGCGTGCCGATGCGCTATCGGGCGGTCAGCGTCAGCGTGTGGGGATCGCCCGGGCCCTGTTGCAGAGCCCCAAGCTGCTGTTGGTCGATGAACCCACCGCCAGCCTTGACCCGAAAACCTCTCGCCAAATCATGCGCTTGATTCGTGAGCTGTGTGCCGAGCGTGACCTGGCGGCGATTATCAATATCCATGATGTGGCGCTGGCGAAGCAGTTTGCCGACCGCATCGTCGGACTGCGGGCGGGGGAAATCGTCTTTGACGGTGACCCCAGTGAGCTCACCAGCGAGATTCTCACTACGATCTACGGCGAGGAGGACTGGGATACCACGCCCGAACCAATGGATGACGAGGTTAGCGATGACCCGCCCGATACAGCCTCGTACAGCGCGGCCCCCGCAATGGCCGTCGGAGGCGCACGATGAGCGAGCAGGCCGAGATGTTGACGGCGCGCCAGCAAGCGGCACACCGCGGCGAGTGGCGCCGGCTTCCACTGATCGCAAGCCCGCGATTGCGCTGGGGCATTGTCCTCGGAGTGGGGGTGTATCTTGTGTTGGCGCTCGCCTCGGTAGAGGTGGACTGGGAGCGCGTGGCTGAGGGGGCGGGCCGTGCGGTGAATTTTCTGGGCGCGTTTATGCAGCCCGATTTTGTCAGCCGTTACGACGATATCGTTGCGGGTTTGCTGGAAAGCTTGACCATGACGCTGACCTCCACGGTGATTGGGGTGCTGCTGGCGATACCCGTCGGGTTGGGGGGCGCGCGCAATATTGCGCCATTGCCGATTTACACAGTCTGCCGGGCGATCATTGCGGTGTCGCGCACTTTTCAGGAGGTCATCATCGCCATCCTGTTCGTGGTGATGTTCGGCTTTGGGCCTTTTGCCGGCATGATCACCCTGGCGTTTGCGACGATTGGTTTCATGGCCAAGCTGCTGGCCGAAGACATCGAGGACCTGGACTGGCGTCAGGTTGAGGCAGTGCGCGCCACGGGCGCCAACTGGTGGCAAACCATGAATCACGCGATTCAACCCCAGGTCATGCCACGTTTGATCGGGCTTTCCATGTACCGCCTGGATATCAACTTCCGCGAATCTTCGGTAATCGGGATTGTCGGGGCAGGCGGTATCGGCGCCACCTTGAACACCTCGCTGAGCCGCTACGAATACGATACCTCAGCGGCGATCCTGCTGATCATCATCGCCATCGTATTGCTGTGCGAGTACGCCTCTAGTCATGTCCGTCGCTGGACCCAGTAACCCCTGAATTAGTCTTTTCTGAATCGATACTTTGTGGAGTAGTTGAATGCCCGTTTCCACCTCATCTCAGGGTCAGCCGGTCTGGCGGCGGCGTACGACCCGCGTGCAATGGCTCCAGTACCTGGCCTGGCTGGCAGGGGTCAGCCTGTTTCTGCTCTGCTGGAAGCTGATTTCCGACAATACCATGTGGGTGTTCGTCGACGACGCTGGCCGCCAGGGAGCCGATCTGATCAGCCGCATGACCCCACCCGAGTGGGGCTATGCCAATGTGCTATGGAAGCCCATGTGGGACACCCTGAACATTGCCACCCTGGGCACGGCGCTGGGCATTGTCATGGCCTTTCCAGTGGCGTTTCTGGCGGCTCGCAATACGACACCGCATCCGCTTATACGCAGCGCCGCGTTGGTGGTGATTGTGTCGTCACGCTCGATCAACTCGCTGATCTGGGCAATGTTGCTGGTCACCATCCTGGGTCCCGGCGTGCTGGCAGGGATTATTGCCATCGCTCTGCGTTCCATCGGCTTTGTGGGTAAGCTGCTCTACGAATCCATCGAAGAGATTCATCCCACGCCGGTCGAGGCGATCAGCGCGACCGGTGCGAGCCGTATGCAGGTAATGAACTATGGTGTGTTGCCCCAGGTCATGCCAGCATTTGCCGGTATCAGCGTTTACCGTTGGGATATCAATATCCGCGAATCGACTGTGCTGGGCCTGGTGGGGGCGGGCGGTATCGGTTTGCAGTTGAACGCTTCGATCAACAGCCTTGCCTGGGATCAGGTCAGCGTGATTTTCGTCATGATCTTTGCCACCGTACTGGTGTCGGAGTGGATATCTGCCCGGGTACGCCACGCGATTATCTAATCGATTTGGCAGCGTCTCGATCTTTGCGCCATGCTATAGACTAACCGGTCAAAGTAGAGATGCCTCCATGCCCTTCGCGCGCAGCGTGCCTATTGTAGGTTTTTTAATCCTCATGATGGTGTCAGGCTGCGCCAGTCACAAGACAGACCTGAATGAACGCCTTGACGAGGCTGAGGGCTTGTCCATGGAGCGTGCGTTGATTCTTTCCCATGCCCAGCAAGCGCTGGGCACTCCCTACCGCTTTGGCGGTAACTCACCCGACGGTCTGGACTGCTCCGGACTGGTCGAGATGGTCTATCAAGCGGCGGGGATCCGTGTGCCTCGTACCGCCGACCAGCAGTTTCGCCAACTGCCAACGGCGAATGCTCCGCGCCCGGGTGATCTGCTGTTTTTTGGTTCACGCCAGAAAGCCACTCACGTGGGCATTTACCGCGGGCAGGGGCAGATGATTCACGCCCCCGGCAGCGGCCGTGAAGTGGTGAGCGTGCCGCTGGATATCGACTACTGGCAGCAACGCTTTCTGGGTGCCGCAAGCCCCGCTCCGTGAGCGCCCCACGATAGGTTTGAACGTGTCTAATAACTCTTTGGTTTCATGACCTGGGTCAATTAGCGTGCATTCCAGCTCCCTATAATATGCTTCGTTTTGACTACCTACCTAATCCATGAGCATTAAGCGTATTTAACTACGTGACATGATGCGGCACACTCAGTTCAAAGCGTTACACGACGCGATAACAAAAACGCGAGCATGCCGCTTACCTCACTAACGACGCTATCAGTTTGAGGCTAAGCAATGAAAACTATCGTTAACCGCATGCCGATGCGGCTCAAATTCGCCTGCGTGTTGCTATTGCCGTTGCTCGCGTTGGCCTGGTTTGCCATTCAGGGGATCATGGAACGTCGTACTTCGCTGCAGGAGTTTGACCGCCTCCATGCAATGACTGAGCTTGCTCAGCGTGCCGGTGATGTTGTTCATCAGATGCAGTTAGAGCGTGGGATGACGGCTGGATTTTTAGGCAGCGAGGGTGACGCGTTTGGCAACCGGCTTCGCCAGCAGCGACCCAATACCGATGAGGCCGCCGAGGCGTTTCATAACGAGCGGGCTTCCCTGGATCAATCGCAGCTGACGCTCTCCGTCCAGCAGCAACTGCGCGAGATTGATGAACGTTGGCAACGCCAGCCGGCGCTTCGCGATCGCGTTGATGACCTGGAGGTGACGATGGGGGAGGCGCTTGGTCACTATACCGGCATTAACGGCCAACTGATGGCGTTTGTAGGTACGTTGGCGCATCTCACTCAGGAAGGTGATATCACCCGCCAACTGAGCGCTTATTATCAGCTATTGGAAGCCAAGGACCTGGCCGGTATCGAACGGGCGCTGCTGTCGAATGCGTTTGCTGCGGATGGCATGTCAGCCGAGATGTTGCGACGCTTTTTATCACTGCTCGGCGAGGAACAGGCCTTTTTGGATAGCTTTCGGGTCCTGACCAGTGAAGCAAGTCGCGAACAGCTTGCTCAAGCGCTAAGCGGTGCGGAGATCGAGCGACTTCTGGAGCGGCGCGAACTTGCCATCAGCCAAGCCAGCGAGGGCGGCTACGGCGTGGACCCAGAGGAATGGTTCGAATGGCAGACAGTGAAGATCGGCCGTTTGAAGGCATTAGAAGACCAGGTGGCGGATTCGATAGTGACTCAAACAGCCGCGTTGCGTCAGGAAGCTCAGCAGGCGCTCTGGCAATATGCGGGGATTGCGCTGGTGGCCAGTATGGTGGCGATAGGCGTTGCCGCATTGATTGTACGGGCAATTACGCAACCGCTGCATCTGGCACTGTCCAGCATTGAGACGCGCGGTAACGATCTGACCCAGCGTTTGAAAGTGCCGGGTAGCGATGAATTATCGCAGCTGTATCGCGCCTTCAATGAATCGTCGGCGGTAACTGAGAACCTGGTGGCTGAGATCAAACACAACGCACAGTCGGTGGCGGTGGCCAGCAATCAGATCGCGCAAGGAAACCAGGACCTTGCTCAGCGGACGGAAGAGCAGTCTGCTTCGCTGGTACAGACCGCGTCGAGTATGGAGCAGATCACAGCGACGGTCCGCCAGAGCTCTGACAACGCCCAACAGGCTCAGAAGATGACTGGCGAAGTGGCCGAGGAAGCCAAAGAGGCGACTCATGTGGCGTCGCAAGCCCAGCAAGCCATGCAGCTCATTCAGCAAGCCAATGAACAAGTCACCAGCATTGTCGCGACGATTGACAATATTGCTTTCCAGACCAACTTGCTGGCGCTGAATGCCTCGGTTGAGGCCGCGCGAGCGGGTGAACATGGGCGTGGTTTCGCGGTGGTGGCCGATGAAGTACGCAAGCTGGCCAGCCGGAGCGCTGACGAAGCGAGCCAGATTCGTCAACTGGTCGATAACAACGTGAACAAGATTGCCGAGGGCGAAACCCTGGTAACATCGACCAACAATACGCTGGAACGTATCGCCCAGCGCGTTAAGCAGATGGCGGGCTTGATGGATGAGATGGCCTCGGCGACCCATGAGCAATCATCGGGCATTGAGGAAATTAATCGGGCCATGGTTCAACTGGAGGACGTCACTCAGCAAAATGCTTCCTTGGTGGAAGAAGTCGCGGCGGCCAGTCGTTCGCTGGATGAGCAGGCTGATGATATGACCCGAAGAATGAATACGTATCAGGTGCGCGACAGCCATCAAGTTATGCTTAGTTAGGCCGATATAAACCATAGAGGGCGCTGACTGGAGCGCCCTCTTGATATGAACTGTGACTGAAGGACAGTGCCTGGCGTTTTGTAATGCGTTGATTAGCGACGATTGTCGTGTCGCGCAGGGTTTAACAGTAGGTAATGATATAATGAACCTGCTGTGTATGGGGAGGCCTCTGACGCAGCTAAAAATACATTGACGACTATTATAAATTGAGGAGCGCTGGGACGTATGAGCCAGTCTTTCACGACGCCAAAGGCGCAGTCTTTGCCTCATTCCCATGCTTTATCGCTATCCCCAGGCGAAGCCGATGAGCCCGACGACTCGGGCGCTACTCGCCTGCCCGCCCTAGGACCCGCCCAAGCGGCTTTCCTGCATGCCAACGAGGCCATAATTATAACCGACGCAGAAAACCGCGTGATCGATGTCAATCCGGCCTTCAGTGAACTGACCGGCTGCATGCTGGACGCTGTGGAGGGCAAGACGCCCGAGGCATTCAGTATTCTGCCGTTGGACGATAGCCGCACCACCCGGTTGATGCGTGAAGAGCTTCATCTTCGTGATCGTAGTAAAAGTCAGGTGAGTTACTGTAGCCACGACGGTCAGTTTTATCCCGGCATGATGTCGATCAATCGGGTGCGCGACGCCGAGGGTAACGTTGATCACCATGTGATCGTACTGGCGGATCTATCCGCGATTCCTGCCCATGCGCGGCATCTTAACCGGGAAGTGTACTTTGATGCATTGACGGGACTGCCCAACCTGCAACTGCTGACACAGCTTATCCAGGAATCCATACAGCACGCTGAAAACAAGCAGCAGTCGCTGGCGGTATGTTCCCTGGATATCGACCTTTTTAAAGCCATCAACGACCGTCTTGGCTCCAGCGTGGGCGACGCGCTGCTCTCGAGCTTTGCGCAGCGTATCAGTCATCTGCTGTTTGGCGACGATGTGCTGGCTCGGGTAGGCGGTGATGAGTTTGTGCTGCTGCTCCATCATGGTGTGGACGACGTATTCCTCGAAAAGCTGCTGGCCTCCATTCGGAGACCGCTTTTCATTGAAGGACATACGGTCCACCTGACGGTCAGTCTGGGGGTGACGTTTTATCCTAACGACCCGGCGCAGGGCGATGGCTTGTTACGCCATGCCCATCAGGCGATGTACCGGGCCAAGCAGCGGGGGCGTGATAACTTCCATGTCTTTGATCCGAACCATGACCGTCTGCTGCAGGTCCGCCACGAGCAACGCCAGCGCTTTGTGGACGCATTGGCAAACGATGAGCTGCGGCTTTATTACCAGCCGCAAGTCGATATGCGTTCCGGGCAGGTCGTGGGGGTGGAAGCCCTGATTCGATGGCAGCACCCCGAAAGAGGACTGCTGGCACCCAGCCAGTTTCTGCCCACTATTGAGGCGACGCCGCTTGAGGTTGACCTGGGTGAGTGGGTGTTGAAAGAGGCGATGCGCCAACTGGTGAAGTGGAAAGCGGCGGGAATTTCGCTGCCCGTCAACGTCAATATCAGCCCCTCGCACTTGCTTCTGGACAACTTCAGCCAGCGCCTTGGTGAGTTGTTAGCGTGTTACCCCAGTGTGCCACCGGCCATGCTCAAGCTCGAAGTGCTTGAAAGCGCGGCGATGCATGACATTCAAGCGGCGTTGAACACCATGGCGAAATGCCAGGCCTTGGGGGTCAACTTTGCGATTGATGATTTTGGTACCGGCTTCTCATCACTAACCCACTTGCGCCAACTGCCGGTGAACCTGATCAAGATCGACCAGAGCTTTGTCCGCGATATGTTAAGCGATGCGGACGACATGGCGATTGTGGAAAGCGTGATCTATATGGCAAACCGCTTTCAGCGGCCGATGCTGGCGGAAGGGGTTGAGACGCTGGGGCATGCAAAAGCGCTGATCGCCCTGGGCTGTGAGTTGGCACAAGGTTACGGTATCGCACGCCCCATGCCTGCGACTGAATTGCCACAATGGCTAGCCGCGTGGCCGAGACGAGCCGATTGGAACGCGCTTGGAAAGATACATTAACAGTCAGGCGTAGGGCTTAAGCGGCGCTTGGCGCATTACTGGGGTTCAGTGCACTGTCAGTCATTGCATCGCTGGTCGGTGATTTACCTTCGGCGCTGGCGCGTGCCTGGGCCATTTCGCTTGTCTGCATGGCCGCTTCAAGCTTGGCTTCAAGCAGGTATTGCCTGGCCTGGGCGGCGACCTGATAATCCTTTGGCGAAGGATCGGCGGGAGCCAGCGCGGCGGCAATCACGGTTTGCATTTTCTCGATGGTGGCCTTGGGGTCGTTGGGCACCGGGCCGTAATTGATCGATACCTCGCCAGCAACAGCGTAGCGCTGGCCGTCAGGGCCTACCTCGTAATCGTAGCTTGCCCCGCCCGCATAAGCACCGCCAACCGTCTGGTGAGCCATCTCGTGTTGCCTGACGGCGCGGTCGGTCTGCTTGAGCTGCTCCAACTGTTCAATTTCTTCTGGGGCCATCGGCGTACCGTCGGCGCGCTTTGGGCCCGCAGACTCGCCGCTGGTCGCATTGTCGGATGAGACTTCGTCGGATGAGGCTTCTGGCTCTGCAGATGACGCGTTAGCCGCTTTGGGCTCAGCCGTTGTGACCTTGGCCGAACCTGCATTAAACGTGGGTGATGCCCAAGCGGATAGAGAGGCAGCTCCCAGCACGGCGATTGTCATGGCAAGCGCTCCATGAAAATAAAGAAGTATCGTAAAGTATCGGTGAGGCAAGTCGGTCGTGCAAGTTAACGTTGGACGAGTGAGCCTCAGAGGCGAGGAAAACAGGCGATGCAGACGATTGATGTGGTGATTAACCTCTCCTATGAGGCGTGCCTGGCGCACTACGAGGGGCGCATAGCCCAGGTCTATACGTACAGCCTTGACGGCCGACGGGTGGTGTTCCCGGCAGAAGCGCTGCGTCGTGTCATGACCCACGACGGCGTTTACGGTCACTATCGACTAAAGTTTTCTGAGACAGGCCGATTTATAAGTATTCATCCGCTTGGTATCTGTTGAGTTCATATGCCCGATACTAAATCTGACGTGTCACTACATGAGGTCGTCTACGAGGTGGTTCCCAACCTCAATATGGCCGAAAAGCTGGTCAACAATACCCTGGAAAGCATCATGGAGGCCGCCACTGATCCATTGGAGATTATGCGGCGCAAAGAACAGCAGGACGCTTTCCGTCTGGAAGTCCGTCTTGTGCGCATGCACCTTGAACATGTGTTGACGCGCCACCGCGAGGACGTAGCGGCTCTGGTGAGCACCGACGGCCGTGAAGGAGCTTCGATGGTGAAGCTTGACCGCAATGAAGCACAGGCGTTGCGCAGTGCCATTGACATTTATCAGCATGTGCGGGCGTATCAGCGGGGTGAACGCCGTCACCCTCTGGCGAGCCGTTAAGTTCTCCCCGCGGGTCCTGGCCACCAAAAGGCAACAGACTAGGCTATAATGATCGCTTCAATGAACGTCCTGGCTTACCCGCCGGGAACGTTGGCAGCCTGCCTATCCGGCGACGGCTGCTGAGCTATCAGGAGATATACCATGTCTGCCTCACCAGTCACCTTGATGGTGGCGCGTCGCGTCGCCAAAGAGCGTTATCCGCATTTCACCCGCTGGTTGAATGAAGGCCGCCATCTGGCCGCGGACTTCCCCGGTTATCTGGGGTCCGGGGTGTTGGCACCGCCCGCCGACGATGATGAATATCAGATTATATTTCGTTTCAGCAGTGCCGAGACACTGGCTGCCTGGGAACATTCGGCTTCCCGGCGTGCCTGGCTGGCCCGTGGCCAGGGCCTGTTTGATGCCCCGCATGAGCATCGCGCTGTTGGTCTCGATGCCTGGTTCCAGGCAAACTCGCCAGCGCCGCCCCGCTGGAAGCAGGCCGTGGCCGTGTGGCTCGCCTTTTTTCCTGTGTCGCTGCTTTTCCATTGGCTATTCGGTAGTACGTTCGCCAGTTGGCCGATGTTTCCACGGGTTATGGTCAGCACGCTGATGCTGACGCCGATCATGGTGTTCGTATTTATTCCACTCTCGATGCGGTTATTGGCGCCTTGGCTTGAAGGTAAGGTGTCACCATTGGACGTTCTCCTGCGGCGCCTTTCTGAACGAACTACCTAAGTTAACGTTAGCGTTGGCTGCCGGGTCATGGAGAGGTTTTCTTCTACGCGGCCAACGCTGCTATGCTGAATGGGCACAGTGAAAGGAAGACGGGCGCCAGTCCATGGCTGGCGTGCTCAATTGCCCATGGAGTGACTATGATCCACGTTCACCATCTGGAAAAGTCCCGCTCACACCGTATTTTGTGGCTCCTCGAAACGCTTGGGTTGGACTACGAGATCGTCGTTTATCAACGTGACGCTTCCACTCAGCAGGCCCCCGCATCGCTCAAGGAAGTACATCCGCTGGGTAAGTCGCCAGTGATCACAGACGGTGAGCTGACGGTTGCCGAGTCCGGCGCGATCATCGATTATCTATTACAGCGCTATGGCAACGGCCGCTGCCAGCCAAATAGCGATAATGCCAATGACTGGGTCGATTATCGTTACTGGTTGCACTATGCCGAAGGCTCCTTGATGCCACTGCTGGTCATGCAATTGGTGTTCGGACAACTTCCCAAGCGCGCGCCATGGTTGGTCAAGCCGGTCGCCAATGGCATTACTCAGACAGTTAACCGCACTTTCTTGCATCCGCAAATCAATCAGCACCTGCGCTTTATTGATGACTACCTGGCGTCACACGAGCATTTTGCAAGCCCGTGGCCGAGTGGGGCGGATGTGCAGATGAGCTTCCCCCTTCAGGCGGTAGCAGCAACACATTCCTTGTCGACGTACCCGGCAATTGCACGCTTCGTCGAGCGCGTTGAAGCTGACTCAGCCTGGCAGCGTGTTGTTGAGCGCGCAGGCCCGCTCACCATGCCCGGGGCGTAAGCAACATCATGGTAACGTTGACGGCAACCCGGTTAGGCCCCAACGTGAGCCTGTTACGAGATTATTGCATCGGCCGAGCGGTCCTCGCGCTTAGCAGCTTGCTGATAACCTCTGCGCTAATGGCAGATGAGTCTCTGCGTGTCGGTGTTTATCACAACCCGCCTAAACTGTTTCTGAATGACCAGCAGGACCTGGATGGTATTTTTGGCGATCTGCTATCGGCCATTGCCGAGCGTGAAGCCTGGCAGGTCGAGCCGATTGCTTGTGAATGGCAACGTTGCCTGTCGCTTCTTGAACGCGGTGATATCGATCTGTTACCCGATGTGGCATGGAGCGAGGCAAGGGCCGAACGATTCAGTTTTCATAGCGAACCCGCACTGCACAGCTGGTCACAAATTTACCAGCGGGAAGGGCTATCGATAGAGGCGGTGGTGGATTTAGCCGAACAGCGCGTGACGGTGGTCGATGGGTCAATTCAACAAGACCATCTATTAGCGCTTACCCAACGCTTTGATATACCGGTTGACTGGATCAACGTTCCGAATTTTGAAGAAGGCTTTGCAAAAGTTGCCAGCGGTGAGGCTGACGCCGCTGCAGCGAATCGTCAGTTTGGCGAGTGGCGCGCGGCTGAGGCAGGACTTGTTGATACCCCATTGATGTTTCAGCCCGTCCAGCTTTATTTTGCAGCGTCACCATCGCTTCCCCAAACGGTAATTGAGCGCCTTGATAACTATCTGATGCGCTGGAAAGCGGATACAGATTCGTTTTATTTTGCCACGCTTCAAGCCTGGCAGGCGGGAGCACCCAGTCCACCCGAGACCTCCAAGTGGCTGCGCTGGGGAGTGGCAGCATTGATTGGTTCACTGGTCGTGGCGCTGCTGGTGAACCTTTTATTGAAACGGCGTGTGGCCAGGCAGCGGGTACGGCTGGCAACCAATGAGGCCATGCTGAGCACGATTCTGGATACCGTGGATGCGTATATCTACATCAAATCGCCTGACCTGACATACCAGTATGTCAATCATCGCATTTGCGAGCTTTTTGGTCGTCCCGCAGAGGCAGTGATAGGGCAGCGCGACGACGTTTTTTTTGACCCTGCGACGGCTGCCGAAATTGTCCAGGTAGACCGCCGCGTATTGGCGTCGGGTGAAAAAGTCACCTTGGAAGAAAGCAATGTCCTCAGGCACGACGACCGGGTAAGAACCTTCTTGTCGATCAAGATGCCGCTGACGTTAACGCCGGGTAAGCCACCTTCCTTGTGTGGGATCTCGACCGAATTGACCGAGTATCTGGAGATGCAGTCCCATACGCATTATCTGGCGTATTACGATGCCTTGACGGGCCTGCCTAACCGACGTCTGCTGATGGAGTCCCTGGCCACTACCATAGAGGAAGACGGGCAGAGCAAGCAGTTCGGTGTGCTGATGGTCGTTGACCTCGATAATTTCCGGTTGGTCAACGATCTGCAAGGGCACGCCAGCGGCGACCAGCTGTTGATCAATGTGGCTGAACAACTCCGCCAGGCGTTGGAAAAAGATGCCATTTTGGCGCGCTTCAGTAGTGATGAATTCGTGGTGCTGGTCAACCAGTTGGACCCCCAGCAGGAGGAGGCTGCCGCAAAGGCCGAGCGCATCGCGCGACAGCTGATGATGAAAGTTCACGAATTACGCAATAGCCGCTCATTGCCCATTAGCGCAAGCGTAGGGTTGGCACTTTTTAGCGGCGAATCGAGTTCGCTTGATGCCGTCCTTCAGCAGGCGGACATGGCGCTTCAGCAGGCCAAGGCGTCGGGCGGCAATACGCTGCGCTTTTTCAACCCCGATATGCAGGCCAGCGTGCTGGAGCGGGCGAATCTGGAAGCCGACCTCCACCATGCCCTGGCTCGCCATGAGCTACAGCTGCATTACCAGATTCAGGTGAACCACAAGGGCGTCACGACCGGCGTCGAAGCGTTACTCCGCTGGTATCACCCGACACGTGGCTGGGTTTCGCCCGCCGAATTCATTCCGCTAGCTGAAGAAAGCGGCCTGATTATTCCGATTGGCGACTGGGTGTTGACCCAGGCTTGCCAGCAACTTGCCCGGTGGTCGCGGCAAACCGCCTACGCACCGCTGACGATTTCGGTCAACGTCAGTTCGGTTCAGTTCCAGCAGCCCGACTTTATCAATCTCGTGGAAAATCGCCTCAAGCAGACGCAAGCACCTGCTAATCGATTGGTGTTGGAAGTCACCGAAAGTCTACTGATGCGCGAGCCGACCCGTGTGCGTCACACCATGCTCAAGTTGCGAGAACAGGGCGTTCGCTTTGCCTTGGATGATTTTGGTACTGGGTATTCGTCCCTTAGCTATCTAAAGCGGCTGCCTCTCGATGAGCTAAAGATCGATCAATCGTTTATCCGTGAGTTGCTGACGGATAAGGCCGACGCCGCGATTGTCGATACGATCATTCTTCTGGCTGTCAGCTTGGGGTTGGTGGTAGTGGCCGAAGGCGTGGAAACCCAGGCACAGTTGGATTGGTTAAAAGGCCATGGCTGCTATCGCTATCAAGGCTATTTGCTGGATCATCCCAAGCCCATTGATGACCTGTTTGATGAAAAAAAGCCCCGCCGCTAAGAGCGGCAGGGCATGAATCAAAAACGCCTGGTAGGGCTAGCCAAACAAGGCAAAGCTCTCCGCATTCAGCCACATATGAACCAGGATACTGGCAGCGTAACCCAGCAGAATGACCGGCGACCACTTCAAGTGGCCCAGGAAGGTATAGGCGCCACGTGCCTGGCCCATGACCGCCACACCTGCCGCGGAACCAATCGATAACAAGCTGCCGCCGACCCCGGCGGTGAGGGTGATGAGCAACCAGTGCCCATGTGACATATCGGGTTCCATGGTCAGGACGGCAAACATCACGGGAATATTATCGACCACGGCGGAGACGATGCCGAGCACAATATTGGCCGCTGTGGGGTTCCAGCCGAGATATAGCGCTTCCGAGAGCAAGCCGAGGTAGCCCATAAAGCCCAGCCCGCCAACACACATCACCACGCCGTAGAAAAACAGCAGCGTATCCCACTCGGCGCGCGCCACCCGGTTGAAGACATCGAACGGCACGACGCTACCTAGCTGCTCCAGCTTCTTGTTGTCGCCACGACGGCTGTAGCGCTCGCGCTTGCGCTCCAATGAGCGCGGCAGGCTGCGGCGCAGGTAATAGCCAAAGAACTGCAGATAGCCGAGACCCGTCATCATGCCCAGCACCGGGGGCAGGTGCAGTAGCGTATGGCAAAGTACGGCGGTGGTGATCGTCAGTAAGAAAAGCGCCACAATGCGCCGGGCACCGCGCTTCATCCAGACGTCTTCTTGTACGCTTTCCGGCTTCTTGTTGGGAATGAAAAAACTCATGATCACGGCAGGAATCAGGAAATTGACCAGCGCCGGAACGAACAGAATAAAGAAGTCCTGGAACGGCACAATACCCGCTTGCCAGACCATTAGCGTCGTAATATCACCGAAAGGACTGAAGGCACCCCCCGCGTTGGCGGCCACCACGATATTGATACACGCAACGTTGATAAAGCGCTTATCACCCTCGGCGACTTTGGTAACCACCGCACACATCAGCAGGGCCGTGGTCAGGTTGTCGGCAATCGGCGATAGAATGAAGGCAAGTCCACCCGTTAACCAGAAGAGCGAACGGTAATTGAACCCTTTGCGCAGCATCCAGGAACGTAGCGCATCAAATACCCGGCGTTCTTCCAGGGCGTTGATATACGTCATGGCCACCAGCAAGAACAGCATCAGCTCGGTGAACTCCAAGAGCGTCACGCGGAAGGCGTGCTCAGATGCCTCCGACATGCCGTTTTGGACATACACCCAGCCGATGAGGCTCCAGATAATACCGGCGGCGACCAGCACGGGTTTGGACTTGCGCATGTGTATCTTTTCTTCTGCCATGACCAATGCATAGGCCAGGACAAAAATACCCAATGCAAAAAAGCCGACCACCGATTGGGTCAGGTCCAGCTCACCCGTAACGGCTAGAACGGCGGGGCTAAAAACCAGCAGCAGGGCTGCCAACAAAAAAAGCCAGCGACGATCGAATCGTGGCTGGCAGGAGGGGCGAAAAAAAGGCATGACGACGCGTTTCCTTTCATTAGGATTATAGGAGGATTTGTAAGCCGCGTTAGTCTATCAGCCTGTACTGCATTGCAATATGTAATAAAAGCGAATGAATATTACGGTGCTTAACCGTTAAAGATCATTTTTTAGCAAATTAACCTTTTAGGTAATGGTCATTTGGTGAATCTTGCTTATTAGACAGCATTGATTATTGTAAAGCTTAAAGCCAAATATATAATGTAGCCTGCTAATAATAAAGCACCCTCAAGACGCGATAGCCGCATACCGGTATACAGAAAAAACACCAATAAGCCCGCAGCGCCCAGCATCACCCACTGATCGAACATGGTCACGCGTGCTGCGATGGGCAGAGGTTGTAAAAACGCCGAAATACCTAAAATACCGAGAATATTAAAGATATTGCTGCCCAGAATGTTGCCTACGGCAACATCGGCATGACGCCGTAAAGCGGCGATAACCGACACGGCCATTTCCGGTAGCGATGTGCCTACGGCCACAATGGTCAAGCCAATCACCGCTTCTGAAATGCCCATGGCGTTGGCCAGCCCAATCGCACCATAGAGTAATAACTGGGAACCGCCGATCAGTAAGCCAAGACCCAGCATCAGTGCAATGATAATCCCTAAAGACGTTCTGGGCAGTGCGTTCAGCTCATCCGCTTCTGAGGCGTGCATCTGGGCAGCAGGAATTGTCTGCTGTTGTTCGCTGAGGTATGCCCAAACGAGATAGCTGATCAATCCAGCCAGGAAAAGGGCGGCATCAAAGCGTCCCAGGGCACCCCCCCACGCCAAGCCAATAAACAACACGCTCGCCGCGACCATTACGACCCCGTCTCGGCTAAGCGCCTTGGGTTGAACGGTCATCGGGCAAATGACAGCACATAAACCCAGAATCAATAAGATATTACCGATATTGCTGCCGACGATATTGCCCACGGCAATATCGGGCTGTTGGTTGATGGCCGCGTGTATCGATACCACCAACTCGGGAGCTGAGGTGCCAAACCCCACGACCACCAACCCGGTCAAAAGGGGAGAGACGCCTACTCGTCGCGCGCCTGCCACGGCACCGCGTATCAAGGCTTCTCCGCCCAGGGTCAAAAAGCCTATACCCACCAATAAGCTTAAAGCATGTAGCATGTTGCGTTTTCCCTTCGGTGTTGGCCCGCAAGCATCAGGCGTTGGCATAACATAGCGGAGAGTATCGGTTTCCGCCTAGCATTTTTGAGGGCGACAAGGTCGTACGGATCATTGACGTTTGTTATGTTATAACTTATCTTTTGTTTCGACATTCCAGTCTTGTGATTTTGCAGAGGAAATATATCGACATGTTGATGACATATCGTCAAAAAGCGAGTGCCGTTGCGCTAAGTGCTTTGCTGATTACGGGTGTTCAAAGTGTGCAGGCCAATGACCATGACCATTCGCACGATCATGACCATGCTCACGACCACGACCACGACCACGACCACGACCACGACCACGACCACGACCACGACCACGACCACGACCACGACCACAGCCATGACAGCGATATCTATGCAGGCTACTTTGACGACGAGCAAGTAAAGGCTCGCCCTCTTTCAGACTGGGAGGGTGACTGGCAGTCCGTCTACCCATACCTGGAAGACGGTACGTTGGACGAGGTATTTGCCTATAAAGCCTCGGAAGGCGATAAAACGGCTGAAGAGTACAAGGCGTATTATGAGACGGGGTATCAAACGGACGTGAACCGTATCGTGATCGACGGGCAAAACGTCACTTTCCATGAGGACGGAGAGCAGCGTACGGGAGAATATCAATATGATGGCTATGAGATATTGACCTACGAGGCCGGCAACCGGGGTGTCCGCTTTATCTTCGAGCTTGAAGAGGCATCTGATGACCTGCCGCAATATATCCAGTTTAGCGATCACAGCATCTATCCCACCGATGCGTCCCATTTCCACCTCTACTGGGGCGACGGTCGCGAAGCGCTGCTGGAAGAGGTCACTAACTGGCCGACGTACTATCCTTCGGCGCTGGATGGTGATGAGATCGTCGATGAAATGCTGGCGCACTGATATTGATGGTCGAGACGGACCTCCTGCTTTCTGGTAGGTTCGGCATTGTGAAAAAGCGCTGGCAGAAATGCCGGCGCTTTGCTTGTATGGGGTGAAACAAAACAGTGAAGAGTCGACCCATGACGCCCTATTGGCCTTTATCAATCGCAATGGCTTCATTTTCACGCTTGCTGGGGGTCGGGCTTTTGGCCTCGAGTAGTGTGGTAACCGCAGATACGGGGTGCGACAACGCGAGCACCCAGTTAGCACTAACGGAATGTTCTGCGCAGGCGTATCAATCAGCCGATGATGAGCTTAACGACGCGTATCAGTCGCTTGTCCGCAAACTGGAGGCAAGTCCAGCAACGCTCGAACAACTGCGAAAAGCCCAGCGGGCCTGGATCAGCTTTCGCGATGCCGAATGCGCGCTCGAGAGCAGCGGCGTAGAAGGTGGCAGCGCACAACCCATGGTCCGTAACGGATGCCTTGCCACGCTGACAAAGCGGCGCACGGAGAGGCTACGGGAGCATGCGCATTGCGAAGAAGGCGACTTGAGCTGCCCACGCTAATGACACGGGTTGATGTGATGCAAGGCGTACAGACACAAAAAAAGCACCCGTAGGTGCTTGATTTGAAGGGGTGTCTGGTGGAGGCGGCGGGAATTGAACCCGCGTCCGCCAGCACTCGCCCATTGGCTCTACATGCTTAGATTTCGTCTTTTGCTTTAACTCGGCTGACTCCGACGATCAGGATTCAGCCTTGCGAGTCTTCTAAAGTTTAACGATTGACGAGAAGACACCGCCAACCGCGGTCCTATCAGCTTTAGCTCGTATCCCCTCAGCGATGGACAGGCACATCGCCTTGGGGCCGGACAAGAAGCTACCAGCTTACGCTGCTAGCGCGCCCTGAGCATAGTTTTCGTCGTTTGCGACTATTTTTCGTGATGTGGTATTTACGAGATACATCACACTCTCGGCATGCACCGCAGGGTTTGTCACCGGCGTCGAAACCATGTCGCCCCCTTAGTTACCTGAGCATTCTAACGTGCTCACCCGAAATTGACCAGCTATGCCTTGTTATGTTCCCGCATGATTCTACCTTTTTGACGATTCCAGTCGCGGTCCTTCTCGGTGGCCCGCTTGTCGTGGATTTTCTTGCCGGTGACCAGGGCGAGTTCGCACTTCACCTTGTTGCGCTTCCAGTAAAGCTTCAGGGGGACGCAGGTGTGGCCCTTATCCTGAGTCACAGAGAATATCTTGGCGATTTCTTTGCGATGCAGGAGCAATTTTCGCGTCCGCGTAGGGTCGGCGATTTCATGGGTGCTCGCGGTGTTCAGCGGCATGATATGGCTACCCAGCAGCCACGCTTCGCCATTGCGAATTAAAATATACGTGTCTGTTAACTGTCCTTTGCCTGCGCGAAGGCTTTTGACTTCCCATCCTGCCAGCGATAAACCCGCTTCGAAGGTTTCATTGATATGATACTCAAAGCGTGCCTTCTTGTTCTGGGCAATAACGTTGCTGGTAGGGCCTTTGCTCTTACCTTTTTTCGTGGCCATGAAACCTCATATTCGATCTGTCTGTGACACCCCCTTCGTTATGTGGGGAGGCATGATACCATTCAAGGTCTTAACTATGGTCCCATGATACGCCTTGGGCACTGTGAAGTCAGCGGAGAGGTCAATGCCAACCGTCAATCGTTCCGCCTTGGTGCGGCACACCCCGAAACAAATGTTCGATCTGGTCAACGACTTCGAACGCTATCCAGAGTTCTTGCCGGGTTGTCGGCGTGCGCGTCTGCTCGAGCACGACGCCGATCATTTGATCGGCGAAATGACCCTGGGGCGCGCCGGCGTTGAGCAATCGATCACTACCCGCAACGACCTATTTGCTCCCGAACGTATTGAAATGTCCTTGGTTAGCGGTCCTTTCAAACGTTTGAAAGGGCGCTGGCAATTCATTCCGATGGGTGATGGTGCGTGCAAGGTGAGCCTGGACATGGAATTCGAATTTGCCAACCGACTGTTGGGCATGGCATTCGGCAGGTTGTTCCAGCAGATTGCCGGGCAGTTAGTGGAGGCTTTTACCCGCCGCGCCGACGAGATCCATGGCCGATGACGCCGTTGCCATCGAGGTGGCGTTTGGTCTTCCGCACAAGCAGCGCCTGGTTGCACTGAGCGTGCCGCCGGGGACGACGGCGCGTGAAGCTGTCGCCCTGGCAGATTTGCCCCACCTGTTCCCCGAGCTGGCCCCTGAAACGTTTGCAAACGCGCCGTTGGGCATCTTCGGTCAGGCGCTACGCGATCCATCGCGGTATGAAGTCGCCCCTGGCGATCGGGTTGAGGTTTACCGGCCATTGCTGATTGACCCCAAGGCCGCTCGCCGTGAACGTGCAAAACGCCAGGCGAGCGGGAGCGCCGATTAAGACGACGACTCGCGTCATCAATTGGTGGTATTGGGCGTTGTGTTTTGCCTCGGCTCGTTAGGGATCGCTTCAGTGGGATCGGTGATGTCCGGTGCCGGCCCGCTAGTGGTGTCGGCCTCCAGAGGTAGGTCCTCAGATAAATCGCCTTCCTGATCGATATTGGCAAGCCGCCCCTGGTCATCAAATGTCAGCGTGACACGCCGCTGTTCAACCCCTGCGTAAGCTTTGTCGAGCCGGAACACGTAATCCCACTCGCGAGCATCAAAGGGCGCTTCAAGCAGTGGGCGGCCCATCACATAGGTCACCTGTTCCTGGGTCATCCCCGGTTGCAGTTGGTCGACCATTTCCTCGGTGACCAGGTTGCCTTGCGGGATGTCGCGTTTATACACGCCAACGTAGCTACAGCCGCTGATCACGGCAATGGAGACGGAAAGCGTAATGATTCGAGTCAATTTTTGCATTTGAGCCTATTCTTCACTATCGTGGTTTCGGTCGATCATACCCGACCTAACCTGTTACTGCGAAGAGCAACCATGGCCGATAAGAACCATGAATTACGTAAAGCCGGGCTGAAAGTGACCCTGCCGCGCGTCAAAATCCTGCAGATTCTCGAAACTGCATCGGGTCAGCACCACCTTAGCGCAGAAGAAGTGTATAAAACACTGATAGATGCGGGCGAAGATGTGGGGCTGGCAACTGTCTACCGTGTGCTGACTCAGTTCGAGTCGGCGGGCCTCGTTATTCGTCATAATTTCGATGGCGGCCACGCGGTATTCGAGATGACGCAAGAAGATCACCATGACCACATGGTGTGTCTGGAAAGCGGTGAAATCGTTGAGTTCGTTGACGAGATCATTGAGCGACGCCAGCAAGAAATCGCTGAAGAGCACGGCTATGAATTAGTTGACCATGCGTTGGTGTTATACGTGCGCCCCCGAGGATCGGACGTAACACGCCAGGACAGCGGGCCGACTAATAAGAAATAGGGGCTAACCCTAGCTCAGGCTTTGATGCACGCCCTAATGCCTCTAGGCTGCCTGGCTTAAATACCAGGCGGCCTAGGGGCGTTTTATTGCGCGCTTGAAATACACGGTTGCCCAGCAGCCCTTCGACCCGCCATCGTCAGTGGGGCTGGCGCTGGCTGGCATTGAGCATTTCACGGGCATGGGCCAGGGTTTGGTCCGAGAGTTTGATGCCGCCCAGCATGCGGGCCAGCTCGCTGACTCTGCCCTGTTCATCCAGCAGGGCCATGTGCGTCAGGGTGGTATCGCGCCGGGCGTGTTTCTCAATGTGCAGGTGCTGGTGAGCCTGGGCGGCCACCTGAGGCAGGTGGGTGACCGTCATTACCTGGCCGTTTTCGCCCAGCTTGCGGAGCAGCTGGCCGACAATCTCTGCAGTGGCACCGGAAACCCCGACGTCGACTTCATCAAACACCAGGCTTGGTATGGTTGAGTGAGACGCGGCGACGACCTGGATAGCCAGGCTGATGCGCGAAAGCTCACCGCCAGAGGCAACTTTGGTGAGCGGTCTGGCGGGCTGTCCGGGGTTGGCGCTGATTAAAAAGTGAACCTGATCGACGCCTTCCGCCGCCGGTGTATCCCTGGGCGTGACCTCCACTTCAAAGCGTGCCTTGCCCATGGCCAGGAAACTTAGCTGCTGCTGGACCTCCTTCCCCAAACGGACGGCGGCTTTCTGGCGTCCCTCGCTCAGGTGCTTGGCGTCACGTCGATAGCGCTCGCGAAGTTCCGCTACCTGGGCACCCAAGGCCTCGATGTCGTTCTCGCTGTTATCCAGTTCGGCCACTTCCCGGCTCAACTCCGCATGCAGTGCACAAACCTCTTCGGGTGCCACATGGTGCTTGCGGGCAATACGGTGCACGTCCGCTAAACGCTCTTCCACCCACGCCAGGCGCTCGGGGTCGAGTTCGGTGGTGCTGGCGAGGCGGTTGAGCTCGCTGGCGGCCTCTTCGACCTGAATGCGCGCGTCGCTGAGCATCGCCAGAGTGTTAAATAACGTGCCCTTATCGCTGCCCGGCAAGGCGCTTAAATGTGTATAAGCCTGGTTGAGCAACGATAGTGCCCCGCCCTCGTCGCTGGCGCAGCAGTCAGCAGCAAACTGCGTTTCGCGGAGTGTTTCATCGGCGTGGGCCAGGGAGTGTTGTTCTTCTTCAAGGGTTTGCAGTTCGCCTTCAGCAAGGCCCAACTGATCGAGCTCCTCCACCTGATAGCGCAGCAGCTGTCGCTTGGCTTCTACCTCGCTGCCGGCTTCCTTGCGCTGCTTGAGGCGACGGTTGGCGCTGCGCCAGTCACGGTACGTCTCAGCCAGCTGCTGGGCGGTGTCGCGAAGGCCCGCATAATCGTCGAGTAGTGCGAGATGGGTTTCTTCGCGCATCAGCGCCTGGTGGGCGTGCTGGCCGTGAATCTGCACCAGGTGTTCCCCAAGCGCTTTGAGGTCGCTGATCGTGGCCGGTTGTCCGTTGATCCATGCTTTGGAGCGCCCGCTTGCCGTTACCACCCGCCTTAACAGGCATTCGTCACTGGGCAGTTCGCGGCTGCTAAGCCACTCGCTTGCCGCGGGCAAATGCTGAATATCAAAACGCGCTGAGAGGTCAGTGCGTTCGCTGCCATGGCGCACGCTGCCTGCGTCGGCGCGTTCGCCCAGGCAAAGGCCCAGTGCGCCGAGCAGAATCGATTTGCCGGCCCCGGTCTCGCCGGTAATGGCGGTCATGCCATGGGTCAGGTCGAGTTCCAGGTGCTCAACGATCGCGTAATCTCGAATGGCAAGCTGAGTCAACATGAGGGCCTCCTGAGGCGCAGCGGAACGAGCGTAGTCAATGCGTCTGAATATTGTTGTTTTATACAGTAGTCGAAAACACGCTTCAATGCCCACTTGAGATGGCTTTTATGGTCCCCATATACGGTGCAGAGCCAATTTACGTTGCTATTTATTATTTGGGCGTATCGCACGCCTCTCGAACGTTGCAGGAGCTAGGCATGGCAAAAGAACCGCAAACCCCGATGGACGACGAACTGGCTCGCCACGAGCAGGAAGCAGAGACGCCGGAGCAAGAAGCTGAAGATCGCCTGGTTGAAGGCGAACTGGAAGGCCTTGTCAATGACGATGAAACCGTCGTCGATCGTGTCGAGGATGAGGCTGAAGTCGATGCGCTGGCCGCCAAGGTGCAGGATCTGGAGCAGCGTCTGGCAGAAGCCCAGGATCAGTCGCTAAGAGAAGCCGCCGAAGCGCAAAACGTGCGCCGCCGGGCGGAGCATGAGGCTGAAAAGGCGCGCAAATTCGCCTTGGAGAAGTTTGTTAAAGAGCTTCTGCCGGTCATCGACAGCCTGGAAAAAGCGCTTGAGTCGATGCAGGAAGACGCCTCCGAGGTTCATCGCGAAGGGGTCTCGATGACCCTGAAGATGCAGCTGGATGTGCTGAGCAAGTTTGGCGTTGAAAGCATCGATCCCCAGGGCGAGCCGTTTGACCCACAGGTCCACGAAGCCATGGCGATGGTGCCGAACCCTGAGCAGGAGCCAAATACGGTCATGGAGGTCATGCAGAAGGGTTACTTGCTGAATGGACGCCTGGTCCGCCCGGCCATGGTCGTGGTCAGTCAGAAAGCGAGTGAGTCATAACGCAGTAAAGGCCTAAAAAGGGCCTTGAAAAGTCTCAGGTGGCCCCCAGATAAAGGGGCAACCCCGCGGGAAATCCCGCAACCAGTTTGATGTATTGAAACAACCGAATACGAGGTTCTTATTATGGGACGCATTATTGGTATTGATTTGGGCACCACAAACTCCTGTGTATCGGTGCTCGATGGCGACAGTGCAAAAGTCATTGAAAACGCAGAAGGCGGCCGTACGACGCCGTCCATCATTGCGTACACCGAAGACGGTGAGACGCTCGTCGGTCAGGCCGCCAAGCGCCAGGCGGTGACCAATCCTGAAAATACGCTTTACGCTATCAAGCGCCTGATTGGCCGTCGTTTCAAAGACGACGTTGTTCAGAAAGATATCAAGATGGTGCCGTACAAGATCACCGAAGCCGATAACGGTGATGCCTGGGTAGAAGTGAAAGGCCAGAAAATGGCACCGCCGCAGGTGAGCGCGGAAGTGCTCAAGAAAATGAAGAAGACGGCAGAAGACTACCTTGGTGAAACCGTCACCGAAGCGGTCATCACCGTGCCGGCTTACTTCAATGACAGCCAGCGCCAAGCCACTAAAGATGCAGGGCGCATCGCCGGTCTGGATGTCAAGCGTATCATCAACGAGCCGACCGCAGCGGCGCTTGCCTATGGCATGGACAAGTCACGCGGTGATAAAACCATCGCGGTATACGACCTGGGCGGCGGTACCTTTGATATTTCGATCATCGAAGTCGCCGATGTCGACGGCGAAACCCAGTTTGAAGTGTTGGCCACCAACGGTGACACCTTCCTGGGTGGTGAAGACTTCGATCTGGCGCTGATCAACTATCTGGTTGACCAGTTCAAGTCGGACAGCGGTATTGACCTGTCAGGCGATAACCTGGCCATGCAGCGTCTGAAAGAAGCCGCCGAGAAGGCCAAAATCGAACTTTCCAGCGCCCAGCAGACTGATGTCAATCTGCCCTATATCACGGCCGATAACACCGGTCCGAAGCACCTGAACGTGAAAGTGACCCGCGCCAAGCTGGAGTCGCTGGTAGACGATCTGGTGCAGCGCTCGATGGAACCCTGCAAGATGGCGCTGAAAGATGCCGGCCTGTCGGCCTCCGAGATCGACGACGTTATCCTGGTCGGTGGTCAGACGCGCATGCCGCTGGTTCAGCAAAAAGCCGCTGAGTTCTTCGGCAAGGATGCACGTAAAGACGTCAACCCGGACGAAGCCGTGGCCGTGGGTGCCGCAATTCAGGGCGGCGTTCTGGGTGGCGACGTGAAAGACGTGCTGCTCCTCGATGTAACGCCGCTGACCCTGGGCATCGAAACCCTGGGTGGCGTGATGACGCCGCTGATCGAGAAAAACACCACCATCCCGACCAAGAAGACGCAAACCTTCTCCACGGCGGATGACAACCAGACGGCAGTGACCATCCACGCCGTCCAGGGTGAGCGCAAGCAAGTGTCGCAGAACAAGTCGCTGGGTCGCTTCGACCTTGCCGATATTCCGCCGGCGCCGCGCGGCGTGCCGCAGATCGAAGTGGCCTTCGACCTGGATGCCAACGGTATCCTGAACGTCTCCGCGAAAGACAAGGCGACCGGCAAAGAACAGTCGATCGTCATCAAGGCGTCCAGCGGCCTGACCGAAGACGAGATCGAGCAGATGGTACGCGACGCCGAAGCCCACGCCGACGAAGACAAGAAGTTCGAGGCGCTGGTGCAGTTGCGTAATCAGGCGGACGGCATGATCCACGCCACCCGCAAGACGCTGGAAGAAGCTGGTGACAAGGCGACCGATGACGAGAAGCAATCCATCGAAACCGCGATCACCGAGCTGGAAGAAGCTACCAAAGGCGATGACCAGGAGCTGATCCAGCAGAAACTCGACGCACTCACTGAAGCGTCTGGCCAGCTGGCACAGAAGATGTACGCCGAGCAGGCTGAAGGCGCCGAGCAGCCGGGTGAGGAAGGTGCCGAGCAGGGCAACGCCAAGCCCGATGAAGACGTGGTCGACGCCGAGTATGAAGAAGTCAACGACGATCAGAAAAAGCAGTAAGCGCTCTTTCTGACGAGGTAGGCGGCGACGCGGGAGGCAACTCCCGCGTTGCTGTTTCCACGTCAAAGACGCAAAAAGCTTAATGTGTCGTTAAATACTGTGTCTTAAATACTCTGTCGTTAACACATAGTTAAATGTGCAGTTGAATGCGTAGCTAACCAAGAGGCGTAGGACCCATGTCCCAACGCGATTATTATGAAATCCTGGGTGTCGACAAAGGGGCCGATCAGAAAGAGATCAAGAAGGCCTACCGTCGCCTTGCGCAAAAATATCACCCCGACCGCAACCCGGAAGACGATACTGCCGCGGAAAAATTCCGCGAAGTGTCAGAAGCCTACGAAGTCCTGACCGATAGCGAAAAACGTGCGGCCTACGACCAGTTTGGTCATGCCGGTGTCGATGGCCAGGGCGGTGGCTTTGGTGGCGGTGGTTTCGGCGGCGGTGGCGCTGGCGATTTCAGCGACATTTTCGGCGATGTGTTTGGCGATATTTTCGGCGGTGGCGGCGGGCGTCGTCGTGGTCCCAATGCCCCGGCGCGCGGTTCTGACCTGCGCTATAACCTGGAGTTGGACCTGGAAAATGCGGTCTCCGGTACCACGGTTGATATCCGTGTGCCGCGCCATATTGAATGTGACCGTTGTGACGGCGGCGGTGCTGAACCGGGGTCAAGCAAAGATACCTGCCCCACCTGCCATGGCCACGGCCAGGTGCGTATGCAGCAGGGCTTTTTTGCGGTTCAGCAAACCTGCCCGACCTGCCATGGCTCAGGCCAGCACATCAAGGTGCCGTGTCACAAGTGTAACGGCGAAGGGCGCGTGCGCGAGACCCGGACACTGTCGGTGAAAATCCCGCCGGGTGTGGATACCGGCGACCGTATCCGCCTGAACGCGGAAGGCGAAAGCGGCATCAATGGCGGCCCGCCAGGCGACCTGTACGTCCAGGTGGCCATCAAGCCGCACCATATCTTCCAGCGTGATGGCAAGCACCTGCAATGTGACGTGCCGATCAATTTCGTCGATGCAGCATTGGGCGGTGAGCTGGAAGTGCCGACACTCGATGGTCGAGTGAAGCTGAAGATTCCGCCGGAAACCCAAACCGGCAAGATGTTCCGGCTCAAGGGCAAGGGCGTCAAGCCGGTTCGCGGCGGCGTCCCTGGCGACCTGCTGTGCAAAGTCGTGGTGGAAACGCCCGTCAAGCTCAGCGAGGAACAAAAGAACCTGCTGCGCCAGTTCCAGGAAAGCCTGGACGGAAGCAACAGCCACCATTCACCCAAGAAAACCGGCTTCTTCGACAGCGTGAAGAAGTTTTTTGAAGAGATGAAGCCGTAATGTTGGGGAGATAGCCAACCGTCGGCTGTTAAGCGCAAAAACCCTCGGTCCGCCGGGGGTTTTTGCTGTATGGGGAGTGCTGCGCATCATGGATAACCTTCAGGATAGGCCCGTAACAGGGATTTTGCTCAGGGTCCTGTCAGGTCTTCTGTTTACCGGCATGCTGGTAAGCATCAAGGCGGTCAGCGATGCTGTGCCGGTCGGCCAGTCGGTGTTTTTTCGCTCGCTGTTTGCGTTGTTGCCGATCGTGGTGTTTCTGGCCTTGCGCCATGAATTCCCTCGTGGCCTGGCAACGCGTCGTCCGCTGGGTCATGCTCTGCGCTCGGGGTTGGGAGCGGCGGCCATGTTCGCCTCCTTTGCGGCGGTCGCGATATTGCCGGTTGCCGAGGCCACGCTGCTCGCTCAACTGACACCAGTGTTCATGGCGGTAGGCGGGATATTGCTGCTGGGTGAGCGGTTTTCGCTCTATCGAGCAGGGGCGATTGTATTAGCGCTCAGCGGAATGGCGGTATTGGTGCTGCCTGGGTTGGGCAAGGATGGGGCGCATGGCCAGGTGGCCGGCTATGCGCTGGGCGCGCTTAGCGCCTTGTTAACGGCAGGGGCGCTGTTGACCGTTCGGCGGATTTCACGCACGGAAACGGCGGGTTCCATCGCGTTCTATTTTATTCTGGTGTCGTCGTTGGCAGGCCTTGCAACCCTGCCATGGGGCTGGGCGGCGCTTAGCCCGGTCGAGTTTGGGCTGCTGGTGCTCTCGGGCCTGTTTGGCGGGGCGGCGCATATCGCGATGACGCTGGCATTACGCTACGCGGAAGCGTCCCGTCTGGCACCCTTTGAGTATATTGCCCTGGTTTGGCCCGTATTGGCGGATTGGATGTTGTTCGGGATACCTGTCTCGAGTGCCTTTCTGCTGGCACTACCGCTGATGCTGAGTGGGGTGGCGCTGGCCGCCATGGAAGGGCGGCGGCTTAAATGGCCTCTTCGACGATAAGCTGCGGGCTGCCTTTTGAGCAGGGCTCGATCCGCTCATTGACCCGATAAACGGATTGCAGCAGCGAGGGCGTGATGACGTCCTCCGTGGGACCGCAGGCAATCAGGCGGCCATGTTCGAGGACCATGGCGGCATCGCTGAAGCGCAGCGCATGGCCCAGGTCATGCAACGCCACCAGAATGAGCATCTGGCGCTCATTGGCCAGCCGCCTTAGCACACCCAGCAGGCTAATCTGGCGGTTAAGGTCGAGCGCCGAGGTGGGCTCGTCGAGCATCAGAATCTCGGGCTCCTGGACCAGCGCCTGGGCGGCACTGACCAGTTGGCGCTGCCCACCGCTCAGGTCGCCGATATCACGCTCGCCAAGCACGGCAATGTTCAGCTCATCAAGGGCGCGATCAACCTGGGCCAGGTCCTCGTTTTGCACTTTCAGGCTGCGTCCCTGCATGCGAGCTAACAGTACCGACTCATACACCGTCAGTACAGCTCTTGCCCCCGTGTCCTGGGGCATATAGGCCACGGGCCGCTCGGCACTGGTACCGCTGATAGTGACCTCGCCGTCACCTTTCAATAGGCCCAGGATGCGGCGAAAAAGGGTCGATTTACCGGCGGCGTTAGGCCCCAGCAGGGCGACCATCTGCCCACCCTGAAAGGCTGGTGTCGTAATGTCCTGGATAATGGGAGTACGCCCGTAGCGGGCGGAAACATGAGTCAGCTGTAGGGTTACCATGACGCCTTCTTGTGGTTAAGCACGAGAAATAGAAAGAAGGGAATGCCCACCAGTGAGGTAATGATACCAATGGGGATGATGGTGCCGGGGATGATGATTTTGGAAATCACGGACCCGACGGAAAGAATCAGCGCGCCACACAGCGCCGAGCCGGGCAGGAAGAAGCGCTGGTCTTCGCCTAGAAGGATGCGTGCAATGTGCGGCCCGACCAGGCCAATAAAGCCGATGGTGCCCACAAACGCCACTGCAATCGCGGCCAGTAGCGATACCAGTACCAGCACTTCCAGTCGCAGCGCGCGAGGATTCACGCCCATGCTTTCGGCCTTGGCATCGCCCAGTCGCATGGCGGTGAGCGCCCAGCCGTGACGTGCCAGTAGCGGCATCACCATGGTCAAAATGCTCAGCGCGATCCAGAATTTTGGCCAGGTGGCTTTGGTGAGGCTGCCCATGGTCCAGAACACCACTGCGGCTACGGCCTGCTGGCTGGCAAAAAACTGAATCAGCGCCATGAGGGAATTGAAGATAAATACCATCGCAATGCCCAGCAGCACGATGGTTTCCACCGTCACGCCGCGCTTGAGGCTGAGCGCATGGATGAGAAAGGCGGTGACCATGGCCATCAGAAACGCATTGATAGGCACCACGTATTCGGTGGCCGCCGGGATAATCGCGACGCCAAAGGCTAGCCCCAGAGCGGCACCAAAACTTGCGCCCGCCGAAATGCCCAATGTGAAGGGGCTGGCCAGCGGGTTGCTCAGGATGGTTTGCATCTGCGCCCCGGCGATGGAAAGGCTCGCGCCCACCACCAGCGCCATCAGGGCTACTGGCATGCGGATTTCCCAGAGGATCACCCGGGCCTGCTGGCTGACGCTGTCGGGGGTGAACAGCGCGGCCATGACCTCGCCCAGGCTATAGCGCGCAGGGCCGAGGGCAAGATCGACGCACAGGCTGAAGAAGAGCGCGACGACCAGCGCCGCCAGAATCACCTGGCGGCGAAACACTTGGCTGCGATAAAAGGCGCGCCCCTGTGAATCCTGCGCGTTGGGCGTTGTCGCGATGCTCTCAGTCGTCATTCAAGGATAACCAGTAGCCGGGTTCATAATCGATGGGTAAAAAGCGATCGTGCAGTTCCGCCATGGTGGCTTCCGGGTCCAGGTCCGCAAACAGGTCGGGGTGCAGCCATTTCGCCAATCGCTGGATAGCGACAAAATAGTAGGGGCTGTTATAGAACTGGTGCCAAATGGCGTGGACATTATCTGACTCGACCGCCTGAATACCGGTCATGGCGGTGCGTTCGGTGAGGGCCTCGAGCTTGGCCTGCGCCTTCTCCATGTCAGCGCCAGGCCCGACGCCGACCCAGTCGCCGCCTGGCACGTAGGCATCCCAACTGCCGCCAGTCACTACCATGTGGTCTGGGTCAGCAGCGATAATCTGCTCGGGATTCAAGGTGCCGAAGGTGTTGGGGATAATGTCCGCGGCAATGTTGGTGCCACCGGCCAGGGCGACGTATTCGCCAAAGTTGGCAGGGCCAAAGCTCATGCAGCATTCGTCTGAGTAGCCGCCCGCTCGGTCAATAAAGACGCTGGGTCGCTCGGGGTCGGCCTGCTCGATGACATCCGTGACCCGTGCAAGCTGTTCCTCGGCGAAGGTGATGAACTCTTCGGCGGCGGCTTCATCGCCCAACAGCTTGCCGATGATTCGCATAGAAGGAATGGTGTTTTTGATGGGGTCTTCGCGGAAATCCACATAGACGATAGGGATGTCCAGCTCGGCCAGTTTGTCGTCGTAGCCAGCATCCTCGGTGGCGGTTTTGGCTTCAATGTTCATCATCACCACGTCGGGGGTAAGCGATGCAGCCTGTTCAACATCGAAGGTGCCGTCTTTAAAGCCGCCAAAAGTCGGGATCGCTTCAATCTCAGGAAAACGCTCAAGATAGCGTGCGTAGTTGTCGGGGTCAGCTTGGGAAAAATCCTCGCGCCAGCCCACTACATGCGCAAAGGGGTCCTCCGGTTCCAGTATGCCCACCAAATAGATTTGCCTGCCTTCGCCTAGAATAACCCGCTCGGCCGGCGCTTCTAGGGTGACGTTGCGACCGGCAACATCGGTCACGGTAATCTCGTCAGCTGAAGCGACGCAGCTCAATGCAGACAGTGCACCAAACAGCCATTTTGAAAAGTGGGTAGCTATACGCATTTTTATTACCAGTCGATAAAGTGAGCCAGTGGGGGGAGTCGCAATGCTCGCCAACGGAGCGTGAATGATTCAACTATGTCCTGCGTTTAATTCCTATTTGCAACAGAGATCATTATCGTGGAAACGACCCTGGCTGTCGAGAGGGGTAACCCCGTAAACGCCGCGTCACGCCAAGGGTGAAAACGCTGCTTGGCACTTATGGCTGCGCGGATTAGGCTAGTAGGTACTCACTTGCCACTTCTTTTGGAGAAAGCAGCATGCCGCTATCTCGTGCTGAAATCGCGACGCCCTCTGGCGAGCGCTTAATGAATCGCTTGTGCAAGCACTGGGCGCACGAGCTTGAGGTTGAGCACTCTGATCAAGAGGCAAAAATCGTTTTTGGTTCCGGTACTTGCCTGATGAGGGCCGATGACGAAACCTTGATAGTGGCGCTCGAGACACTGGAGGAAGGCCATCTGGACGAATTGGAAGGAGTAGTGGAGCGGCACCTGGTGCGTATGGCCGGTGATGAAGCGCTGGTCATCATTTGGGAAAATTGAGCGAGACCCGACGTCGAACAGGATAGTGGGTCTGTTATAATCACTTTCTTTTATTTCCTCTATGTTGATGCACTAGACCACTTAGCGCAGGAGTTTCCATGACCCGAGTTGCCATTGTTGGCGTCGCTGGCCGGATGGGCCGCACACTGGTAAACGCTGTTGAACAGGAGGCAGACGCCACGCTGGCCGGTGGCATTGTCGAGCCTGGCAGTTCCCTGGCCGGTGCGGATATTGGCGAACTGGCAGGTGTTGGCAAGCGTGGTGTGAAGGCGGTGGATTCGCTGGAGGCCATCGTGGACGATTTCGATGTGCTGATCGATTTCACTGCGCCGCAGGTGACCCTGGCTAACCTGGCGTTCTGTGCCAAGCATGGCAAGCGTATCGTGATTGGCACCACGGGCATGAACGATGATCAACTGGCCCAGTTGGATAGCTACCGTGATGACGTCGGGATGGTGTTTGCACCCAATATGAGCGTGGGGGTCAACCTTACCCTGAAACTATTGGAAACCGCCGCCAAAGCGCTGGGCGATGAAGGCTACGATATTGAAGTTATCGAGTCCCACCATCGTCACAAGGTGGATTCGCCATCGGGCACCGCGATCAAGATGGGCGAAGTGGTCGCGAAAAGCCTGGACCGCACGCTGAAAGAGCACGGCGTGTTCGAGCGGGTGGGGCAGTGCGGCCCGCGTACCGATAAAGAAATCGGCTTTGCCACCGTTCGCGCGGGCGATATCGTCGGTGAGCATACGGTGATGTTCGCCACCGAAGGCGAGCGCATCGAAATCACCCACAAGGCCTCCAGCCGCATGACCTTTGCCAAAGGCGCGGTGCGCGCGGCGCGCTGGGTCGCGGGTAAGGAGAGCGGCCGCTACGATATGCAGGATGTGCTGGCGTTGAAATAGATAAAGGGCGCGTCTGCGATATGACAGTTCGGTCTCTAGGGGGGTAGTCTTGGGTCAGAAATTCCTGTAACATTCCAAAAATTTTGGCCGAGTGGCTGCCTACAGGCAGCGAAATGTCTGCAGCGAAAGCACCGCGCTTGTTGCACTGGCCTCAGGTTAGAGAGAAATAGCTAATCGCTGCGCCATGACGGTTAGCCATGGATGAGAACAACAAGCGGGATGAAACCGATTTTTAATCGGCGTCATCCCGCTTTTTTACGGCCCCAGTTTAATGAAGATAGTTTCACTAATGAGCGTCGTGAATAACGAAGAAATTGCTGAGCCTGCGCCCACAGGCTCCCATCAGCCTGGGAGGATCTTGTTTTGAATAACACCGCATTGAGCAAACCCGCAATATTGGCTCTGGAGGATGGCAGTGTCTTCCACGGAACCGCCATTGGCGCGGATGGCGCCACAAGCGGTGAGGTGGTGTTCAATACAGCCATGACCGGCTACCAGGAAATCCTCACCGACCCTTCCTATACCCGCCAGATCGTTACCCTCACGTATCCCCATATCGGCAATACCGGCACTAACAGTGAAGACGTGGAATCTGCCTCTATTGCCGCTGCTGGGCTGGTGATTCGCGACCTCCCGCTGCTGGCCAGCAATTTCCGTTCCGAGCAGACGCTTTCAGACTACCTGAAAAGCCAGAACGTGCTGGGGATTGCCGACATCGATACCCGTCGCCTGACGCGCATTTTGCGTGATAAGGGGGCTCAGAACGGGGCGATTCTGGCAGGCGCTGATGCAGAAGGCGACGATGCGGTGGAACGAGCGCTGGAAGCCGCCCGCGCGTTTCCGGGGTTGAAGGGCATGGATCTGGCCAAAGAGGTGTCCTGTAAGGCGGTCTATGAGTGGTCGGAAGGCGAGTGGGCGCTAGGTGAAGGTTATGCAGATGCGACGCAAGGTGAGCGCCCCTACCATGTAGTGGCGTATGACTACGGTGTGAAATTCAACATTCTGCGCATGCTGGCGTCACGCGGCTGTCGTCTGACGGTGGTGCCAGCGCAAACCAGCGCCGCCGATGTGTTGGCAATGAAACCCGATGGCGTCTTTTTGGCCAACGGCCCCGGCGACCCGGAACCCTGCGACTATGCCATCAAAGCGATCCAGGACGTACTGGAAACCGATACGCCGGTGTTTGGTATTTGCCTGGGTCACCAGCTGTTGGCGCTCGCCTCGGGGGCAAAAACCATCAAGATGAGCCACGGCCATCACGGTGCCAACCATCCCGTGCAGGATCTGGATACCGGCACGGTGATGATCACCAGTCAGAACCACGGTTTTGCGGCGGACGAAGATAGCTTGCCCGCTAACCTGCGTGCTACGCACCGTTCACTGTTCGACGGCACCTTGCAGGGGGTTGAGCGCACCGATCGTCCGGCCTTCAGCTTCCAGGGGCACCCGGAGGCCAGTCCTGGCCCCCGCGACGTGGCGCCGTTGTTTGATCGCTTCATCGCCATGATGCAGGCGCGACGCTAACGCAATCGTTTGTTGCCGCCATTTATCGCCGTCTTTTGTCGTCCATCGTCACCATTTTTGCGGGAACCGTTATGCCCAAGCGTACCGATATCAACAGCATACTTATCATTGGCGCTGGCCCGATCGTTATCGGCCAGGCCTGCGAATTCGACTACTCCGGCGCCCAGGCGTGCAAGGCGCTACGTGAGGAAGGCTTCCGGGTGATTCTGGTCAACTCCAACCCGGCGACCATCATGACCGACCCGGTCATGGCCGATGCCACCTACATCGAGCCAATCACCTGGCAGGCGGTTGAAAAAATTATTGAAGCCGAGCAGCCGGATGCCGTTCTGCCCACCATGGGGGGGCAGACCGCGCTGAACTGTGCCCTCGATCTGGAAAAGCACGGTGTGCTGGCAAAGCACGGCGTCGAGATGATCGGCGCTAACGCCGATGCGATCAACATGGCCGAAGACCGTGACCTGTTCGATCAGGCCATGAAGCGGATCGGTCTGGAATGCCCGAAAGCGAAAGTCGCCCATACCATGGAAGAAGCCTGGGAGATCCAGGCCGAGCTCGGCTTCCCGACGATTATTCGCCCTTCCTATACCATGGGCGGCTCCGGCGGCGGCGTGGCGTACAACAAGGAAGAGTTCGAAGAGATCTGTATCCGCGGGTTTGAGCTTTCCAACAACCACGAGCTGTTGATCGACGAGTCGCTGCTGGGTTGGAAAGAGTACGAGATGGAAGTTGTGCGTGACAAAAACGACAACTGCATCATCGTCTGCGCGATCGAAAATTTCGACCCCATGGGGGTGCATACCGGCGACTCCATCACCGTGGCGCCGGCGCAAACGCTGACCGATAAAGAATACCAGATCATGCGTGACGCCAGCCTCGCGGTCCTGCGCGAGATTGGCGTGGAAACCGGTGGCTCCAACGTCCAGTTTGGTATGGACCCCAAGACCGGTCGCCTGGTGGTGATCGAGATGAACCCGCGGGTGTCGCGTTCCTCGGCGCTGGCCTCAAAAGCCACTGGCTTTCCGATTGCCAAGATCGCTGCCAAGCTGGCGGTGGGTTATACCCTGGATGAGCTGCAAAACGATATTACCGGTGGGCGTACACCGGCGTCGTTCGAGCCGTCTATCGATTACGTGGTGACCAAGATTCCACGTTTCACCTTCGAGAAATTCCCACAGGCCAACGACCGCCTGACCACCCAGATGAAATCGGTGGGCGAAGTGATGGCGATCGGCCGTACCTTCCAGGAGTCGCTGCAAAAAGCGTTGCGCGGCATGGAAACCGGTAACGACGGCCTTGATCCCATCATTACCGATTTCACGTCTGACAATATGGCGGTGATTCAAGGCGAGCTTCAGGCCGCCGGTGCCGAGCGCATCTTCTTTGTCGCTGACGCCCTGCGTGCCGGGATGAGCGTCGAGGAGGTGTTTGCGCTCACCAATATCGACCGCTGGTTCCTGGTGCAGTTGGAAGATCTCGTGCTGAGTGAAGCCGCTGTGCAACGGCGTTCTCTTAGCGAGCTTTCCGCCCGTGAGCTTTGCCAGCTCAAGCGCAAGGGCTTCTCGGATGCCCGGTTGGCCAAGCTGTTGGGCGTGGCAGAGAAAGATTTCCGCAAAACGCGCCAGGCCGCCGGCATTCGCCCGGTCTACAAGCGGGTGGATACCTGTGCGGCGGAGTTCGCCTCGGATACTGCCTACATGTACTCCACCTACGAAGAAGAGTGCGAAGCAGACGTCTCTGACCGTCAGAAAATCATGGTGCTGGGCGGCGGCCCCAACCGGATTGGTCAGGGGATCGAGTTCGACTACTGCTGTGTGCACGCGGCGTTTGCCATGCACGACGATGGCTATGAAACCATCATGGTCAACTGCAATCCGGAAACCGTCTCGACCGACTACGATACCTCTGACCGGCTATATTTCGAGCCAGTGACACTGGAAGACGTGCTCGAAATCGCCGACAAAGAGAAGCCGGTGGGCGTGATCGTCCAGTTCGGTGGCCAAACCCCATTGAAGCTCGCCCGCGAGCTTGAAGCCGCTGGTGTGCCGATTATCGGCACCACGCCGGACGCCATCGACCGCGCCGAAGACCGCGAGCGTTTCCAGCAGATGATCGACAAGCTGGGCCTCAAACAGCCGCCCAACGCCACTGCGCGCAGCTTTGACGAAGCCTTTTCCAAAGCTGATGCCATTGGCTATCCGTTGGTGGTGCGGCCCAGTTACGTCCTCGGCGGTCGGGCGATGGAAATCGTCTACGATGCTTCCGAGCTCGAGAACTACATGACCAACGCGGTGAAAGTCTCCAACGACTCACCGGTCCTGTTGGATCACTTTTTGAGCGCGGCGATCGAGATCGATATCGATGCGGTTTCCGACGGTCAGCAGGTAGTGATTGGCGGTATCATGCAGCACGTGGAGCAAGCGGGCGTTCACTCCGGCGACTCGGCCTGTTCGTTGCCGCCTTACTCGCTACCCGCCGCCGTGCAGGATGAAATGCGCGATCAGGTCAAGCAGATGGCCGTGGAGCTGGGCGTCAAGGGCCTGATGAACGTACAGCTTGCCTGGCAGGACGGCGAGATCTACGTGATCGAGGTCAATCCGCGTGCATCGCGTACCGTGCCGTTTGTCTCCAAGTGCATTGGTACCTCGCTGGCCCAGGTCGCGGCGCGCTGCATGGCCGGTCAAACCCTTGCTGAGCAGGGCTTCGATCATGAAATCGTGCCGCACTTCTATAGTGTTAAAGAGGCGGTTTTCCCGTTCAATAAATTCCCCGGTGTCGATCCGATTCTGTCGCCGGAAATGAAGTCCACCGGCGAAGTAATGGGGTCGGGCGAGACCTTTGCTGAAGCCTTCTTCAAAGCGCAACTGGGGGCTGGGGAGGCGATTCCTGCGCTCACCGGCGAGCGCAAGGCATTTCTGTCCGTACGTGAGCCGGACAAGCAGGGGATTATCGAAGTGGCTCGTTCTCTGCTAACATTGGGCTTTACTCTCTGTGCAACGCGTGGCACGGCAGCTGCCCTGGAAGCGGCTGGTCTGTCAGTGGAGCACGTCAATAAAGTCTACGAAGGTCGTCCCCACATCGTCGATCTGTTGAAGAACGACGAAATCGCCTACATCGTGAACACTACCGAAGGTCGCCAGGCTATTAACGACTCTTCGGTCATTCGCCGTACTGCTCTCGCGCGCAAGGTGCCCTATGCGACCACCTTGGCGGGCGCTAATGCCGTTTGCATGGCGCTTGAGTACGGTAGGGAGATTACGGTGCGGCGCCTTCAGGATCTGCATGCAGGAGCAAGTCAATGAACAAGGTCCCGATGACGATAGCGGGCGAAAAAAGTCTTCGTGATGAACTCAATCACCTCAAGAGCGAAGCTCGTCCCCAGGTGATTGCGGCTATCGCTGAAGCGCGCGAGCACGGCGACCTTAAGGAAAACGCCGAGTATCATGCTGCGCGTGAACAGCAAGGGTTTATCGAAGGGCGTATCCAGGAAATCGAAAGCAAGCTGTCAGGCGCCCAGGTAATCGATGTCACCAAGCTGCCAAAGACCGGGAAGGTGATTTTTGGCGTGACGGTATCACTGCTCAATCTGGATACCGACGCTCAGGTGACGTACCGGATTGTGGGTGAAGACGAAGCCAATATTAAGTCAGGACTCATCTCCGTGACCTCGCCGATTGCCCGTGCGCTTATCGGTAAAGAGGAAGGCGATGTGGTCGTGGTGACGACCCCGGGTGGCGACGTCGAGTACGAGATCGAGAGTGTTGAGCACCTCTGATTCAAGCTTGAGCGAAGCCTGAAACAAAACGCCCCCGCAACCATGGCTGCGGGGGCGTTTTGTCTGACGGCGGGTGCGGCATGCTGGCCTGGCGGTAGCTTCTGGCTCGTGCGAGGCGTTAGCGACGACCGTGGTGGTTTTCGAAGCGTTTGATGTTCGAAAGCTTGGGGTTCACTTGCGGATTGTGGCGATAGAGCAGCGCCATTTTGCCAATGGTCTGAACCGGCTCTGATTGGCTGTGGTTGATCAGCTCCTCGAGCATGGCGGCGCGCTCATCGCGCTCCGGTAATGCCAGCTTTACCTTGATCAGTTCGTGGTCGTTGAGCGCACGGTCGAGTTCAGCCAGTAAATTGTCGGAAACGCCGTTTTCTGAAACGGTGACGACCGGATTCAAGTGGTGACCAATGCTACGAAATGCTTTCTTTTGTGCCTGTGACAAGCTCATGGTATCTTGCGGTATCCCAGTTTGCGCTTAACGTTCCATCTTACGGTGAAACGCCACCGAGTGAAAGACATGGTGTTAAAGCGTGCCGTCGCCTCTTCCAGTGTTAGATTTTCTCATGCAGCACACGCCCCCAGGCCGTAAGCGGCCATCAAGTAAAACCAGCGCAAGCTGGATGAAAGAGCATTTTGACGATCCTTACGTCAAGCAGAGTTGGCAGGATGGCTATCGCTCGCGGGCGAGCTATAAATTGCTCGAGATTGACGAAAAGGACAAGCTGTTGCGTCCTGGGATGACCGTCATTGACCTTGGTGCTGCGCCAGGGGGGTGGAGTCAAATCGCCGCCGAGAAAGTCGGTCCGCAGGGCATGGTCATCGCTTCCGATATTCTCGATATGGATGGGCTGGCCGATGTGTCCTTTGTTCAGGGGGACTTTACCGAGGAAGCGGTGCTCAATGCGATTCTTGAGCGGTTGGAAAATCGTCCGGTAGACCTTGTGATGTCGGATATGGCCCCCAATATGAGTGGCATGGCGGCGATTGACCAGCCTCAAGCCATGTATCTGGTGGAGCTGGCGCTGGAGTTGGCACGTGAAACGCTCTCTCCGGGTGGTCAGTTGCTGGTAAAGGTCTTTCAGGGCGAAGGCTTTGACAGTTATCTAAAAGAGCTTCGCGAAAGCTTCAAGCGGGTGGTGACACGTAAACCCGGTGCTTCTCGGGCGCGATCCCGTGAAGTCTATCTGCTGGCGGAGGGCTTTCGGGGGGCATGATCAGCGCTAGGACTATCGACAGGATTTATCACCGCGATAGCCAGACAGACAGTTGCAAAGTGTGTCATATTGAGCCTTAAAGGTGATCGTGGCACAGATGGCCCAAGGTATTAGACGCCTTGGCAATGGTTGAACCCTCGAGGCTGGTGTAAGGTCTCATTGATAGGTTTAACTGACGGATTCTTGTAATGAGGGTAGCCCCTTGAACGATATGGCAAAGAACCTGATTCTGTGGTTGGTCATCGCGGCCGTTCTACTGACAGTGTTCAATAATTTCAGTACCGAGAGCGCACCCCAGACAATGAACTATACCCAGTTCGTTGAGCAGGTGCAGGACCAGGAAGTACGCAGCGTCACTATTGATGGCTATACCATCTCCGGTGAGCGGACCGATGGTTCACAGTTTCAGACAATTCGTCCTGCGGCAGAAGATCCCAAGCTGATGGATGATCTGCTGAGCAACGACGTGACGGTTATCGGTAAAGAGCCGGAGCAACAAAGTATCTGGACGCGTCTGCTGATCGCCAGCTTCCCGATTCTGCTGATCCTGGCCATTTTCATGTTTTTCATGCGCCAGATGCAGGGCGGTGCCGGGGGAGGTAAAGGCGGCCCGATGAGCTTTGGCAAGTCCAAAGCCAAGCTGCTCTCTCATGATCAGGTCAAGACGACGTTCTCGGACGTTGCCGGTTGCGATGAAGCCAAGGAAGAAGTCGAAGAGCTTGTCGACTTTTTGCGCGACCCGACCAAGTTCCAGCGCCTGGGCGGCACAATTCCGCGTGGTGTTCTGATGGTAGGGCCGCCGGGTACCGGTAAAACGCTGCTGGCGAAATCGATTGCCGGCGAAGCCAAGGTGCCGTTCTTCTCTATCTCCGGCTCTGACTTCGTTGAAATGTTTGTCGGTGTCGGCGCGTCCCGTGTACGCGATATGTTCGAGCAGGCCAAGAAGCAGGCGCCGTGCATCATCTTTATTGATGAGATTGATGCGGTAGGCCGCTCGCGTGGTGCTGGCATGGGTGGCGGTAACGACGAGCGTGAGCAGACCCTGAACCAGCTACTGGTTGAGATGGACGGCTTCGAGGCCAATGAAGGCGTCATCGTCATTGCGGCTACTAACCGTCCTGACGTGCTTGACCCCGCACTGCTGCGTCCAGGACGCTTTGATCGTCAGGTAACCGTTGCCTTGCCTGATATCCGTGGTCGTGAGCATATCCTCGGCGTGCACTTGCGCAAGGTGCCGCTGGCTGACGATGTCAAACCGCAGCTGATTGCACGCGGTACACCCGGCTTTTCGGGGGCCGATCTGGCCAACCTGGTCAACGAGGCTGCCCTCTTCGCTGCCCGTCGTAACAAGCGGCTGGTCAGTATGGAAGAGCTCGACCTGGCCAAGGACAAGATCATGATGGGCGCTGAGCGCAAATCCATGGTCATGACCGACAAGGAAAAGCTCAATACGGCTTACCACGAGTCGGGCCACGCAATTATCGGCCTGGTGGCGCCCAGCCACGACCCGGTTTATAAGGTAACGATCATTCCTCGGGGACGGGCATTGGGTGTGACCATGTTCCTCCCTGAAGAGGATCGTTACAGCCTGTCGCGTCAGCAAATTCTGAGTCAGATCTGCTCGCTGTTCGGTGGTCGTATTGCCGAGGAGATGACGCTTGGGCCTAACGGTGTCACCACCGGGGCATCCAACGATATCAAGCGCGCCACTGAGCTTGCCCATAACATGGTCGCCAAGTGGGGGCTGTCGGATGAAATGGGGCCGATCATGTATGACGAGGACGAGTCCCACCAGTTCCTCGGCGGTCCTGGCCAGGGTGGCTCCAAGATGAAGTCGGGTGAAACCACCACACGGCTCGATAAGGAAGTCCGCAAGATTATCGATGATTGCTACGAGGAGGCGCGCCGCATTCTGACCGACAATCGCGATAAACTCGACGCGATGGCGGAAGCGCTGATGAAGTACGAAACCATTGATGCCGACCAGCTAAAAGATATTATGGACGGCCGCGACCCGCGTCCGCCGGAAGGCTGGAATGACGGCGATTCATCCGGTGGTGGGACGCCTGCATCAAGCGATCAGTCCAGCGCGTCCCCCAGCGATACGCGTAATGGTGATGAGGCAAGTGGCGATGGTGATTCAGATGACGAAGAGCCTAGCCGTCGACCCTCTGACCCCCTAGGTGGCCCTGCCGGTCCTTAGGCTCCAAGTCCGGTCATTGAGCTAACATTAAGGCGTCCCCAAACGGGACGCCTTTTTGTTATGCTGTGCACCTATAATACCGATATGTTTTTTCGACCAGGCGACAGCATGACTTCTACGGCACGTCCCACCCCGTCGGCTCCGCAGGCGCAGCTTTCAGCGCAATTGCGTTGTGGCCGGCATTTACTTGACCTTTCCTTTCCTCGCGTCATGGGCGTTTTGAACGTCACGCCGGATTCGTTCTCTGACGGTGGCCAGCACGTGGCATTGGACGATGCGTTACGCCGCGCCGAGCAAATGCTGGCGGAAGGCGCCGCCATGATTGATGTGGGGGGTGAATCGACTCGCCCTGGTGCCTCCCCCGTCGGCGAGCAGCAGGAGCTTGATCGTGTTGCGCCGGTCGTGGAAGCACTGGTACGCGAGCTGGATGCGCTTGTTTCGGTGGACACCAGTTGCCCTGCCGTGATGCACGAGGCGAGCACGCTGGGGGCCGGCATGATCAATGACGTGCGGGCACTTGAGCGGGATGGGGCCTTGGCAGCCGCCACGGGCAGCGGATTGCCGGTGTGCTTGATGCACCGTCAGGGTGAGCCGCAGGATATGCAGCAGGCACCTGCCTATACTCAACCCATCGAAGAAGTGGTGGTCGACTATCTGGCGGCCCGAGTTGCCGAGTGCGAAGCCGCAGGGCTGCGCCGTCATCGTCTGCTCGTGGATCCGGGCTTTGGCTTTGGCAAGACGGTTGAGCACAATTTGCGCTTGCTGAATCGCATGGATGCCCTTCGATCATTAGGTCTGCCGGTGCTCGTCGGCATGTCGCGCAAGAGCATGATCGGTAAAGTGTTGGGTCGACCCATAGACGAACGGTTGCCAGGCGGGCTTGCGTTGGCGGCCATGGCGGTTGAACGCGGGGCGAGTATCGTTCGCGTCCATGATGTGGGGCCGACGGTCGACGCCATCAATATGGCGTGGGCTGTGTGTCAGGAAGGCTGTGAGGCCGCTACCAAGAAGGAGAATAACGCATGACAAGACGCTATTTTGGCACGGACGGTATTCGCGGAACGGTCGGCCAGTCACCCATTACCGCCGATTTTATGCTCAAGCTGGGCTGGGCCGCGGGGCAGGTCTTACGCCGGGAGAAAGGTCGCACCCGGGTGTTGATCGGCAAGGATACCCGTATCTCTGGTTACATGTTCGAGTCTGCGCTTGAATCGGGGCTGTCTGCAGCGGGCGCCGATGTGGCGCTGCTGGGGCCAATGCCTACCCCCGGTATTGCCTATTTGACGCGCACCTTTCGGGCCGATGCCGGGATCGTGATTTCAGCCTCCCACAATCCATTCGACGATAACGGCATCAAGTTTTTTTCGGCGGAGGGTAAGAAACTTCCGGACGCTATTGAAGACCAAATCGAGACCATGCTGGATGCGCCGTTAACCACCGCAGGGGCCGCCCAACTGGGCAAAGCCATGCGGATTGATGATGCGGCCGGTCGCTATATCGAGTTTTGCAAATCGACCCTGCCGGATCGCCTCAGCCTGCATGGCTTGACCATTGTGCTCGACTGCGCTCATGGTGCCACTTATCACATCGCGCCGAGTGTGTTTCGTGAACTGGGGGCCGAGGTCAGCATCATTGGCGGGACGCCAGATGGTTTGAATATCAACCAGAACGTGGGCTCGACGCACCCGGCAGCGTTGCGCGCGGCGGTTATCCAGCAAGGCGCCGACCTGGGGATCGCCTTTGACGGCGACGGCGATCGTGTATTACTCGTCGATTCCGATGGTCGTGAAGTCGACGGCGACGATATTCTTTATCTGATTGCCCGGGATCGTCACGAGCGTGGTTTGCTGGATGGCGGTGTGGTAGGGACGCTCATGAGTAACTTGGGGCTGGCGATGGCGCTGGAAAAAATGGGTATTCCGTTTGAGCGCGCCAAGGTCGGTGACCGTTTCGTGATGGAGCGTATGGCGGCCAATCAGTGGGAGTTGGGTGGCGAATCGTCGGGCCATATCTTGTGCAGCCATGTCCAGACCACCGGAGACGGCATCGTGTCAGCGTTGCAGGTGTTGGCGCTGATGATGCGTGAGCAGCAACCGCTCCCCGCCTTGTTAAGAGGGTTGGAAAAAGTCCCGCAGGCGCTGGTGAACGTCAGGTTGCCTGCAGGGACAAATGCCAAGGACGTGATGGCCTCGGAGCCGCTTCAGAAGGCAGTGTCCGCTCTCGAAAAGGAGTTGGGTGATGAAGGTCGTGTATTGCTCAGGGCCTCGGGCACTGAGCCGTTAATTCGTGTCATGGTGGAGGGGCGCGCGCATCTGGATGTCGATAAGTTGGCCAATCGTTTGGCTGAACAGGTGCAAGCGCTGCTTAAATAGCCTCTGCTGACAACAGCGGTTGTCTTGACAAGTCCGCTCCTATACCATTTCGCTCCACCTTGAGTGTGAGGAGATTCCATGCGTAGGCCATTAATTGCCGGTAACTGGAAAATGAACGGTTCGACGGCTCTGGTGAAAGCGTTTGGCGATGCTTTTGCGGCCGCCAAGTTGCCTGCTGGCGTTGATGTGGTCGTGATTCCGCCTTTTCCTTATCTGGAGATGGCGCGGCAGGCCTTCAAAAAGACGTCGCTAAAACTGGGTGCGCAGACGCTCAATCCTCAGTCCTCAGGCGCTCATACCGGCGAAGTCAGTGGCAGTATGCTTCAGGAGTTTGATGTCGCCTACGTACTGGCTGGCCATTCAGAGCGGCGTCAGCTTTATCAGGAAAATGACGAGCAGGTATTTGATCGTCTGATGGCAGCCCTGGCGTCAGGACTTACCCCGATTCTCTGTGTCGGGGAAACCCTGGAAGAGCGCGATGCGGATCGCACCATGGATGTCGTGCTGCGCCAGGTCGGGTACGTAATGTCTCGCCTGGAGCCCGCTCAGCGTTCTGAGGTGGTCATCGCCTATGAGCCGGTTTGGGCGATTGGCACAGGACGAACAGCAACGCCTGAACAAGCTCAAGAGGTAATGGCCGGTATTCGGTCTTACCAGGCGTCCTTCGACGCGGTGCTTGCCGAACAGCTCAAGCTGTTGTACGGCGGCAGCATGAATGCAAGCAATGCGGCTGAGCTGCTTGCTCAGCCGGACATCGACGGCGGTTTGGTGGGCGGTGCTTCGCTCAAAACCGACGAATTTTACGCCATTTGTCAGTCAGCAGGATAACGCCATGCAAGTTGCAATTCTAATGGTCCACGTGGTGATTGCGATCGCCCTGGTTGTGCTCATCCTGCTTCAGCAGGGTAAAGGTGCCGAAGCAGGTGCCGCCTTTGGTGGCGGTGCGTCGCAAACGGTATTTGGTTCACGCGGCAGCGGTAATTTTCTGTCTCGTTTCACGGCCATCCTTGCCGCAGGCTTTTTCGTCACATCGATGGCGCTGGCTTACTTTGCCACTCAGGCAGGGCAGGCACCGGAAGCAGGTATTCCTGATGCCAACCTGATCGAGCAACAGCAAAGTGCACCAATGCTTGACGAAGGTGACGAAAGTGCGGATAATGCCGCGCCAGTGCTAGAGGAAAGTAGCGAGTAACTGATTGATGTTGCTTCCTTGAGCCTCCCCTGATGCCGAAGTGGTGGAATTGGTAGACACGCTATCTTGAGGGGGTAGTGACCTTACGGTCGTGCGGGTTCAAGTCCCGCCTTCGGCACCATCTGTTGCGCTGGTTCTCCAGCTCCCCAGACGTAATAAACGCTACTTGGTTGGAGCGTGTAAGGGTAAAAGACAGCTTGACGAAATAAGCTTGAGCGTCTATTATCTGCGACCTAGATTGATGCGGGGTGGAGCAGTCTGGTAGCTCGTCGGGCTCATAACCCGAAGGTCATCGGTTCAAATCCGGTCCCCGCTACCACTTTCTGGCGATAAGCAAACATGTGCGAGCGTTTCATGTCATAAGAGGCGGCGCCATCGTTAAGGGCTTTCCCAATGCTTACCGTCATGTTGGTGTAACAGGTTTCTTTCAAAAAGCCCCTTCCTGTGAAGGGGCTTTTTGTTAGCAGCTTTTCGTTAACAAGCGTGTCTCAAGGGCGGATGCCCATCGGCTTGCCGGAGGCACATTTCCGGGTAACGCCAATCAGCCACCTAGCTTTTCATATGTCTCCTGGCCAGGTGCCTGATGCAACGGCTATAGGAGCAATGTCTGTGGCCACAAAACATGCGGCGCTGCACGCGCTGATAGAACCTGTTGTTGCTGCCATGGGCTTTGAACTATGGGGCATCGACCATCTTTCGCAGGGTAAGCATTCGCGGTTGGTGATTTATATCGAACGCGAAAGCGGCGTCAATGTTGAAGACTGCGCCGATATCAGTCGTCAAGTCAGTGCGATATTAGACGTCGAAGATCCTATTCCGGGGGAGTATCGGCTCGAAGTGTCTTCGCCGGGCATGGCACGCCCGCTGTATACCCTGGATCATTTTTCCCGTTTTCAAGGTCATCATGTCGCATTAAAACTGCGCGCCCCTTTTGACGGGCGTCGCAAGTTCCAAGGATTGCTGGCAGGTGTCGAGGGCGACGAAATACTGCTGCAGATGGATGGCGAAGAGTATTGTTTTCCCATAGAAGACATTGATTCTGCGCACATTGTACCGCAGTTTGACGATTAACCAGGTGGCGTGGTGGCCGGCAGGCAGCTGGCACGATGCACATAAGGACAGGTTTTCTGGCGAGGCAAACGCATGAGTAAAGAAATATTAATGGTCGTTGACGCGATCTCTAACGAAAAAGGTGTTCCCCGCGACGTTATTTTTGAAGCGGTGGAATCTGCTCTTGCGAGCGCGTCACGCAAGCGTTTTGACAATGAAGAAGCCAGCGTGCGGGTGCACATTGACCGCCGTACGGGGGATTACGAGACGTTTCGCTACTGGACGGTGGTCGAGGACGACGAATTCGAAACGCCAGACTACGAAATTAAGCAGACCATCGCTGAACAGCGCGATCCGCCGCTGAAGCTGGGCGATGTCGTCGAGCAGAAAATCGAAAACGCCGTGTTTGGTCGTATTGCGGCACAAACGGCCAAGCAAGTCATCGTGCAAAAAGTGCGCGAAGCCGAGCGTGCCGAGGTCGTACGTCAATACACCGACCGTGAAGGGGAGTTGGTCGCCGGTATTGTCAAAAAGACCACGCGCGACGGCTTGATCATTGACCTGGGTGACAATGCAGAAGCGTTTCTGCCGCGCAACGAAATGATCCACGGTGAGCGCTACCGCATGAACGAGCGTGTGCGCGCGCTGCTGGTCAAGGTGGATCCAGACGCCCGCGGTGCCCAGCTACAGCTATCGCGCACCTGCCCCGAGTTGATTATCGAGCTGTTCAAGATTGAAGTGCCGGAAATCGCCGAGCAGCTAATCGAGATCAAAGGGGCGGCAAGGGATCCCGGTTCACGCGCCAAGATTGCCGTGAAGACCAATGACCGTCGTATTGACCCAGTCGGTGCCTGTGTCGGCATGCGTGGCTCTCGCGTTCAAGCAGTATCGACCGAGCTACAAAACGAACGTGTCGATATCGTGCTATGGGATGACAATCCAGCACAGTTGGTGATTAATGCCATGGCACCCGCCGACGTGGCGTCTATCCTTGTTGACGAAGATGCCCATGCGATGGACGTTGCCGTTGCCCAGGACAACCTGGCCCAGGCCATAGGCCGAAGCGGCCAGAATGTGCGTCTGGCTTCTGATCTGACCGGATGGCGCATTAACGTCATGACCGAAGATGAAGCGGAAGCCAAGCGCGACCAGGAAATTGATAGTCTGGTAGATTCTTTCGTCAGCCATCTCCAGGTCGATGAAGATGTTGCCCGCCTGTTAGTGGAAGAAGGGTTCACAACCCTTGAAGAAGTCGCCTATGTGCCGCTTGAAGAGATGCTTGAAATCGAAGAATTCGACGAGGATCTGGTTGAAGAGCTGCGTGCACGAGCGAAAGACGAGCTGCTGACGATGGCCATTGCCTCGGAAGAAGCGTTAGACGGTGCCCAGCCGGCAGACGATCTGCTGGCGATGGACGGCATGGAGCGCCATCTGGCCTTCATTTTTGCCAGCCGCGGCATTGTTACCATGGAAGATCTCGCCGAGCAGTCTGTTGACGATCTGGTCGATATCGAGGAGTTGGACGAAGCGCGCGCAGCGGCACTGATCATGACTGCCCGTGCGCCCTGGTTTGAAGACGATGACGCGTCGGATTCAAACACACAGTAAACAGGTCACGGGCTGAGGAGGGTCAATATGTCAGATATGACAGTTAAAGATTTTGCAGTAAAGGTAGGCCGCGATGTGCCTCGCCTGCTAGAACAGATGAAAGAAGCGGGTTTGCAGCACGCCTCGGAAACCGATGCCGTATCAGAAGAAGATAAGCGCACCTTGCTTAACTTTCTGAAGAAAAGTCACGGCGGCGATGGCGATGAAAGTGATAGCGGCAAGAGCCGTATTACACTGACGCGCAAAACCCGCAGCCGTATCAAGACAGGCGAGCGCGGCAAAACGATTGAAGTTCAGGTGCGCAAGAAGAAGACGTACGTCAAGCGCTCTGAAGAAGAGAATAAGCCGAAAGCGCCTGAGCCCAAGCATGCTGGCCCGCGTCAGTTAGTCGGTGACATGGCGGAAGCTGAGGCTGAAAGCAAGGCACGCGAGGCGCGTGAAGCGGAAGAAAAAGCCGCTGCAGAAAAAGCCAAGGCGGCTGAAGAAGCGGCGCGTAAAGAAGCCGAACAAGCAGCTCAGGTCGAGGCACAGAAAGCATCTGACGCTCAAGTGCCTGAGCTGCAGATCGACGATACCCCGGCACCTGAAGAAATGCCGCCGGCACCGCCGAAAGAAGGCCGCACCGATCGCCGCACAGCACCGCCCAAGAAATCAGCGGCCAAGAAGAAAGGCCGTCGTGATGACGAGGAAGATCGCGGTGATCGCGAAGAGCGCAAGCGCGGCGCTGGTGGCAAGAAAGCCAAGCGTGCCGAACGCCGCGGTGGTCGTCGTGGTGGTAGTTCAAGCGGTGGTAACGGCAAGCATGGCTTCCAGAAGCCGACCCAGCCGATCGTGCGCGAGGTCTCGATCCCCGAGTCCATCAGCGTGGCGGATCTGGCCGACAAGATGTCGATCAAGGCCAATGAAGTCATCAAGGCGATGTTCAACATGGGCGCGGCGGTCACCATCAACCAGACCATCGATCAGGATACGGCGGCCATCGTCGTCGAGGAGATGGGTCACAAGGTCAAGCTGGTGAAGGACGACGCGCTGGAAACGGAAATGCTCGAAGGCATCTCCTATGAAGGCGACGAGATCACCCGTTCCCCGGTCGTGACCGTGATGGGCCACGTTGACCATGGTAAGACGTCGCTTCTCGATTATATCCGTAAGGCCAAGGTGGCGACCGGCGAAGCGGGTGGTATTACCCAGCATATCGGTGCCTACCATGTGGAAGACGAACATGGCGGCGTTACCTTCCTGGATACGCCAGGCCACGCGGCGTTCACCGCCATGCGTGCCCGCGGCGCCCAGGCGACCGACGTTGTCATTCTGGTCGTGGCGGCGGATGACGGTGTGATGCCCCAGACGGTTGAGGCGATCGAGCACTCCAAAGCGGCGGGTGTGCCGATGGTAGTGGCGGTCAACAAGATCGACAAAGAGGGTGCTGACTTCGACCGCATTCGTAACGAGCTATCGCAGCACGGCGTGATCTCGGAAGAGTGGGGCGGCGATACCCAGTTCGTCCACGTGTCTGCCAAGAGCGGTGATGGCATTGAGGAGCTGCTGGAAGCGATCCAGCTGGTCTCTGAAGTGCTCGAGCTTAAAGCCGTGCCTGAAGCACCGGGTAAAGGTGTCGTGGTTGAGTCGCGCCTGGATAAAGGCCGTGGCCCCGTGGCGACCGTGCTGGTTCAGAACGGTACGCTCAAGAAAGGCGATATCGTCCTGGCCGGGCTGCACTACGGTCGCGTGCGGGCGCTAACCAACGAACTTGCCAAGCAAGTGGACGAGGTGGGCCCGGCCATGCCGGTCGAGATCCAGGGCCTGGACGGTACGCCGGACGCCGGTGACGACTTCATGGTGGTGGCCGACGAGAAGAAAGCCCGCGAAGTGGCCAACTTCCGTCAAGGCAAGTACCGCGAAGTACGCCTGGCGCGTCAGCAAAAGGCCAAACTGGAGAACATGTTCAGCCAGATGGGCCAAGACGAAGTGGCCAAGGTCAACATCGTCTTGAAAGTCGACGTCCAGGGCTCGCTGGAAGCCATCAAGGGCGCGTTGGAAGAGCTCTCCACCGACGAAGTCGAAGTGGCGGTTGTGTCCTCGGGTGTGGGCGGTATCACCGGTACCGATGCCAACCTGGCGCTCGCCTCCGAAGCCATCGTGGTCGGCTTTAACGTGCGTGCCGATGCTGCCGCCCGCGAAATCATCGAACGTGAAGGCCTGGATCTGCGCTACTACAGCGTCATCTACCAGCTGATCGACGAGGTCAAGCAGGCGATGAGCGGTATGCTTGCGCCGGAGTGGAAAGAAGAAATCGTCGGTATTGCCGAAGTACGCGATGTCTTCCGCGCGCCGAAGATCGGCGCGATCGCCGGCTGTATGGTGGTCGAAGGCACCGTGCACCGGAACAAGAAGATTCGCGTGCTGCGTGATGACGTGGTGATCTACGAAGGCGAGCTCGAATCGCTGCGCCGCTATAAGGACGACGTTCAGGAAGTACGTAGCGGCGTCGAGTGTGGCATCGGCGTGAAGAACTACAACGATGTTCAGGTCGGCGACAAGATCGAAGTCTTTGACCAAGTGAAGGTCGAGCGCAGCCTGTAGGGCTGAGGAGCAAGCATGCGCGAATTCAAGCGTACCGACCGGGTAGCCGACCAGCTCCAGAAGGAGCTGGCGGTGCTGATCCAGCGCGAAGTGAAAGACCCACGCCTCGGCATGGTCACGGTCAGCGGTGTCACCGTGAGCCGCGACCTGGGTTATGCTGATATCTACGTCACCCTGTTGGGTGAGCAGGATCCCGAGCGTATCAAGGAAAACCTGAAGGTGCTGAAACGGGCGGCAGGTTTCTTGAGAAGCCAGATTGCCAAGCGCATTAAACTGCGCCACGTTCCCGAATTGCGCTTTCATTTCGATGAAAGCGTGGTGCGTGGCCAACAGCTGTCGTCACTGATTGACGAAGCGGTTTCAACCGACCGTGCCCGTCAGGAACAGGATGATGAAGGCGCGGATGAGCCAGGCGGGGAGACGCGTTAATGGCGCGTCGCCGCCGGGGGTTGCCGGTGAATGGTATTGTTCTGCTGGATAAACCGAAAGGGCTTTCCAGCAACCATGCCTTGCAGCGGGTGCGTCGTCTTTTCGAGGCACAAAAAGCGGGCCACACCGGCACGCTGGATCCGATGGCCACCGGCTTGCTGCCCATCTGCCTGGGTGAGGCCACCAAGTTTTCATCGCACCTGCTGGAAGCCGACAAGGTGTATCGCACCCGGGTAGAACTGGGGACGATAACCGACACGGGGGATGCAGAAGGCGCGGTCATTGAGCAACATGATGTGCCAAGCCTGACGGTCAACGATATTGAGTCGGTATTATCCGGCTTTCGCGGTGAGATCGACCAGGTGCCGCCGATGTACTCGGCGCTGAAGCACGAAGGTAAAAAACTCTACGAGCTGGCCCGCGAAGGGAAGCAGGTTGAGCGTGCAGCGCGGCGGGTAAGCGTGTATGATGCCCGCCTGCTGTCATTTGAAGGCACGGCCTTCGAACTGGAAGTCAGCTGCAGCAAAGGGACCTACATCCGTACCCTGGCTGAAGACATTGGCAAGGCACTGGGCTGTGGCGGCCACATCAGTCAGTTGAGAAGGCTCAAGACCGGCCCTTTCAACGGCGATGCCATGTGGACGCTGGAAGCGCTTGAGGCGTTAGCCGATCAAGCGGCCCGCGAAGCCGAGCTGATGCCGGTTGACGTGCTGGTGGATCATTTGCCGTCGCTTACATTGGACGAACCGGCTTATGGGCGCTTGGCTCACGGCCAGTCGGCCAATGTGGTGTCTGGTAAATCACTGCCACCCGAGGCGCTGGCAAGACTTTATTACGCGGAGGCGTTTATTGGTCTTGGCGTTGTAAAAGAGGGCCAGGAAGTGGCACCCAAGCGGCTGTTAAGTACGGTCGCTATCTCGTAAAGCGTTGCATCAATGCGGCGATTTGCGCGAAAATTGTAGACCTAGAGTAGTAGATTGAGACTGCAAATATGCGTGGTCTCACCCATTCATTGTTAGGCATATTGCTTACTGGAGAGACAGATGGCATTAACCGCTGAAAAGAAGGCCGAAATCGTCAACGAATACGGCCGCGGCGAGAACGACACCGGATCACCTGAAGTGCAGGTTGCACTGCTGAGCGCCAACATCAACGGCCTGCAGGATCACTTCAAAACCAACAAGCAGGATCACCACTCGCGTCGTGGTCTGATCCGCATGGTAAACCAGCGTCGTAAGCTGCTGGATTACCTGAAGCGTAAAGATTTCGAGCGCTATCAGTCTCTGATTCAGAGCTTGGGCATCCGCCGCTAAGTTATTGTTGGCGAAGGTCGAGAAACGGGCAGCTCCTCAGGGGCTGCCCGTTTTCTTGTTTGTGGTAGCCCTATTGCGCGGCAACGCCTAGAATGGTGGCGAGTCCAAACGACCCAAACGAAAAGACAAGTAGCTATTAATGTTAAAGGAAGTCGCCGTGAATCCGGTAAAAAAAACGTTCCAATACGGTCGTAGCACCGTCACGCTAGAAACTGGGCGCATTGCTCGTCAGGCCACCGGCGCCGTTATGGTCACCATGGATGACACCGTGGTGCTGTGTACGGTAGTGGCAAAGAAAGAAGCAAATCCCAACCAGCCCTTCTTCCCTCTTTCGGTTCATTACCAGGAGAAAACCTACGCGGTAGGCAAGATTCCTGGCGGCTTTTTCAAACGCGAAGGTCGTCCCACCGAAAAAGAGACGCTCACCTCGCGTTTGATCGACCGCCCTATCCGTCCGCTGTTCCCCAAGGGGTTCATGAACGAAGTGCAGGTGATCTGTACCGTTCTCTCCACCGATCGCAATCACGATCCGGATATCGCGGCAATGATCGGTACCTCAGCGGCGCTGTCGATTTCAGGTGTGCCGTTTAGCGGCCCGATTGGCTGTGCCCGGGTCGGCTTTAACGAAGAGCAGGGCTACTTCCTGAATCCCACCGTTGAAGAGCTTGCCAGCTCGGAACTGGATATGGTCGTCGCCGGTACTGAAAAAGCCGTGCTGATGGTCGAGTCTGAAGCCAAAGAGCTGCTTGAAGACGAAATGCTGGGTGCCGTGCTGTTCGGTCATCAGGAAATGCAGGTTGCTATCAGTGCGATCAATGAACTGGTTGCAGAGGCCGGTAAGCCGCGCTGGGATTGGCAGCCGCCCGAAGAGAACATGGCGCTGAAAGCGGCCATGGCCGACGCCTTCGAAGCCAAGGTCGGCGAGGCCTATCGAATTACCGATAAAATGGCGCGTCAGGATGCCCTTTCGGCCTTGAAAGACGAAGCAGTCGACCAGCTTGCTGCTGCCGAAGGCGAAGAGACAGAAGGCAAGTTCAGCAAGGACGACGTCAAAGGCGCCTTCGCGGGTCTTGAAAAGCGTGTCGTACGCTCTCGTGTTGTCAAGGGCGAGCCGCGTATTGACGGCCGTGACAATACCACGGTACGTCCGTTGGACATCGAGGTCGGTACGCTGCCCAAGACCCATGGTTCCGCTGTGTTTACTCGTGGTGAGACCCAGGCGATAGCCATTGCGACCCTGGGCACACTGCGCGATTCGCAGCTCATTGAGTCGTTGGAAGGCGAGCGTAAAGACCGCTTTATGCTGCACTATAATTTCCCTCCCTACAGCGTCGGTGAAGCGGGCTTTTTCGGTGGACCGAAGCGCCGTGAAATCGGCCATGGTCGCCTCGCTCGCCGGGGTGTACAGGCCATGCTGCCGGCTGAAGATGCGTTTCCCTATACCATTCGTGTGGTGTCGGAAATTACCGAGTCCAACGGCTCAAGCTCGATGGCCTCAGTCTGCGGCTCGTCGCTGGCCCTGATGGACGCCGGTGTACCGCTCAAGGCGCCGGTGGCCGGTATTGCCATGGGTCTGGTGAAAGACGAAGACGGTTTTGCGGTATTGACCGATATCCTGGGTGACGAAGATCATCTTGGTGATATGGACTTCAAGGTGGCTGGTTCTGAAGAGGGCGTGACCGCCCTGCAGATGGACATCAAGATCGAAGGTATCAACGAAGAGATCATGGAAACGGCCCTGCAGCAGGCTTTGAAAGCACGCCTGGGTATTCTTGAGCAGATGAATGCCGTGATCGCCCAGAGCCGTGCCGAAGTGTCTGAGAATGCTCCATCCATGGCGACGATCAAAATCGCGCCGGACAAGATCCGCGATGTGATCGGCAAGGGCGGCGCCACGATCCGCAAGATCTGCGAAGATACCGGCGCATCGGTCGATCTGGACGATGACGGCACCGTGCGTATCTACGCGGAAGATAAAGCCGCCGCGAAAAAAGCCATTGATACCGTGTTGGCCATTACGGCAGAAGCGGAAATCGGCAAGCTGTACATGGGTAAAGTGGTACGTATCGCCGACTTCGGGGCTTTCGTGAATATCATGCCAGGTACCGATGGTCTCGTGCATATTTCGCAAATTGTTCAGGAGCGGGTTAACAACGTCCGCGATTTCCTGAACGAAGGCGACGATGTGCTCGTTAAAGTCCTCGATATTGATAACCGCAACCGGGTGAAGCTCTCGATCAAGGAGATCACCGAAGAAGAGAAGGCGGCCTTCGAAGCCGACGACGCGGAAATCGCTGATTAATCCAGCGGCAGCGCCGACATCACCGCCCTCGCAGCGTCTCGTTGCGGGGGCGGTAGTGTTTGGGGGCTTAGGAAAGGAGCATGCGATGGAACAGCAAATGGCGCCGCGTTGGTGGGCAGTGGTCGCCGTCATGATGGGGATTTTCCTGTTGGTGACTGCCGAGCAGTTACCGATTGGTCTGCTGCCGCAGGTGGCGTTTTCTATGGACGTTACCCCGGGCATGGCCGGCTTGATGGTGACAGTGCCTGGGGTCGTGGCGGCCTTTTCAGCGCCGCTTCTGCCGGTCGCGGTGGGGCGTCTTGATCGCCGTATCATGTTGACATCACTGATGGGCGTTATGGTGGTCGGTAGCCTGCTGACGTCAATGGCCAGCAGCTTCGTATTGCTATTGGCCTCTCGGGTGCTGGTAGGGCTCAGTATTGGCGGTTTCTGGGCGGTGGCAGGGAGTATTGCCCCGCGTCTGGTGCCCGAGGCCCAGGTTTCCAAAGCGATGACGGTGATCTTTGGTGGTGTCGCGGCGGCGTCGGTCCTTGGGGTCCCGCTAGGAACCCTGTTGGGCGAGTTCAGTAGCTGGCGGGTTGCCTTTGGGGCGCTGGGCGGGTTAAGCCTGTTAACAGCGATGGCGCTGTGGTATTGGCTGCCGCCATTGCCACCCAGCGAGCCGGTTCGTCTGAGGATACTGGCGCAACAGTTCAAGAACCGTGGGATCAGGGTGGCCGTGCTGACCACCGGCTTGGTGGTGGTGGGGCACTTTGCGGCCTATACCTTTATCAGTCCCGTCCTACAGGACATCAGCGGTATTGCCCAGCGCCACGTAGGCAGCCTACTGCTGCTATACGGGGCGGCAGGCATCCTCGGCAACATAGCGGCAGGCATGTTCGCCGGGCGCCATCCTTACCGAGCGGTGCTGGCGATTCCCAGTCTGCTGCTCCTTGTCGTGGCCAGCTTCCCGGTGCTGGGTGTGCAGCCAAGCAGTGGTGTGATGCTGCTCATGGTATGGGGTGCGGTATTCGGCAGCGTCTCGGTGAGCATTCAAACCTGGATTTTGCGGACGGCGCCCAACACCGAAGCGGCTACCGCACTGATGGCCTTCACCTTTAATTTGTCCATTGGCTTTGGCGCCATGGTGGGCGGCCGCATTGTCGATGGCACCAGTCTGCCGGTCGCCATGTGGGCTGCCTCGGGATTGTTTTTACTGGGCACGCTGCTGGTATGGCTAACGCCGTCGCGGGTTGTGGGAGTGAAGCATCGCTGAGGCAAAAAAATGCCCCCGCTGATGCGGGGGCATGAGAGGCGATACGTCTTCGCTTCGGCAATTCTCGCTAGCTAGCTTCGCTCAATTGCCAGCGCAACCCCCTGACCGCCGCCGATACACAGCGTCGCCAAGCCTTTTTTCGAGTCGCGGGCGATCATCTCGTGGAGCAGCGTCACGAAAACGCGGCAGCCGGAGGCGCCGATGGGGTGGCCCAGGGCAATTGCACCGCCATTGACGTTGACCTTGTTGGTGTCCCAACCGAGTTCCTTGTTGACCGAAAGTGCCTGGGCAGCAAAGGCTTCGTTGGCTTCCACCAGATCCAGGTCGTCGAGGCTCCAACCGGCTTTCTCCAGACAGCGGCGGGTGGCCGGTGCCGGGCCGATACCCATGATTGCCGGGTCGACACCGGCATTGGCGTAACCGGCGATCCGGGCGAGCGGCTCCAGGCCGAGCTGCTTGGCTTTTTCCGCCGAGCAGATCATCACCACCGCTGCGCCGTCGTTGAGTGCCGAGGCGTTGCCTGCTGTCACGGTGCCGTCTTTCTTGAACGCGGGGCGCATGCCGCCCAGTTTCTCGGCGGTGACTTCGCGTGGGTTTTCGTCGGTATCAAACACCATCGGGTCGCCTTTGCGCTGGGGAACTTCCACCGGCACGATCTGGCTTTTGAACCTGCCCTCTTTAATGGCGGCCGCGGCTTTCTGCTGCGACGCGGCGGCGAATTCATCCATGGCTTCACGGGTAATGCCGTACTTCTCGGCCAGGTTTTCGGCGGTGATGCCCATATGGTAGTTGTTGAAGGCATCCCACAGGCCGTCATGCACCATGGAGTCAATCGCTTTCCAGTCACCCATGCGCTGTCCGTTGCGCGAGTTGGGCAGCACGTGGGGAGACGCCGACATGTTCTCCTGCCCACCGGCCAGAATCAGCTCGGCATCACCGCAGCGAATGGCCTGAGTGGCGAGGTGCAGGGCTTTAAGGCCCGAACCGCAGACCTTGTTGATGGTCATGGCCGGTACAGCCTCGGGAAGACCGGCCTTGATCGACGCCTGACGGGCAGGGTTTTGGCCCACACCGGCGGTTAGCACTTGACCGAGCAGGACTTCATCGACCTGGTCGGCGGCAACGCCCGTTGATGAAAGAATGTCTTTGATGACGAGTGCGCCCAGGTCACTCGCGGGGATACCGGCGAGAGACCCTCCAAAAGCGCCTACAGCGGTGCGGCGTGCCGCCACAATGACTACTTCTTGCATAACAGACTCCTGGTCTAAGTAACGCCGTTGAAAAAACGCCAGCGTTTGTATTGAGCGTTGTTGTAACCGTTATCGTCTCAGCGAAGGTCTTGTCTCAGCATAGGGGAAGGATGTGGCTGGCGGCAATACGCTTTTTGATCCAAATGAAAACGGGCCAACTTGTGGCCCGTCAATCATCGTTTCTGCTAGGCAAGCTGGACGGGAATCGCATTGCTGGTGTGGCTGACGTGGTTGCCTTCCTGAAGATACACCAGCGCGGGCTGATGGTTATCCAGCTCGGCTTCCGAGTAATGCGCATAGCTGCAGATGATGATGCGATGCCCCGGAGCGGCAAGATGGGCGGCGGCGCCGTTGATCGAGATCAATCGGGAGCCCTCTTCACCGCGGATGGCGTAAGTGGTGAAGCGTTCGCCATTTTCCACGTTATAGATCTGGATCTGTTCGTTCTCGCGGATGCCCGCCATGTCCAGCAGATCGCCGTCGATGGCACAGGAGCCTTCGTAGTTGAGTACCGCGTGGGTCACGCGGGCCATATGCAATTTGGCTTTGAGCATAATCGTGTGCATGGAAACTCCTAGATAACAAAGCTAGCGGCCAGCGTCAGTTGCAGCCGGCAATTGGACGCTGAGGTTGTCGATAAGCCGAGCCGGGCCGAGATGGGCGGCGGCTAGCAGAACGGCGTGGCGTGTCGAGGGGGTTACTGGGCCAAGCATGGTGTCACGCAGCTCCAGGTAGTCCGGCGTAAAACCCGCATCATACAGGGCCGTGTGACCTCCGTGTAGTACTCGTTCGACAGATTCGCCGCCCTCTAATGCATCGCGCAACTTGCAGAGGGTTTGGTAGAGCGCGGGGGCAATCGCCCGCTCCTCCTGGCTCAAATAACCGTTACGAGAGGACAACGCAAGTCCATCCTCAGCGCGCACAATGGGCACGCCGATAATCTCGATGGGCATGTGCAGGTCGCTGGCCAGCTTACGAATCACCGCAAGCTGCTGGTAGTCCTTTTGGCCAAAAAAGGCTACATCGGGCTGCACCAGGTTAAACAGCATGCTGACCACGGTCGAAACGCCGTCAAAGTGCCCAGGCCGGGAGCTGCCACACAGGCCTTCTCCCATCTCGGGCACATGCACACGGGTCTGGGCGGTTAAACCATTAGGGTACAGCGCGCTGATGGTCGGGCTGAACAGCACATCGCAGCCTGCCTCGGTCAGCTGTGCCTGGTCCGCCTCGAAGGTACGGGGGTAGGCGTCCAGGTCTTCGCCGGGGCCAAACTGCATCGGGTTGACGAACAGACTGGCGACCACCACGTCGGCGTTCGCTCGGGCGCGGGCCACCAGGGCCAGGTGCCCGGCATGCAGGTTGCCCATGGTGGGTACCAGGGCAATCCGTTGGCCGCGTAATCGGTGCTCACGCAGCGTATGGCGTAGCTCGGAGATGTCTCGCAAAGTATGCATAGCAGTCTTGTCGTCGTTCACGGGCATTGTGCTAATACGTTCCCATTGGAACATCGTTTAGAAGCAGTGTTCCGGCGCGGGGAACGTCCGGGTTTTGACCGCCTCGTGGTAGTGCTGAAACGCCGACTGAATGCTGTCAGCGTCGGTCATGAAATTTTTCACGAAGCGTGGCGTGCGGCCATGGGTAACGCCGAGAACGTCGTGCATCACCAGGATCTGGCCGTCGGTATCCGGACCAGCGCCAATACCGATCACCGGCACATCCAGCGCTTCCGTCACCGCCTTGCCCAGACTCGCGGGCACGCACTCCAGTAAAATGATCGATGCGCCCGCCTCAACGAGGATTTTGGCATCATTAATGATCTGTTCTGCCTGGGCGGCTTCGCGGCCTTGTACCTTATAGCCGCCAAGTTGATAGACCGTCTGCGGTGTCAGCCCCAGATGCGCGCAGACAGGGACACCGCGGCGAGTCAGCTCGCGTATGCCGTCGGCCATCCAGGCTTCGCCCTCTACCTTGACGAGCTCGGCACCGGCGCGCATCAAGGCGGCGGCGTCTTCCAGCAAGCGCTCGGTGGTGGCATTGCTCATGAAGGGCAGGTCGACCATCAGCAGGCTATGGCCTTTGCCACGGGCCGTGCAGCGGGTGTGATAACAGATGTCGTCAATGGTCACCGGCAGGGTGCTGTTATGGCCCTGCAGGACCATGCCCAGCGAATCGCCCACCAATAACACGTCAATACCTGCGTGGCTGGCGGCGTGGGCAAAGGAGGCATCATAAGCGGTCAGGCAACTGAACGTCTCACCGGCGCGCTTGTGCGCCTGTAGCGTGCTCAGGGTGACGGTTTTCATGGCGTGCTCTCATGTTTCTACGTGAGGCCGACGCGACATTGGCGTTCGGCCAGTGTTAACGCCGCCTGACGGCGGACGCTGAGTGGCGTAACCGGCAATTGTTACCTGAATGCGGCCTTGGTGTCGAGATTTGTGTCAGATGGTAGCAGTCGGGGTGACATCGGTATCCACGAGTCGGCGTATCGGTGCGCTATCGAGCTTGGCAAGCCAGTCGCCAAGTGGACGCTGATGAAGACTTAACCCGGGGGCTAGCTCGTAGAGCGGTACAAGGACAAAGGCGCGTACGTGCATATGCAAGTGGGGCAGCTTGAGGCGGGGGGTGTCGAGTGCTAACTGGTCATAAAGCAGCAGGTCTAGATCGAGGGTACGAGGCCCCCAGTGACGACGCCTCTGGCGGCGATGATGCTGTTCCAGTGCCTGCAGTTGATCAAGGAGCGCAAGTGGCGACAGTGATGTTTGAAGCGCGGCGACGGCGTTAATAAAATCGGGTTGATCCTGGGGGCCCAGAGGGGGAGTGGCATACAGCGAAGAGGCACCGACCATGTCGCTTAGCGGTAGACGGGCAAGCTCGCCAAGCGCCTGGCGAACCCGGTCGGTGGGGTTATCCAGATTGCTTCCCAGGCCGATATAGGCAAACGACATGTGTGTTACTCTTCGCTTTTACGCGGTTTGCGTCGCCGTTTGCGGCGGCGGTCGCCCTGGCTGGCAGGATCGCCGCCCACCTTCTGCAATAGTCGGCGTTGATCGTGCTCGTCGCCAGTCTGGAAGGCGTTCCACCATTCGCCCAGCCCACTCGGGATTTCCCCTGCCTGTTCGCGCAGCAGCAGCAGGTCATAAGCGGCACGGAAGCGGGGGTGTTCGCGGGTCTGGAACGCTTTTTTACCCCGGCGCAGGGGTAAGCGCCCCTGAAGCTCCCAGATATCGCGCATCGGCATGCCAAAACGTTTGGGGATGGAGATGTGCTGTAGCTGTCGAGTCACGACCTGCTGAGCGGCCGCTTGTAGCGCGGGAATGGACGGCATGCCTTCACTTTCAAGCTCTGCCTGGCGGTGGGCAACCGGGGCCCATAAGAACGCCGCCAGCAAGAAAGCGGGTGTAACGGGGCGGTCTTCGGCAATACGCTTGTCGGTGTTGGCAAGCGCCTTTTCAATCAAATCTTCTGCCCATGCCGCATCCGCCATGGCTTCTTCGGCCTCGGGGAACAGCATGCCAAACAACCCATAATGGCTTAGCATCCTGAAGGTCACTAGTCCGTGACCCGACATGAAGAGCTTGAGCGCTTCATCGAACAGCCGTGCCGGGGGAATGCTCAACAGCAGCGGCGCCAGATCGTACATGGGCGTTTCGGTGTCGGCATCAATCGTAAAGCCGAGCTTGGCGGCAAACCGCACTGCCCGCAGCATGCGAACAGGATCCTCGCGGTAGCGCGTGGCGGGGTCTCCAATCAAGCGAAGCGTCCGCGCCTCAATATCCTTGGCCCCGTTGGCAAAGTCATGGATGGTGAAGTCGGCGATGTTGTAATACAGCGCATTCACGGTGAAATCGCGCCGCAGGGCATCTTCTTCGATATTGCCCCATACATTGTCACGCAGCAGAAGGCCGTCGTCAGATTGCTGGGCGATATGGTCGCCGTGCTCGTCCTGGGGTTTGCCGCGGAAGGTCGTGACCTCGATAACTTCTCGACCAAAGCGCACGTGCACAATACGAAAACGTCGCCCGATCAGGCGCGAATTGCGAAAAAGATCGCGCACCTGCTCGGGTGTTGCATTGGTAGCAACGTCGAAATCCTTGGGCATCTTGCCAAGCAGGGCGTCGCGAATGCAGCCGCCCACCAGATAGGCCTCAAAACCGGCGCCATTGAGGCGGTAAAGCACCTTCAGGGCAGCATCACTGATCTGCTGACGAGAAACGGGGTGCTCGGAGCGAGGTATAATGCGTGGGCTAAGCGCGCCTGACGCGCCCTGTTGGGGTTCGAGCAGAGATTTCAATTGCTCTCCCGGACTGAGTAATAAACGGGTAAATCCTTTAAGCATGCGGCGGAATCGACTCGCAGGATATCGAAAAAATGGCCCTAATGTAAGCGACGAGTCGCTGAGTGTAGCCGACCGCTAGAGGCTTGCAAAGCCTTGGCAGGGTTGTGGCATGAGCAAAACCGCTAAACGCAGACCGCTAAACGCAGAAAGGGGAGGCTAATAAGGCCTCCCCTGTAAAAGCGACAATCAGCGTCCGTTGCTGCTGTTTTTCTTCATGATGGCACATCGCCCTGAATACGCACCGCAGTCGGTAGGCGTGGCAATCACGTGGATTCCGACCGCCTCGTATTCAAAACAATAATCCAACCGCGAACTTTTCATCCCCCGGCGAGTTGTTGTTGGGTCCGGGGTGTACACACTGACTACTGTTGTTCTTGTTAGGGCGCAGTCTTTCAGGTGTACGTCGCGTCCATTTTTGGGCACTTGCCGTATGTTGTTGTTGTGTATAGCGCTTATTTTTCTTAGCGCAAGCAAGTAACGAGATACAAGCCTGTTGTTTTTGTTAGTACCGTTATCTCTGCCTGGCCGTGTTGTTTTTGTTTTGGCTCAGGTCTGGGCGGTGTCATGTTGTTTTTGTTGACGACTTACCGCGTTGCCCAGTTTGTTTTTCTTACCCAGTTATATTGCACTCGCCGTGCCACTCGTAGAATAATTCAGAAAATTCAGTAGGTTGAAATTTTCCGCTATGCCAGGGAACGATCGTGGGAAATAAGTGTTACCCGCTTTGAGCGGTCTTTCGTGTGGGAAGGTAACAGTATGCGGGTAACGAATTTCGTGGATATTTCTTTGGTAAATCAGTGTATTAGACGTTAGTTGTAGGTGCGATTGAGCTGTTCAGGTAGGGCGGCGTGCCGTCTTCTTGCGCGGTATGCCCAGCCGCTGGCGTCGCTCCCATAGGTTTTTGCGGCTGATCCCCAACTTCTGTGCCAGCTCGGTCTCGCTCATCTGGTCCTGATGCTCAAGTACAAAGTGTTGGAAATAGTCTTCCAATGACAGGTCATCTTCTTCGGTGCCGGATTGAATCGTGTCGGCGCTGGCGGCTGACGGAGGGGGGCTAGCCGCTGGTGTCGGGCGATGCGAAACGGGGGCCAGTCCCAGGTCATCGGGGTGGATCAAATGGCCTTCGGCCAGAATGACGCCGCGTTCCAGGGCATTTTCCAGCTCACGCACGTTGCCGGGCCAGGGGTAGTCACGCAGCTCATGGCGCGCCGCCCGGGATAAGCGCAGCCCTTGGCGTTCGTGGCGCTTGCAGGCCTTGTCGAGCAGGATGTCGGCGATTTCCAGCACATCGTCCTCACGCTCACGCAACGGCGGCAGCTCTATCTGCATGACGTTCAGTCGGTAATACAGGTCCAGGCGAAATTCGCCACTCTTGGAGAGCGCACGAAGGTCGCGATGGGTCGCGGCGATCAGGCGGACATCGACATGGCGGGTTTCCACCGATCCGATTTTGCGAATTTCGCCTTCCTGGAGTACGCGCAGCAGCCGTGCTTGAGCGTCGAGGGGGAGCTCGCCAATTTCGTCCAGAAATAACGTGCCGCCGTCGGCGGCTTCGACCAGCCCGGTACGCGCGGCGCTGGCGCCGGTAAAGGCCCCTTTCTCATGACCAAACAGTTCTGACTCGATCAGCGTCTCCGGGATAGCCGCGCAGTTGACGCATATCAGTGGGGCCTTGGCCCGTTTGCTTTGTTGGTGCAGGGCCCGGGCGACGAGTTCCTTGCCGGTGCCGGACTCCCCCAGAATGAGCACCGTGACATCGGCGGGGGCGGTTTTGCGAATGCGGGTATAGACCTGCTGCATGGCCACGCAGTTGCCGATCATGGTTTGGCGGCCACCTCCGTCATCGGTGATGGCGGGGGGCGGGCTGTGTTGCATTGACTGCTGGTGCAGAATCCGTGCAACGGTTTCCAAAAGCTCTGCGTGGTCAAACGGTTTAGCAACGTAATCCACAGCGCCCTGTTTGAGGGAGTCGACCGCTGAGCGCATGCTGGCATAGCTGGTCATGATCAGAACCGGCGCCGGGGCGGCGGCCTGGATCAGGCGGGTGCCCGGCTCACCGGGCAGGCGCAGGTCGCTGATAATCAGATCAAAGCCGACCAGCTCAAACGTCTCGGCCTCTTCAGCACTGCCCGCTTCGCTGACCTCGTAGTCGTGACGCTCGAGCAGACGCCTGAGCGCACTGCGGATAATGGCTTCATCTTCAACAATCAGAATCCTAGACATGGGGCAGCTGATCATCCTGTTGGAAAAGCGGTAGCCACAAGGTAATGGCCGTGCCGCGAGATGTTCCGGGCGGTGGCGACGCCACCTCTATTCTGCCGTGATGCTCATTGATAATTTGGTAGGCCAGTGATAACCCAAGACCGGTGCCTTCACCGGCCGCTTTGGTGGTAGTAAAGGGCTCGAACAGGTGGTCACGTACCTTGGGGTCAATACCCAGACCATCGTCGGTAATACACCACCATGCCTGATCATCCTGCCTGTCGGCCGTAATGTGCACGCTGCCCTCGGGGCTGCAGGCATCCCGTGCGTTGCCCATTAGATTCACCATCACCTGGGTCAAGCGCTGGGCATCACCTTGCACCACCAGCTCTTCCGCACACGCATTGGTAAAGATGACATCCTCGCCCGAGCGGGCCAGGTGGATCAAGTGCAAGGCATCGTCGGTGATCGTTCTAAGCACGACAGGCGAGCGCGGCATGCCGGGCGAGTCGCGCCCGGCATGGGCAAAGCCGACCAGCGAATTGACGATCTTGGTCACCCGTTCGGTCAACTGCTGAATATGGTCGGCGGTTTCCAGCAAGGCGGGATCCTGAGTGTCATAACGCAGGTTTTGCGCCAACGACGAGATGCCGGTGATCGGGTTGCCTATCTCATGGGCAACACCCGCTGCCAATTGGCCGATGGAGGCGAGGCGGGCGGCGTGAACCAGTTCATCCTCCAGCCACTTCATCTCGGTGTGATCTTCCACCAGGATGACGCTGCCACCACGGCTGTCATTACCGCTCAGGTCGGCTTTATGCAGGGTCAGGAAGTAGTCTTTATCATGGAGCCTTACCGCTTGTTTATACAACGGTGACGGCCCCTCGTTGAGCACGCTACCCAGCAGCCATGGCCAGGGGGCGGGCAAGCTGTCCCGGCGCGAGCCGATCACGCTTTCACCGCTGATGCCGGACAGCTGGGAAAGCGCTTGATTCCACATGACCAGCTCTTCGTCGTCGCCGAGGACGCAAAGCCCGACGGGCAGGTAAGCCAGCGTTTGACGATGGTGGCGGCGCAGGCCGTCGAGTTCCCGGGCCAGCCCCGTGAGCCGCGAGCGATAGGCTTCCAGGCGGCTTTCCACGAAATGGATGTCATCGGTAATCGGCGCATCGTCGTGCCGGTAGGGCAGGTAACGGTCGACGATGTCGCGCGCCACTGAAGGACCCATCAAGCCGGAAAGGTTTGCCTGGATACGGTCGCGCAAGCGGCGCAGTGCGTAGGGGCGGCGTTCCTGGTGAGTCAGGTTGAGTGCCTTGAGCGCGCGGTCGACTTCACGGTGGGCGGCGTCATCGCCCAGTGCCTGGGCCAGGTGGGCGGAGAAGTCACTCGCTGTGGCGGCTTCCAGCGGCAGGCGTTTCGAGCGAATGACCGCATCCACCGAGCAGGCTTCGGCCGCCGATTTTTCACCTTCCGAGGTGCGAGTGAACAGCGAAACGACAATCAGCAGCAGGATGTTGAGCGATTGAGACAACAAGGTGACGCTATACCAGATGGGTGCATCCGTGGGTGTCAGCGGTGTCAATGGCAGGGTGGGTGGGGTATAGCCCGCCACCAGGGGCAGCCATAGCCCCCAGAGCCAAACGCCAACGCCACCGATCAGGCCAGCCACCATGCCCTTGCGGTTGGCACCCGGCCAGTAGAGCAGTGCCAGCATGCCTGGCAAACACTGGGCCATGCCGATGAAGGCGGCGAGCCCCAGGCTGGTCAGCGGGTGATGACGGCCAATCCACTGATAAAACAGCCAACCGCTTAAAATAACCCCGATCACCAGCCCCCGGCGCAGCCATAGCAGCCAGCCATACAAGTCGCTACGTGCTTCGGGGGGCCTTGCCACCAATACGATGTGGTTAAGCACCATGCCCGAGAGTGCCAGCGCGATCAGCATCATGGTGCCGCTGGCGGCAGCCAAGCCGCCGATAAACGCCAGCGCACCGACCCACCAGTGCTCGCTCAATGCATAGGCGGCGTAGGCGGTGATGGGGAGTGTCTCGTTGACCGACTGCGCAGCCCACCAGATAAGGGGGACAGGCAACGCCATCAGCAGTAAAAATAACGGCAAGGTCCAGCTTGCCTGCAGCAGGGTTTGCGGTGACAGGCTTTCCGCAAAGGTGATATGAAACAAGTGCGGCATCATGAAGGCGGCGGCAAAAAACAACAGCAGCAGGGTGCGCCATTGGGCGGGATCAAAACGCGCTGTGTGTGCCTGGGCAAGGTAGCCGGGGCCTTCGAGCCATGCCTGCAAGTCGCCAGGGCCGCTGAACACCAGCCACAATGCCACGGCACCCAGCCCCAGCATGGCCAGCAGTTTGACGACCGACTCGATCGCAATGGTGCTCAACAGGCTGTTGTGACGGCTATGCACATGACTATGTCGCGCCCCTAGCATCACCGCTAAAGCGGCGATGGCCGTGCAAAATGCCAGTGCCACGACAGGACCAGCCTGGCTCTGGGTGAAAAGATTGACCGCCTCGCTCATGGTTTTGACCTGAATGCCCAGTAAGGGCAATACCGCGAGCAGGCTGACCAAGGTTACCAGGGTGCCCGCCCAGCGGGAGCGAAAACGAAAGGCGAACAGGTCCGCCAGGGAGGCGAGTTGGTAGGTGCGAGTGATCCGCTGAATGGGGACCAACAACACCGGGGCAAGCAGAAAGGCACCGGCGGCCCCCAGGTAGTAGGCGAGATAGCCAAAGCCGACATTAGCCGCTAGTTCGACGCTGCCATAAATTGCCCAGGCGCTGGCATAAACGCCCAGTGCCAGGGTGTAGACGGCAGGGTGACGGCTGATGCGCAACGGTATCCAGCCCCGTTCCACCGCCAGGGCACAGCCCAGCAGAAGGGCGAGATAGCCCAGGCCGAGAAACAGCGCGCCAAAAACCTCAACGCTCATCCAGTTTCCTCTTCTGATCGAGCCACAGCGTCAGGGCGATCAGCCCACCCCAGATAACAAAGGGCCGATACCAGGCCACGCTCGGGTCGCTCCAGCCATCCATCAGCAAGGGGGAGAGCAGATAGCCGCCAAACACCAGAAACAGCATGATGCGGTAAACGTACATGTCAGGGCTCCTGTGGCAGTTCGCGCTGCGCTGACGGTGACAGTTGTTCGACCGACCAATGCGTCACCGCCCAGTCTAACTGCGTTGTCACCGGTGCTTGGGAAAGGTCATCGGGCGGCGCCTGGTCAAGTGCCTGCAGCGCCCGAAACAGCTGCTGGCGTACGGCGTGCGGCTCGTCGGCCAGCGCAGGTGCAAGGTTCTGCTTGGAAAGCTTCTGGCCCTGCGATGTCACCACCAACGGCAAATGCAGGTAACGTGGCTCGGGAAATGCCAGTGCCACTTGCAGCTGGCGCTGCCAGGGCGTGTTGTCGAGCAGGTCAAAGCCTCTGACAACGTCCGTTATGCCCTGCTCGGCGTCGTCGACCACCACCGCCAGTTGATATGCCCAGAGAGCATCTTTGCGCTTGAGGATGACGTCCCCCAGGGTTTCAGGGTCTAATTGCTGCCAGCCAAACAGGCGGTCGTGCCATTGGATCGGGCGCTTGCCCAGATCGCTGCGCAGCCGCCAGGCGACCGGCTGGGCGGGGTCACTCAGCCCTGTGCGACACCAGCCGGGGTATACTGGATATGCCTGCCATTGTTTGCGCGAACAGCTGCAAGGGTAGGCCAGCCCCTGATCGGCCAGCGTATCGAGCGCCTGCTGATAGGCAGCGTGGCGGTCATGCTGCCAGCGAACGGTCTCGTCCCAATGAAGACCAAACGTTTCCAACTGGTGCAGAATGGTGCTGTCAGTGCCTGGTGGGCAGCGGGGTGGGTCGATATCTTCAATGCGTACCAGCCAATCGCCGCCCGCCGCGCGGGCGTCCAGGTAACTGCCCAGGGCCGCCACCAGCGAGCCGAAGTGTAGCGGCCCTGACGGCGTGGGGGCAAAACGTCCTCGGTAGCGAAGTGGTTGCGTCATCAACGTCTTCCAGAAACCAAAACGGGCACCACAGGGTGCCCGCATTCCACAATAGCATACAGGTCGATTGTTCCTGGCTTAACCGCCGAGTTGCTTCTCCTTGAGCTCGGCCAGGGTCTTGCAGTCGACGCATAGCGTGGCGGTCGGGCGCGCTTCAAGACGGCGAATACCAATCTCGACGCCGCAGGCTTCGCAGAAGCCGTAATCGTCTTCGTCGATCTTTTCGATGGTTTCGTTAATTTTCTTGAGCAGCTTACGTTCGCGATCCCGAGTGCGCAGCTCAAGGCTGAAGCCTTCTTCCTGGGTCGCCCGATCAGCCGGATCGGCGTAGTTGTTAGCATCTTCCTGCAGGTGGCGTACGGTACGGTCCACCTCTTCCATGAGGTCCTGTTTCCAATCCAACAGCAGCTGGCGGAAGTGCGCCAGCTGTTGGTCATTCATATATTCTTCACCCGTTGCCGGCTCATACGGTGTGAAGGGCTTGGACGCTTCCGGTTTTTTTTCCGCTACTGGCATGGGAGTGCCCCCTACGTATGTGACTACTGATCGACCATGAGCGTGTGTCACGATCTCACGCCAAAGGGATGCTTGTTTAGCTGAAAATTGGCTGCGTTGCAAGCATAATAGGGTGCTTTCTATCATGAACTTGCCTTCAGTGCGACCAAGCTCATGTTTTTACTACCGCTAGGTAAGGAGCCACTATGGCCTGGAATTCACGCGTGAATCATGTCGCACCTTTTCGTGTGATGCATCTACTGGAAATGGCTCAGGCGCGTGAGGCAGCGGGCCATGATGTGATTCACCTTGAAGTAGGGGAGCCGGATTTCGCTACCCCTGCGCCGGTGGTGGCCGCGGGCCAGCAAGCATTGGCGACTGGCAAAACCCGCTACACGCCTGCCGCTGGCCTGCCCGCATTGCGCGAGGCCATTGCCGGCCATTACGCGGAGCACTTCAATGCCTCGGTGGACCCCGCGCGGATTCTGGTCACCCCTGGCGCATCGGGGGCATTGTTGTTGGCCAGTCAACTATTGGTCGAGACAGGCGACCGGGTAATGATGGCCGATCCCAACTATCCGTGTAATCGTCATTTCATGGCCCTGGCCGGTGCCGACGTCGATGCTATCCCCGTTGGTCGTGAAAGCGGCTGGCAGTTGGACGCTGCGCTGGTCAAGCGGCACTGGCAAACCAATACGCGGCTGGCGATGTTGGCATCCCCCTCCAATCCGACCGGTCATACGTTGAGTGCCGATGCCTTGCAATCGGTATTCAAGGCGGTGTCCGAGCGTGGCGGCGAGGTGCTGGTCGACGAGATCTATCAGGGGCTGAATTACGACGATGCGCCTCTTTCGGCAACGTCGTTGTCTAGCGACGCCTTTGTGGTCAACAGCTTTTCCAAATACTTCGGCATGACAGGCTGGCGCCTGGGCTGGCTGGTGGCCCCTGAACACGCGATCGAGCCGCTCACCAGGCTTGCCCAGAACGTGTTTCTTGCCGCTCCCACGCTTTCCCAGCACGCGGCATTGGCTGCCTTTACCCCCGAGTGCCGCGATATTCTCGAGACTCGGCGGACGACGCTCAAGCAGCGCCGTCAGGTATTGCTTGAGGGCCTGGCGCAATTAGGGCTGGCGCCGGATTTGCCGCCCCAGGGGGCGTTTTATCTGTGGCTGGACATCTCCCGCTATAGTCGTGACAGCCAGGATTTTTGCGAACGGCTTCTGCGTGAGGAGAACGTGGCGATCACCCCGGGTATCGACTTTGCCGTTCAGGGCGGCGAGCATCATGTGCGTATTGCCTTTACCAACGACGTCGAGCGGCTGGAAGACGCCGTGGAGCGCATCACCCGCTTTGTGAGCCGTCTATGAGCCTTGCCTGCCAGGGCTTGGTGCCCGGTACCTTGCTGCGGCGCTACAAGCGCTTTCTGGCCGATGTGCGCCTGGATGATGGCCGGGACGTCGTCGCCCATTGTCCCAACACAGGCTCGATGAAGGCGGTCAATGTGCCCGGTTGCCGCGTATGGCTGTCGCCAAGCGATAACCCGAAACGCAAGCTGGCCTGGACCTGGGAGTGGATCGAGCTGCCGCAGCCGGATGGCACGGTGGCACTGGCTTCGGTGCATACCGGGCGTGCCAACCGCATTGTGGAGGCGGCCATCGAGGCGGGCGATATCGCGCCGCTGGCTGGCTATCAAACCCTCAAGCGCGAGGTGAAAATAACCGATGCACGGCTCGACTTTCGCCTGGATGACCCTAAGCTTGGTAATGCTTACATCGAAGTAAAGCAGGTGACGCTGAGAGAGTCTGATGGCCATGGCTATTTCCCCGACTCGGTCAGCGTACGAGGCACCCGGCATCTGCGTGCGCTACAGGCGCTGGCCGAGCAGGGCGAGCGGGCGGTGCTGCTGTTTTGTGTCGCCCATGAAGGCATCTGTGACGTGGCGCCCGCGGCGCATATCGACCCTGCTTATGCCGCGGCGCTGGGTGAGGCGGCGCAAGCAGGGGTCGAGGTGTTGGCGTACGGGATTGAGGTGCAGCGGGCTGCGGCAAGCCCCACGTTCGTGCGTTTATCGCGGCCCTTGCCGATACGCTGGCCAGATTCGCTAGCGACGGCGAACGCGGAAAATGGCGATTTCACCGAACAGGTTGGGCCATAGCCGGGAAGTCCAATGCCCACGGTGGTCACCCACGCCCACGGCGCGATCCACAATCACCATACCTTTTTCACGGCACAGGTGCTCAAAGTCGTTGAAGGTGGAGAGATGAATATTGGGGGTGTCGTACCAGGCGTGAGGCAGCGACTTCGAGACCGGCATGTAGCCCCGCAGGCCCAGATGAATGCGGTGACGCCAATAGGCAAAGTTGGGAAACGTGATGATGCCCTCTTCGGCAACGCGCAGCATTTCATCGAGCATTTTATCGGGGCGACGCAAGGCCTGCAGGGCCTGGGTCATGATCACCTGATCGTAGCTGTTGTCGCAGAAGCTACCCAGGCCATCGTCAAGGTTATGCTCGATGACGTTGACGCCGCGGGCTACGCAGCCGGTAATGCCGTCGTGATCGATTTCGAGCCCATAGCCGGTCACGCCTTTGTGCTGGGCCAGCGCTTCGAGCAGTACGCCATCACCGCAGGCCAGGTCCAGCACGTGCGCGCCTTCGGGGACCCAGTCATAAATCAGTTCCAGATCAGCGCGCATCATGGTGTCTCCTCTGCATCCGGATGAGCGAGGTTAAGCTCGCGGGCCGCGCGGTTCATGAAGGCGCCGAATACTGCTTCGTAGCGTGGCTCGGGTAACAAGAAAGCGTCGTGGCCATGGGGCGAGTCGATATTGGCGTAGCTCACCGGTTTGCCCGCACGAGTGAGGGCGTCGACCAACTCCCGAGAGCGTGGCGGCGGAAAGCGCCAGTCAGTCGTGAAGCTGACAATCAGGAACGGACACTGAGCCGGGGAGAGGGCGTTGGCGAGGTCTCCGCCCTGCGTGGCCGCCGGGTCGAAGTAATCCAGTGCCTTGGTCATCAGCAGGTAGGTATTGGCGTCAAAAGCGGTGGAAAACGTATCACCCTGGTAGCGCAGGTAGGACTCCACCTGGAATTCGACGCCGAAGCCGAAGTTCAAGTCGTTGCTGCGCAGGTCACGGCCGAACTTGCTGCCCATGGCGTCTTCGGAAAGATAGGTGATATGGCCCACCATACGAGCCAGCTTCAGCCCACGCTTGGGCACGGTATTATGTTCGGCGTACCAGCCGTCAAAAAAATCCGGGTCGGAGCGAATCGCCTGTCGCGCGACTTCATTGAAGGCGATGTTCTGCGCTGACAGGCGTGGCGTCGCGGCGATGACCACCGCATTGGCAACCCGGTCAGGGTAGGTCATTGTCCATTCCAGCACCTGCATACCCCCCAGGCTGCCACCCACAGCTGCCGCCCAGCGCTCGATCCCCAACTGATCGGCCAGGCGAGCCTGGCTGGCCACCCAGTCACTCACCGTGACCATGGGGAAGTCGGGTCCCCACTGGCGTCCGGTGTCGGGATTGTGGCTCACCGGACCGGTGCTGCCATGGCAGCCGCCCAGGTTGTTCAGGGACACGACGAAAAAGCGGTTGGTGTCGATAGGTTTGCCGGGGCCGATGTGGGCATCCCACCAGCCGGGTTTGCGGTCTTCCTGACTGTGATAACCCGCCGCATGATGGTGGCCGGACAGGGCATGACAGATCAGTACCGCGTTGCTTCGTTCGGCGTTAAGGGTGCCGTATGTCTCGTAAATCAACTCATACTCGGGCAGTACCTTGCCGCAGGCGAGCGAAAGCGGTGTGTCGAACTTGGCGACATTCGGAGTGACCAGCCCGACGGAATTCGTCGGCCGGTCTTCAAAAGCAAGCGTGTCTGAATCGGGCATCGAAAGCGTTAGTCCTGCTGAGTCAGTCGTCGTAAATAAGCCATTGCGAGTGATTACAGGCCGACCAGGGCGCCGGAAATGCCGGCCGCGCGAATCAGTGAGCCAACCAGTAGCCCATCCACCAGATTAATGGCGATAAATACCACAATGGGAGATAAATCAATCATGCCTAGCGGCGGGATGACTTTGCGTACCGGCGCCATGATGGGCTCCACCAGCTGCATGACCAAGAGCGCGCCTGGGTGGCTAGCGTTGGGGGCGACCCAACTTAGGATGATCATCACGATCAAGGCGAAGAAGTAAATCTTCAGGATGGCGTTGGCCAGCGCGGCGATGCCAGCGATCAACAGCCCTGTAACAGGCGGCATGCCAACGCCGATGACCATGAAAATGGCGATAATGCTGAGGACCTTGAGGACAAACCCTGCCGCCAGTGTCGCAAGATCAAAGCGACCGGCGACCGGCCCTAGAAAGCCCTGGAACAGGCCCACGACCGGCTGGGTAATCTTGACCACTGTCTGGCTCATGGGGTTGTAATAGTCGGCCCTTGATGCCTGCAATAAAAATCGCAGCATGAGTAAAAACAGATAAATGTTGATCAGCGAGTTAACCAGCATTAACCCGGCGCTGCCCAATTCGTTGCCCATGGCTGTTTCTCCTATAAAATCCGCTTGGTTTAGTGGCCGCTCAGTTCCTTGGACATGGCTTGGGCGCGCTTGGCGCAGGCCTGCATCGCATCAGCGATTGTCGTCCTTAGCTGGGCATCTTCCATGTGTTGAATCGCTTGTTCGGTCGTTCCACCGGGCGACATGACATTCTGTTTAAGTGTTGCCGGGTCTTTATCGCTTTGTTGTGCCATGGTGGCGGCACCCAGCGCGGTTTGAATCGCCAGGCGGCGCGCTGTATCAGCGGGAAGGCCGAGCTTGACGGCGGCGTCTTCCATGGCTTCCAGCATCAGGAAAAAATACGCCGGCGCGCTACCGGAGACCGCTGTCACCGCGTCCAGCAAGGCTTCTTCCTCGACCCATTCGACGATACCCACCGCTTCCATTAGGTGAGTCGCGACATCGCGCTGGGCATCGCTGACCCGCGCATTAGCATACAGGCCACTGGCACCGCGTCCTACCAAAGACGGTGTATTCGGCATGCAGCGAACCACAGCGTTATCCCCGCCCAACCATTGGTCAATGGTGGCCGCGTCAAGGCCGGCGGCGATGGAAATGACCAGAGGGTTGCGTTGTTTAACCGTGTCGCTAAGCGCTTCGCATACGTCGCGCATGATCTGTGGTTTAACGGCCAGCACCAGAACGTCGGCCTGACTCGCGGCGGCGTTGTTATCGGTTTGCGTCTGAATATTGAGGCGTGTGCGAATCGTGTCCAGTTCGCTTTCCCGTGGCGCGGTGGCAGTGATGTCGGCAGGCGTGACACCGCTGTCGATCAGGCCGCCAATGATGGCGCTTGCCATGTTGCCTGCGCCAATGAAGGTGATCTTGTTCGTCATGGGGGTATCCTCTGTTGAAAAAGGCGGCGTTGAGCCGTGTTATGTCACTCGTCGAGGTAAGGCATTCCCGCTTAGTTCGTTGGTTCTCAGGTCGTATCCCGCGCGCCAAAGATCGCCGTCCCTAAACGTACCAGTGTGGCACCTTCCAGCACAGCCGCTTCCAGATCGTCGCTCATGCCCATGGAAAGCGTATCGAGAGGCGCATCGGGCAGAGCCTTCTGCAACGCCGACAAAAGCTCGCGCATCTCGCTCAGAGGCTGACGCTGGGCCGACAGGCTTTCTGCCGGAGCAGGGATTGCCATCAGGCCTCGCAGCTTGAGGCCAGGTAGTGCTGCGACCTCTTTGGCAAGGGCTTCCACGTCCTCTGGCATGACGCCTGATTTTGAGGGCTCGCGGCTGATGTTGACCTGTAAGCAAACGTTGAGTGGGGCTAGGTGGGTGGGTCGTTGTTCGCTAAGCCGCTTGGCAATTTTCAGGCGGTCAATGGTGTGCAGCCAGGCGAAATTTTCCGCAACAGCGCGTGTTTTATTCGATTGCAGAGGGCCAATAAAATGCCACACAAGGTCGTCCAGGTCGGCCAGTTCTTCCTGTTTGTCCAACGCCTCCTGCAGATAGTTTTCACCAAACTCGCGCTGACCCAGCGCGCTTGCCTGGCGAATCATCGAGGCCGGTTTGGTTTTGCTTACGGCCAGCAGCGAGGCATCATCAAGGGGGCGGTCAGCGTCAATGAGCGCGCGTTCTAGTCGCTCACGCGCGCGGGCTAGTGACGCTGGAAGCGCGTTATCTGTCATACTCAAGCACCTTACCGCAGCTGGGGAAGAAAGATGGATATTACCGAACTGCTGGCATTCTCGGCAAAGCAGAATGCTTCAGACCTCCACTTATCCGCGGGCTTGCCGCCCATGATACGGGTTGATGGCGATATCCGTCGGCTGAATGTGCCCGCCATGGATAACAGTGAGGTCCGTCGGTTGATTCACGACATCATGAACGATCGCCAGCGTCGCGACTACGAAGAACACCTTGAAGTCGACTTTTCTTTCGAAGTGCCGGGCGTGGCGCGTTTTCGGGTCAATGCCTTTAATCAGGCACGCGGTGCGGGAGCGGTATTTCGCACCATTCCCAACCAGGTGCTATCGATGAAGACCCTGGGGCTGGGGGAAGTGTTCGAGCGCCTTTCAATGCTGCCGCGCGGTCTGGTGTTGGTGACCGGGCCAACCGGTTCGGGAAAAAGTACCACACTCGCGGCCATGATCGATTACATCAACGATCATCGCTTTGAGCACATTTTAACCATCGAAGACCCGGTTGAGTTTGTGCATGCCAGCAAGCGTTGCCTGATTAATCAGCGGGAAGTCCATCGTGACACGCATGGCTTTGCGGAGGCATTGCGCAGTGCGCTGCGCGAAGACCCGGATGTGATTCTGGTGGGAGAGCTGCGCGATCAGGAAACCATCCGCCTGGCGTTAACAGCGGCAGAGACCGGACACCTGGTGCTCGGGACGCTGCATACCACCTCAGCGGCCAAGACCATTGACCGGATTATTGATGTCTTCCCCGGCGAAGAGAAGGCCATGGTGCGTTCGATGCTGTCGGAGTCGCTACAGGCCGTGGTATCCCAGGCGCTGTTGAAACGCCAGGGGGGCGGCCGTGTGGCGGCCCATGAAATTCTGATCGCGACCTCGGCGGTGCGCAATCTGATTCGTGAAGACAAAGTGGCGCAGATATTCTCGGCGATTCAAACCGGCGGCAATCTGGGTATGCAAACGTTGGACGCCGCACTGATGCAACTGGTCAACGACGGTCATGTCGGCATGGAAGATGCCCAGGCGCTGGCCAAGGGCACCCTCTCTTCGCGGGAGGCGTAATCGATGACGAACAACGACGCCTCAACGCTGACGCCTGGCCAGTGGTTGCATCAGCTGTTGGACATCATGGTGACGCAGCAAGCCTCAGACCTACTCATTTCAACGGGGGCACCACCCAGCCTCAAGATGCCCAGCGGGCTGGTTCCTCTTGGCCAACGGCCCTTGAGTGAACATCAGGTAAGTGAGCTGGTAACGCACACCGTGCCTGAAGGGCTGCGCGAGCGTTTTAGCCAACAGCGCGAGGCGAATTTTGCGCTGGGTTTTGAAGACAAAGGGCGCTTTCGCGTTAGCGCCTTCCAGCAGCGAAATCAGCCCGCCATGGTGATTCGCCGTATTGAGCAGCACATTCCCACTCTGGAAACCCTGGGTGTGCCCACGGTGCTTGCCTCGCTCGCCCATGCCAAACGGGGGCTGGTATTGGTGGTAGGGGGCACGGGGACCGGGAAATCCACCACCCTGGCGTCGATGGTGCAGGAGCGCAATGAAACGATCGGTGGGCACATCATCAGCATTGAAGATCCGATCGAGTACCTGCACCCGCACAAGCGCGCCATCGTTAACCAGCGTGAAGTGGGGATTGATACCGAGTCATTTGAAGTAGCGCTCAAGAACACCCTGCGCCAAGCCCCTGATGTGATCTTGATCGGTGAGATACGCAGCCGTGAAACCATGGAACATGCGTTGACGTTCGCTGAAACAGGGCATCTCTGTCTGGCCACCTTGCACGCCAACAACGCCAATCAGGCGTTGGAGCGTATCATTCACTTCTTTCCTCATGAGCGTCATGAGCAGATATGGATGGACCTCTCCCTCAATCTCCGCGCGGTGGTGGCTCAACGGCTGTTGCCCAGGCTGAACGGTGGTCGTTGTGCGGCGGTTGAAGTCATGCTGCCGTCGTCACGGATTGCCGACCTGATTCGTAAAGGCAGGGTCGCCGAGATTAAAGCCGCCATGGCGGCGTCGCGTGATGACGGCATGCAGACGTTTGATCAAGCACTCTTCGATCTTTGCCAGGCATCACAGATCAGTCATGAGGTAGCGCTTGCCCACGCGGACTCCGCCAATGACTTGCGACTCATGCTGAAGCTGCAGGGGGAGGCGACGTCGCGTTCGCTGGATGAGCGTGCTCCAAGTCATTGGGACCTGCGCGACCGCGACGATGCATGGTGACGCTGATGTCCTAGGGCGCGTAGACGCCGCCAAGGACGCGCGGCCCTCTGGCACCGGTCACCGAGGGCAGATTGCCGGGTAGCTGGTGCAGGCGCTGGTGGGCCAGCCAGGCAAAGGCGCCTGCCTCGATCCAGTCTTCAGGCCATCCGTAGCTTGACGGTGACGCAAAGGTGGCAAACGGCAAGTGAGCGGCCAGCCTGGCCATGAGATCAGCGTTATGCGCACCGCCCCCGCAAGTAATCAACGTGACGCCCTGATGAGAGAAAGGCAACTGCTGGTGAGAGAAAGGCAACTGCTGGATGCCTTGTGCAACACTGACCGCAGTGAGTTCGGCAAGTGTGGCCTGGACATCATCAGGCGTTTCGTGACCGGCCAGATGACGTTCCAGCCATGGCAGATGAAATAGCTCTCGACCCGTGCTACGCGGTGGCGGCTGTTGAAAAAAGGGGGCATCCAGTAGCCGTTCCAGTAACTCAGGGTCCACCTTGCCGCTGGCAGCCCAGGCCCCATTCTGATCAAAACGGCCGCCCTGGTGTTTTGAGAACCAGGCATCCAGCAACACATTCGCAGGCCCCGTATCGAAACCGGTCACAGGCGTTTTCGAGTTGCTGGGCAGCCACGTCAGGTTGGCAAAACCGCCCAGATTCAAGATGAGCTGTTCGCCTTCCTGGCGCCCAAACAGCGCCTGATGAAAGGCTGGTGCCAGCGGTGCCGCCTGCCCGCCTGCTGCCAGATCGCGTCGTCGAAAATCAGCCACAACGGTGCAGCCGGTCAACTCAGCCAGCAGGCTAGGGTTATCCAATTGCAGTGTGTAAGCCGGGCCTCCATTATGGCCGTCTGGAGCGTGCTCAACGGTCTGCCCATGGCTGCCTACCGCCTGGATCTGTTCAGGCGAAAGTTGCTGTGCGGTTAGCAGGGCTTTCACCGCCTCGGCTTGCAGTCGGCAAAAGGCGTCCTCCGCGGCGGCCAGCTCGGCAAAGCTCACTTCTTGTGCATGACAAAGATGCAGCAGCTGTTCATGCAGCGTGTCAGGCATTTCGGCAGCCAGGGTGCCCAGCAGTTGTGGCGGTGTATCGCGGCCAATCGCCACCAGAGCGGCATCGATGCCGTCAAGGCTAGTGCCCGACATCAGGCCAATATAATAATGTGGTGCAGATTTCATAAGACGACCCATACAAAGCGCGTTAAGGCTCAACCAATATCCGTGAGCATGATAACATCGCCCACTATTTATTATTCGAACGCCAACAAGGCGATGCTTACGTGGAGATAAAGCAATGAGTGAGGTGGATCAGGCGCTAGCGTTGCTGTCGCGGGGGACGCACGAAATCCTGCTGGAGGAGGAGCTGCGCGAAAAGCTGGCCTCTGGCCGTACACTGCGTATCAAGGCAGGTTTCGATCCTACAGCCCCCGATCTACACCTAGGGCACAGCGTCCTGCTGACCAAGATGCGCCAGTTCCAGGATCTGGGGCACACCGTTATCTTCCTCATCGGGGATTTCACCGGTCGTATTGGTGATCCCACCGGTAAAAACGTGACTCGCAAACCGCTGACCGAAGCTGACGTTAGAGCCAATGCCGATACCTACAGGGAACAGGTATTTAAAATCCTTGATCCCGATAAAACCGAGGTACGCTTCAACGCTGAATGGTTTGGCGATCTAACCGCCGCCAAGATGATCGAGCTGGCAGCGCAAAGTACTGTTGCGCGTATGCTCGAGCGCGATGACTTTGAAAAACGCTACAAAGCCAACCAGTCGATCGCCATCCACGAATTTCTCTACCCGCTGGTACAGGGCTATGACTCGGTCGCGTTAGACGCGGATGTCGAATTAGGCGGTACTGACCAGAAGTTCAACCTGCTGATGGGGCGAGAGATCCAAAAGCATTTCGGTCAGGAGCCGCAGGTGGTGATCACCATGCCGCTACTTGAAGGTTTGGACGGTGTGCAGAAGATGTCCAAGTCGCTGGGTAATTATGTTGGCGTCGATGAAACACCCGGCTCCATGTTCAATAAGCTGGTTTCCATGCCGGATACCTTGATCTGGCGCTATTTTGATTTACTGTCGCTGAAGTCCAACGAAGAAATCGAAGCGCTTAAGCAAAGCGTTGAGCAGGGTGCCAACCCACGCGATGTCAAAATGGCGTTGGCGCGTGAGCTGATAGCGCGCTACCACGGAGATGAAGCCGCGGCCAATGCACATAAATCTGCCGGCAACCAGTTGGCGGATGGTGAGTTGCCCGAAGATCTTCCCGAGGTTGAGGTTGATTTTGAAGGCAGTGACGATGCGCCGATTGCCGCTGTGCTAAACCGTTCGGAGTTAACCAAGAACAGTGCCCAGGCCAAAGACATGCTGAAAAATGGCAGCGTCAAAGTAGATGGCGAGGTTGTGGCGCAAGACGCCATGCTGTCCACCGGCAAGGCTTACGTTATCCAGGCAGGCAAGAAACGTTACGCCCGTGTGACACTGCGTTAATTTTTTCCGCACACCCCTTGCGTCCTCGTCAGCAAAGCCGTAAAGTACGCATCCGCTGCCGGGGACGCCCAGCGTTGCCAGCGGTGAATGAGGTGTAAAAACCTCGGTTTGTCAGTAGGTTAGGCAAATAGCAGGAAGGAAAGTTGAGTTAAACATTTCCTTCGCTTCTGCCAAACAGCCGTTGACAAACATTGG
>NZ_JAXOVU010000005.1:0-240656 GCF_036663435.1 Halomonas sp. 5021
TTAGCTTACTGGCTGCATGACGTTGGTGCCACCGTGTACGTACTGAATCCTGCCCAGGTGCGCCATCACGCCAAGGGAATGGGGGTCCGCAGCAAGACGGATCGTAAAGACAGCATGATGCTTGCCCGCTATGGGATCGAACGCAACCCTCAACCGTGGCAGCCAGAACCAACTGAGGTGAGAGAGCTCAAGCGCCTTATCAACCGGTTAGAGGCCGTAGAAGACGACCTGCAGCGCGAGCGTAACCGCCTGGAGAAGGCCGAGTTCAACACTGACACTCAAGCGAGCGAATCCATTAGCTATATGCTGGTCGCCCTTGAGCGAGAAGTACAGCGGCTACAGCAGGCGATCACGGACCATTTCGAGGCACATCCGCCGCTTAAACAGGATCGCAAACTACTCAAGAGTATTCCTGGTATCGGCAACGTTCTATCAGCTCGCTTGGTCGCCACGCTACGCAGCCGAGATTTCCGTAGCGCTCGGCAGGCAGCCGCCTTTCTAGGCCTGGTGCCTATATTGAAAGAATCAGGCTCGTCGGTGAAGTTACGATCCCACCTTTCCAAGGCAGGGACGCCCAGCGTCCGCCGGAAGCTTTATATGGCCGCCGTCGTGTCGACCCGATGCAACCCTGATATCAGCGAGCAATTTGCACGACTCAAAGCCCGTGGCAAACCAACACTGTCGGCACTGGGGGCGGCTATGCGCAAATTGGTACACATCGCTTTCGGCGTGTTGAAGTCACAAAGTGAATATCGGCCGCAAGGGGTATAAATCCTCCTTGCAGCTGGTATCGAGAGACGGTATCTACGAACCCCCATGCACATGCGTTGGTGGTTGGTACTCAGCCCTTTTAGGAGCCAGACTTCGTCGGGCGATAGCCTACGGTGGCTCGATCATTAAGGCTATGTTTGGCTGGTCGTCAACTTGGTCTTGGTGGTGCGATAGACGCTATCCAGGTGGGCGAGCATGGCGCGTTCGGCGGCGTCCGGGTCGCCGCGTTTCAGGCCATCCACGATATGCCGGTGCTCGTGATAGCTGCGTTCGATGGCACCGGGCTCGCGCATTACCTGGCGGCGGATATGAAGGCCAAAGGCATAAAGCTCTTCGGCGTAGCGCAGCAGGATCTCGTTGTTGGCGTATTCCGATATCAGCTTGTGGAAGTTCTGGTCGGAGAGTTGGAAATGCACGGGGGCGTCGAACAGTCGGCTTTGGGCGTCGAGTAGCTGTTCCAGGCCTTCGATGCCCTTGTCGTCGATATTGATGGCGGCACGCCGGGCTATGGCAGCTTCCACCACAATGCGGCTTTCGAACACGCTGTCCACGTCAAAGCGGTTCATTTCGCGGGATGTGCCGTCAGCAGTGGCGGGGCGGCAACGTGCCAACGTTTCTTCATCCGCGCGAATGCGTGTCTTGCTGCCATGGGAGACGCTGATCAGGCCGTGGGCCGTTAGCTGGGCGAGTGCCCCGCGGACGGTTTCGCGGCTCACGCCAAATAACTGCGCCAGCTCACGCTCGCTGGGCAATTCATCGCCGTCTCTTAGCAGCCCGGTCAGGATCATGTCGGTCAGCTTGTCGGCCAGGATTTCTTTCTTGGTCCGATTCTTGAGTGTTTTTTCGAAAGCGAATGCCGGGTTGCTCATGATCCCTCCTGTCTCAGCTGGTCTGGATAATAGACCATAAGCTGATCAAATACTACATCCCCTTTCTGGTCCTTTCGACAAAGGTATAACGCCTTAATTCAGTGCTTGACGGTACCTGATGAGCGGTTTAAGTTTCTGTACTACTGGTCTGGTTAACCAACCAGCAGTCCAGTGAAGCAAAACCAATTACAATCCAGGAGTGCATCATGCTCAAGAAGCTACTCGGCGTTTCCGCTCTCACTCTGGCCATCGCCAGTACGCATGCCCAGGCTGACAAAATCGTCTTCGCGATCGGTGGTACCCCCAACAGCCTGCAGGGCCAAACGGCGCAGGAATTCGCCGACCGCCTGCAGGACCGCCTTGGCGACAATCATCAGGTGGAGTATTACCACAGCGGCCAGTTGGGCGACGAGAGGCAGCTCGTCCAGAAGCTGCGGCTCGGTACGGTCGACCTCGCGGGGATCTCTTCCATCATGTCATCGGTCTCCCCCGAATTCGCCCTGTTCGATATGCCCTTTTTGGTCAAGGACCGGGACCACCTAAAGCGTATCGATCGCGAGATCGTGATGCAGGATCTGGCCGAGAGCGCTGGAGAACAGGGGCTCAATATCATCTCTACCTGGGAAAATGGCTTCCGTCACATCACCAACAATGAACGCCCCATCAACGAACCCGGCGACCTGGAGGGGTTGAAGATCCGCACGCCTCAGAGTGAGTGGCGCACGCTGATGTTCGATACCTGGGGTGCCAACCCCACCCCGATGGCGTTTTCCGAAGTCTTTGTCGGCCTGCAGACCGGCGTGGTCGATGGGCAGGAGAACCCGCTCAGCAATATCAACGGGGCCAAGTTCCAGGAAGTGCAGGATTATCTCTCGCTTTCCAATCACGTTTATTCGCCGATCTGGTTGACCGCTGGCAAGGGTGGCTGGGAGCAGCTCTCTGAGGACGTTCGTGCTGCCATTACGGCAGTTGCTATCGAGACGCAGGACTGGGCACTTGCAAAAGGGGCCGAACTCGATAACTCACTGCTGGAGGCCATGCGTAACGACGGTATGGAGGTCAACCGGGTGGATCGCGATGCCTTTGTCGAGGCCAGCAACCCGGTCTACGCGGAATTTGCCGAGAAAGTAGACGGCGGTCAGGAACTGGTGGACCGGGCCATGGCGTTGGCCGAGGAGTAACGCCGGATGTCATCCCCAACGGGCGCCGTCACGGCGCCCTCTCTCACTCAAGCGCAGGAGGGCTACGCCATGAGTTTACTGGGTCGTGTCAATCGACTGCTGGAACGGTTTCTTGAAGCGCTGACCGTGTTTCTGTTGCTGGCGCTAACCTCGATCGTCATTGCCGCTGTGGGGTTTCGTATGGTCGGCAACTCGTTCTCCTGGTACGACGAGGTGGCCTCTATCGGCCTGGCATGGCTGAGCTTTTACGGTGCCAATCTGGCAGCCCTCAAGCGAACCCATATGGGCTTTCCCGGGCTGGTCAGCCGCGCGCCAGCAGCCATTCGTGCCAGCCTGTTCATTTTCTCGGAAGTCGTCGTCATCGGCTTCTTCCTGGTGATCGCTTACTACGGTTATGTCGTTCTCGACATCCTTGCTTGGGATAACCTGGTGTCACTGCCCTGGATCGGTCTGGATGTGACCCAGTCGGTCATTCCGATCAGCGCCGTACTGTTCATTGTCTGTGAGCTGCTCAGTATGCCCATGGCATGGCGCAAGATGCGCAGCGGCGTGGACGGTGACGCGGAAGAGATCGAAGCGGCCATCCGCCAAGCCGAGGAAGACCTGAAGGAGTATCGCGCATGACACTGTTGATCATTATCGCCGCGCTCTTTGCCCTGGTCCTGGTCAACGTGCCGATCGCCGTGGCCATCGGGGTGGTGGGCGTCGTGGGCGTCTATCTGAACATGGGGGCTGACGCCCTGGTGAACGTTCCGCTCACGCTGTTCAACGGGGCGACCAAGTTTCCTCTGATTGCTATCCCGCTGTTCATTTTCGCCGGGGCGTTGATGAACACATCCGGCATTTCGTTGCGGCTCATCAACCTGGTCACCGCGATTGTCGGCTTCGTTCGGGGTGGCCTGGCGATGGTCAATGTCGGGGTCTCGCTGTTTTTTGCCGAGATATCCGGGTCCGCCGTTGCCGATGTGGCCGCCACCGGGTCGGTATTGATCCCGGAAATGAAACGGCGCAAATACAACCCCAACTTTTCTGCCGCGATCACGTCCTCGTCGGCGTCTCTGGCCATCATCATTCCGCCGTCGCTGTCGATGATTCTGTATGGCGCGATCGCCGATACGTCCATCGTCAAACTGTTCGTCGCCGGTATCGTACCCGGGCTGATCGGCGCTGCGGGCCTGGCGGGTGCCTGCTATTACTATGCGGTCAAGTATGACTTGCCCCGCGAAGAGTCGTTTTCGCTCAGCACCCTGGGCAAGGCGTTCAAGGAGGCTTTCTGGGCACTCCTGCTGCCAGTGATCATCCTGGGTGGCATCTTCGGTGGGTTTGTCACCGCGACGGAAGGCGCCGGTATCGCCGTGCTGGCGGCCCTGCTGATCGGTGGGCTCGTCTACCGGGAACTGAACTTCAAGATCCTTTATCGCGCCGTGATTGAGGGGGTTACCCAGACCGCGGTGGTGATGCTGCTGGTGGCGACCTCGGCCGTGCTCGGCCTGTTCTTGACCGAAATGCAGCTCCCTCAACAGCTGGCCAGCGAAATTACCGCCATTACTGAAGATCCTGTGCTGGTGCTGGCGTTGCTCAACGTATTGCTCCTGCTGCTGGGCATGTTCCTGCACGGGGCGGCAGCGATCATTCTGGTCGTGCCCATCGTCATGCCGTTGGTTCACCAGATCGGTATCGATCCTATCCATTTCGGCTTGATTCTGACGCTCAACCTGGCCATCGGCCAGCAGACGCCGCCGGTGGCGTCGGTGCTGGCGACATCCTGCTCGATTGCCAAGACCGACATGTGGGAAACCACGAAGGTCAATTTCCCAATGATTCTGGTGCTGTTCGTGGTGCTGATGCTCGTCACTTATGTACCAGCGATTCCCATGACGCTCGTTAACTTCTTCTATTGATATGGAGCTCACTATGTCCGATATACGCCCTGTCATCGCCGTGACGCTCGGCGACCCCGCTGGCATTGGCCCTGAGCTGATTGCAAAACTGTTCGCCGAGGCAGCGCTTTTCAACAATGTGCATACCGTGCTGGTGGGCGACCGCTGGCTGTGGCAGGAGGGCCAGCGCGTTGGTGGCCAGGCCCATGACTTGCCAGAAGTCGAGCGCTTTGCCGAGGCGCGCCAGCATGATGGGCCAGTTTTCATGCCTGTGGATAGCGTTGCCCAGGGTGCTGTCGGTTACGCGGAAGAAACGGCAGAAGGCGGCGCCTCGGTGCTGGCGGTATTGTCGCGCTGCCTGGAGGCTGCGCAGGCAGGCGAGGTGGATGCCATCTGTTTCGCCCCGCTCAACAAGTTCTCGATGAAGAAAGGGGGCTTGGCGCATGAGGACGAACTGCACTTCTTTGCCGAGAAGCTGGGGGTCACCGGTTATTTCTGCGAGTTCAATACCCTGGGTGATCTCTGGACGTCCCGCATTTCGTCACACATTCCGCTCAAGGACGCCGCCAGCTACGTGACTCAGGACCGTATCGTCGCGGCCAGTCGCCTGATTTATGACTCCCTGAAGCTGGCGGGCAACGACGCCCCCCGAATTGCTGTGGCGGCCTTCAACCCCCATGCGGGCGAGGGTGGTACCTGCGGGCGTGAGGAAATCGAGGTCATCGCGCCTGCTGTGGAGGCGTGCAAGGCGCAGGGTTACCCGGTAGCCGGGCCGTTTCCTGCCGACACCATCTTCATCAAGGCCCGGGATGGCGAGTATGACGCCATCGTCACCATGTACCACGACCAGGGGCAGATCGCGATCAAGCTGATGGGCTTCAAGCAGGGCGTCACGGTGCAGGGTGGTCTGCCCATTCCCATCACCACGCCTGCTCACGGTACGGCTTTTGATATCGCGGGCACCGGCAACGCCGACGTCAACCCGACCCGCAATGCCTTCACCATTGCCTGCCAGATGGGTGGGAATCTGAGACGTCAGCGCCTGGAAGCCGTCGCTGGATAATCGTTCGTTTACAAGGAAACACCGCACATGAAAATTACACAGGTCAAAGCACGTGTTTTTGAGTGGAAAGGCCACACCGTCCCCGCTCAGGCGCATTTCTGCTCGAACGCCATGGATGAACTCTGGGACAAGAGCGATTCCATGGGGACCTTCCGCTTCCACGGCTGGACCACGGTCGAGATCGAAACCGATACCGGCCTGGTAGGGCTGGGTAACGTGGCGCTGGCGCCGCCCATTGCCAAGGCCATTATCGACCAGTACCTGGCGCCGTTGGTAATCGGTCAGGACCCGTTTGATTATGAGTATCTCTGGCAGCGCATGTATCGCGCGACCCATGCCTGGGGGCGCAAGGGGATCGGCATGGCGGCGATCTCGGGTGTCGATATCGCCATCTGGGACATCATGGGCAAGGCGGTCAATAAGCCGGTCTTCAAGCTGCTGGGTGGCCGTACCAAGGAAAAAATTCCCTGCTATGCGTCAAAGCTCTACCGTACCGATCTTAAAAGCATGCAGGACGAAGCCCAGTCGTACCTCGACCAGGGCTTCACCGCCATGAAGATGCGCTTTGGCTATGGTCCCAAAGACGGTCCGTCCGGCATGCGTGAAAATCTGAACAGTGTGGCCGCGGTGCGCGAAGTGATTGGCGACGATGTCGACCTGATGCTCGAGTGCTATATGGGCTGGAACCTGGAATACGCCAAGCGCATGCTGCCCAAGCTGGAGCGGTTCGAGCCCCGCTGGCTCGAGGAACCCGTACTGGCGGACGATATCGACGGTTATGCCGAGCTGAACCAGCTCACCAGCATTCCGATTTCCGGCGGTGAGCACGAATTCACCCATTATGGCTTCCGTCAGCTGCTGGAGAAGCGTGCCATTTCGGTCATCCAGTACGATACCAACCGTGTCGGTGGTATCACCGCGGCCCGCAAGATCAATGCCCTGGCGGAATCGTTCAGCGTTCCGGTCATTCCCCACGCCGGCCAGATGCATAACTACCACCTGACCATGTCGACGCTGGCCTCGCCCATGTCGGAGTTCTTCCCCGTCCATGACGTCGAGATCGGCAATGAGCTCTTCTACTACCTGTTCAAGGGAGACCCTGAACCGGTGAATGGCTTCATCGATCTGGATGATGATGTGCCGGGCCTTGGTCTGTCGCTTAACCATGATCATTTTGATCAATTTCATATCATCGAGTGAGGCTCATCATGCGATTGATCCAGTGTCTCCATGAGGGCGCGCCGTGCGCTGCGCTGGTCGAGAGTGCAGAAGAGGTGCGTCTGCTCGATGCCGATACCTACACTCTGGCCCGCCGCGCGATGGCGGCGGGGCAGTCGTTGACGGAAGCGGTTGAAAACGCGCTGACGCCGACGCGGCTCGATTATGCACAGCTGATCGACGACAAGCGGCTGTTGCCCCCGCTGACACATCCGGACCCGGCCCATTGTCTGGTGACCGGCACCGGCCTGACCCATCTGGGGAGCGCCGATACGCGCTCGGCCATGCATGCCAAGACGCAAGTGAGCGAGGACGAGCTTACCGACTCGATGCGCATGTTCAAGTTGGGGGTCGAGGGCGGTAAGCCAGCGCCCGGTGAAGAGGGGGCTCAACCCGAATGGTTCTACAAGGGCGACGGTGCTTGCGTGGTCGCCCCGGAGGCCGACATGCCCGTGCCGCACTTCGCCCAGGATGCAGGGGAGGAGCCCGAGCTGGCCGGTCTTTATGTGATTGGCGATGACGGTAGCCCATGGCGGGTGGGGTACGCGATCGGCAATGAGTTTTCGGACCATGTCACCGAGCGCTTCAATTACCTGTGGCTGGCGCATTCCAAGCTGCGTGCCTGCAGCTTCGGCCCGGAACTGTGGGTGGGAGCGCTTCCAGCTCACCTGGAGGGCGTCAGCCGTATCGTGCGTGGCAATGAGACGCTCTGGGAGAAGCCCTTCCTGACCGGCGAGGCCAATATGGCGCACAGCCTGGCGAACCTCGAGCACCATCATTTCAAGTACGCAGGCTTTCGACGCCCGGGCGATGTGCACGTGCATTTCTTCGGCACCGCCACCCTGAGCTTTGCCGACAATATTCGCACCCGCGAGGGTGATCGCTTCGAGATCAGTCTCGCCGAGTTCGGTCGGCCGTTGCGTAACCCGCTTCGCTTTGAAGCGGACGGTACGCCTGTCGACGTGAAATCACTCTAAGGACTGCATGACACAAGGAGTTTATCCATGACCCTGGAAGGCAAGTTACTTATCGGCCAGTCGGCCGTCAGTGGCAGTTCCAGACCTATCGACGCCATCAATCCGGCCACCAACGAGCGTCTCGCGCCCACCTATATGGGCGGCACCCGAACCGAGGTGGAGCGTGCCTGTGAGCTTGCCGAGACGGCCTTCGCCACCTTTCGCGAGACGTCTCCCGAAGCGCGCGCGGCGTTTCTCGACATGGTCGCCAGCGAGATCGAGGGCATCGGCGATGTGCTGATCGAACGTGCCATGGCCGAAACCGGCCTGCCGAGGGCGCGCCTGGAAGGCGAGCGTGGCCGGACCTGTGGCCAGCTGCGTCTGTTCGCGAATGTGGTACGCGCTGGCGAGTGGCTCGATGTGCGCATCGACCCGGCCATGCCGGACCGTCAACCGATGCCGCGCGCCGACCTGCGACAGCGCCATATCGGCCTGGGGCCGGTGGCGGTGTTCGGTGCCAGCAACTTCCCGCTGGCTTTCTCGGTCGCCGGGGGTGATGCCGCCTCGGCGTTAGCAGCCGGGTGTCCGGTGGTCGTCAAGGGCCACTCCGCCCACCCCGGCACCTCTGAGCTGGTGGGGCGTGCGGTGCAGCGGGCGGTGACAGCCTGCGGACTACCGGAGGGCACCTTCTCGCTGCTGTTTGGCTCAGGCAGTGAGATCGGTCAGGCCCTGGTCGCCGATCCGCGTATCCAGGCAGTGGGCTTCACCGGTTCGCGGAGCGGAGGCAACGCGCTGATGAAGACGGCGCAGGCGCGCCCGCAGCCGATCCCGGTCTATGCGGAGATGAGTTCGATCAATCCGGTGTTCCTGATGCCCGAAGCGCTCAAGGCGCGTGGTGAGCAGATCGCCGACGGCTTCGTCGGCTCGCTCAATATGGGCGCGGGCCAGTTCTGTACCAACCCCGGCCTGGTGATCGCCATCAAGAGTCCCGAGCTCGATGACTTCATCGCAGCGGCGGCGGAAGGCGTCAAGGGCAGTGCGTCCCAGACGATGCTGACCCCTGGCATCCACGACGCCTATGAACAGGGCGTCGCCAGGCTGTCCAGCAGTCACAAGGTCCGCGAAGCGGCGCGCGGCCAGGTGGGGGAGTCGCCCAACCAATGCCGGGCGGGGCTGTTCGTGACGACGGCGGAGGATTTCCTCAATGAGCCTGAACTGCAGGAGGAAGTCTTCGGCGCGACCTCACTGGTCATCGAGTGTGCTGACCATAACGACTTGAGGCGTGTGGCGTCCAAGCTCGAGGGCCAATTGACGATTACCCTACAACTGGATGACGGTGACCTGCCAGCGGCCAGGGCGCTGATGCCGATCGTGGAACGCAAGGCAGGGCGGGTGCTCGCCAACGGCTGGCCGACCGGGGTCGAAGTTTGCCATGCCATGGTGCACGGCGGGCCTTACCCGGCAACGTCCGACAGCCGCACCACCTCGGTGGGCAGCGCGGCGATCTTCCGCTTCCTGCGTCCGGTGTGCTACCAGGCATTGCCGGAAGCGCTTCTGCCCGAGCCCCTCAAGGACGGCAACCCGTGGCGGGTATCGCGCTTGGTGGATGGTAAGCGTGAATAGCTGACGGCTGCTGACAGAGCTATAGGCCGGTATCAATTCAGAGGTGATTGATGCCGGTTTTTTTATGTCTCAGTTATCAGAACGTCAGCTTAATTGCCGAGAGGCATTCCGCAGTAGTTCTCGGAATTGATTAACGGGTTCAGCATAGAGCGTATCCTTGCGTACCAGGATGCCAAAAGGAGAAAGGGCACGGCCCAGGGATATAGGGAGCCTTTCAATCAATCCGGCCCCCAGATGGTCGCGTAGTACGGTTTCTGCCATGACCATCAGGGCATCGCTTTTCTGCACCAATTGTAGGGCGGCAAAAATCGAGCTGCATTCGATGATATCCCTTGGGGATACTAAACCTTCAGTTTCGAATTGCTTTTCTAACGCCTGTCGAGCCGGCGTTTGCATTGGCTGCAGGATCCATGGCCATTCATCGAGCAGCGTTTCCAGTGTGGGAAGCGAACCCGAACATAGTGGATGGCCAGCGCGCACAACCGTCACCAGCGTTTCGTTGCCAAGCGGCTCGAAGTCGAACTGGTTGTGCTGTATGGCATTGGCGTAACGGGCAATGGCCAAGTCCACCTTGCCTTGCTCAAGCAGTTCCATCAGCTGATCGCTGGTTTCTCCCATTAAGCGAACCTGAAGTCGTGGGCGCTGGCGTTTCATTTCTATGATGGCGCTGGCGACAAGGTCCGGTGCGGCACCCACGATAGACCCGACCGTCAATTGCCCCCGTTCACCAAGTTGATAGCGATAAACCTCTTCGGCGCAACGATCGAGGCGGGTCAAGGCATTATCGGCAAAGTCGATCAGCATTTCCCCGACTGGCGTCGGGTTCATGCCTCGCGCGGTACGTTCGAATAATTGGCAACCAAATCCTTTTTCTATCTCGCTTAGCATACGAGTGGCGGCGGGTTGGGACATATACATAGCATCGGCCGCCTGATGGAGATTACGGTGCTTACCAAGCATTGAGATCATCAGCAAATGTTTGTAGCGCAGTCGATTGAGCAGTGCTTTAAACCCCTCCATCTTCATCATCCTTTTGATTCGATACGTCAAAATTATGCATGCATAAATGTGAATAAGAGGCATACATTAGTCTAATAAAAGCGCAATATGAATAACGGCTAATGTTAAAAAGGAGCGCTGGTCTGTGGCTTTCCGGCTACCGATAACAAAAAGGTATCACAAACCATATGAATGGCATTGGTTGATTGTTTCCTCCATGGGTAGGTTTGCAGGTATCAATCAACTCCCATTCACAAGGTAAGTCCATGAGCGAAGTGACTATCAAACAGGTGCGAGCCTATACCGTTCGCGGGGGCGGTGCTGACTATCACGATCAGGCCGAAGGCCACTGGATCGATTCTCAGATCGCGACGCCGATGAGCAAATATCCCGACTACCGTATGACCCGTCGCAGCTTTGGCTTGAATGTTCTAGGCACCTTGGTGGTCGAGCTTGAGGCCAGTGATGGTTCGGTTGGCTTTGCGGTGACAACGGGTGGTGAGATTGGCGCCTGGATCGTCGAAAAGCATCTGGCCCGCTTTATCGAAGGGAAGCAGGTCACCGAGATCGAAAAGGTCTGGGACCAGATGTTTAACGCCACGCTTTACTATGGCCGCAAGGGCGTGGTGATCAACACGATTTCCTGTGTTGATCTTGCCATGTGGGACTTGCTTGGCAAGGTCCGCGGCGAGCCGGTTCATCAGTTGCTCGGTGGCCCTGTACGCGACGAACTCACTTTTTACGCTACCGGGCCCCGCCCCGACCTGGCCAAGAAGCTTGGCTTCATTGGCGGCAAGATGCCGCTTGTTCACGGACCGGCCGAGGGTGAAGAAGGTATGGCCCGTAATCTGTCGAAACTGGCGGATATGCGCAGTGCCGTAGGCGAAGACTTCTGGCTGATGTACGACTGCTGGATGAGCCTTGATGTCAATTACGCGACACGGCTTGCCCAAGGAGCACATGAATTCGGCCTCAAGTGGATTGAAGAAGCCCTCCCACCCGATGACTACTGGGGCTATGCCCAGCTCAAGCGCGATGTCCCCAAGGGCATGCTGGTCAACACCGGCGAACATGAGGCAACACGTTGGGGCTTCCGCCTGCTTCTTGAAATGGATTGCTGTGACATTATTCAGCCGGATGTGGGTTGGTGCGGCGGGATTACTGAATTGATCAAAATCTCCGCATTAGCCGATGCTCACAACAAGTTGGTCGTGCCGCATGGCTCATCCGTTTACAGCTATCACTTTGTCATCACACGGCACAACAGCCCTTTCGCCGAGTTCTTGATGATGGCGCCAAACGCGGATGAGGTGGCGCCCATGTTTAATCCGCTACTACTGGACGAACCGGTGCCGGTCAATGGGCGGATGTCGGCTTCTGCGCTTGATAAGCCTGGGTTTGGTGTTCGATTGAATCCAGAATGCCCACTTTCCAGGCCCTATGAGCACTGAATGACGTTTTCAAACTTATAAAACCCATCGTAAGTGGGATGTAGTAACTAAAACCAAGGAGCACACAATGAAAATAAACGACCACGCCATTAAAAAAGCACGCTTTCCATTGCACTTAGGTTTGGCAAGCCTACTGTTCGCGGTGCCTTTCGGTGGTGCCATGGCTGAGACAACCATTAGTTTTGCGCACCATCTGCCTACAGAATCAGAGCAGCACCTCGCTGCCGAGCGATTTCGCGACTTAGCCAGTGAATATAGCGACGGGAACGTCAAGGTTGAAATACTCCCGGCCGGGCAAATGGGCGGACAGCGGGAAATCATCGAATCTGTGGAGCTAGGCACGTTAGAAATGGGCTATGGAGAGTCAGGACTATACGCGAACTATGTACCTGAGTTTGGTCTGTTGACGCTTCCCTTCCTTTATCGTGACGTCGAGCATTGGAATAGTGTGGTCCAGGGTGAGATCGGCGATAGTCTGATTGAACAGTTGGTCGATACGTCAGGGGTCAGGCCGCTTAACTGGATTTTGGCAGGTTATCGCGACACCTATCTGGCTGACGACGTCATCGAGACGCCCGAGGACTTCGAGAATTTGAAGATACGTGTGCCTGAATCCCCTGTTTTTGTGGGTACGTTCTCTACACTTGGCGCTCAGCCAACACCTGTCCCGATGCCTGAAGTTTATACGGCCATGCAGACGGGCCTTGTTGACGCGATGGAGGGGACGCCCGAAGTCGGTTATACCTTCCGGATATTTGAAGTAGCTGAATCACTCTCCAAAACGCGACACATTCTCTTCGATGGCAGCTTTGCCATTAATGAAAGCTTCTATAACAACCTTTCCGAAAGCGACCGCGAGGCAGTGACCCGTGCCGCCATTGAGGCCGCTGAAATGCAGCGCAGCGAGTGGTCTGAGCGCGAGGCATCCTGGTTCGAGAAGCTGGAAGAAGAAGGCATTGCCATTAATGAGGTTGACCAGGCGCCTTTCCAGGAAGCCTCGGCAAGCTTTCGCGAAGAGTTTGCAGCAGAGATCAACGCCACTGAACTGCTCAATTCCATCGAGCAACAATGATTGAGTGAGGAGCGTGCAAATGCGTCGTTACCTGGATCATGCATTTGCCACCTTGGGAGCCATGGTCGTCGCTATCTTTGCGGCGATCATGGTTCTGATTTTCATTCAGGTGATCAACCGTTTTCTACTGGGTTTACCGCTTTTTTGGACAGAAGAAGTGGTGAGGATGCTCCTGGTCTGGTTGGTGCTGATGGGAACTCCTGTGGTGGTCTACCAGTATCAAGAAATCAAAGTGGAGCTCTTTAATTTTAAAAGCTCCCATCTTGAAGCATTTAGGCAAGTCATCGTTTCCATTTTATCCGTCGTATTCTGCGGAATGTTGGCATATTGGGGATACTTATTCATGGAACGGTCTTTGGGCACTATGCAGCCATCTCTGGGTATATCAAGGGCATGGTTATATGCGCCGATCCCCTTGGGGAGCATTCTTACGATAATTGCTTTTCTCGTTCGTGGAAAAGAAATTAAAGAGCCGTCAGATCCAGGTAAAAGAATATGATTGTTGCTTTGATGTTCTGCTTGTTTACAGCACTCCTTGCGCTGGGCATACCGATTGCCTTCGCGATGGGGCTTAGTGCTGTGACTGTACTCGTTATCGATGGTGGGGTGCCGTTATTAGTACTCCCTCAGCGTTTTTTCAGTTCGCTGGATAGTTTTCCTCTGCTTGCCATTCCGTTGTACATATTTGCCGGAAACTTGATGAATTATGGTGGGATTACCTCAGCCATTGTCGGTTTTTCCCGGTCTTTAGTTGGTCATATACGAGGTGGACTTGGCCAAGTAAATATCATGACAAGTGTTCTTTTTTCGGGCATATCAGGTTCTGCATCGGCTGATGTTGCTGCCGTTGGCGGGATGATGATACCGGCCATGAAAAAGGAGGGGTATCGTCCCGAATGGGCGGTGGTGATTACAGCGGCGTCGGCGATCCTGGGCCCCATTATTCCCCCCAGCTTGCTGATGGTGATTTATGGTGCCATGACGGGGCTATCGATTGGCACTCTATTCCTGGCAGGCATTATACCTGGCTTGTTCCTGGCCTTTATAATGATGATCGTCGTTTACTGGAAAGCTAATGAAATAGGTGCCCCGCGTCACACCCGAGCTAGTTTCGGTGCAACCGTCAGGGTTTTTCTTAAGGCTGCGCCTGCATTAGTTATGCCAGTCATTATTGTCGGTGGCATCCAGAGTGGTTTATTTACACCGACTGAAGCAGGAATTGTGGCGGTGGTATACGGCCTTTGCTTTGGATTATTGACTCATCGCCTCGACTTCAAGAAGACTTATCGCTTTGCTTACCAGTCTGTGGTTACCTCTGCCAGCATTTTAATCATATTGGGCAGCGCCGCCTTATTTAGCTGGATTATTGCTCGTCAGGGCGTACCTGCTGCGATGGCGGCCTGGCTATCGAGTGTCACGAATGAACCGGCGATTATCTTGTTGCTTATCGTCCTGGCACTGATATTGGTAGGTATGTTTGTGGAAACCATATCCGCCTTAATCCTTGTAGTGCCTATTCTGACGCCCATCGCCCAGATGTTTGGCTTCGATATGATTCATTTTTCTATTGTAGTGATCGTGGCGCTACTGCTGGGTTCGTTGACCCCGCCTGTTGCATTGATTGTCTTGATGGGGTGCAAGATCGCTCAAGTCGATTACATGAAAACGATGCGCCCCCTCATACCTTTCTTTACGGTCCTGGTGATAGGGCTGTTGTGCATCATGTATGTACCAATGATTACCCTGGGGCTGCCTGAATTACTTGGGGCCTTTGATTAGGTTGTATTGACTAGGTTTTCTTGAACAGGGATTAAACAATGAAAATACCCAAGAATGAATTCATGGCAGGGCTTCTGAGCGGAAATGTCCAATACGGACTGTGGGCCGGCTTTGCCACTGGCTATGCTGCTGAGATAGCAGCGTCTACCGGTTTCGACTGGCTGTTGATCGATGGTGAGCATGCACCCAATACGGTGCCAGCGATTCTGGCTCAGTTGCAGGCCGTGGCGCCCTATGATTCCGCGCCTGTGGTGCGAACCGTTAATCACGATCCGTCATTGATCAAGCAACTGCTGGATGTTGGTGCTCAAACGCTGATGGTGCCGATGGTTGAAGACGCCGAGCAAGCAAAAGCGCTGGTGCGTGCCATGCGCTATCCACCCCACGGCATGCGAGGTGTGGGGGGAGGTCTGGTGCGTGCTACCCGTTGGGACGGCGTCGACGACTACTTGGCACATGCGCATGAAGAACTCTGCCTGGTTGTGCAGGTGGAGTCTCCACGAGGAATCGAGAATGTGGAAGAAATTGCCGCCACCGAGGGCGTGGATGCCGTGTTTGTTGGCCCAGCTGATCTCTCGGTGGGAATGGGGCAGCCAGGCAACCCTGGACACCCTGATGTTCAGGCTGCCATCGCCCATGCCATCAAGGCTGTCCAGGAAGCTGGCAAACCTGTAGGCATCCTGGCCCCTGCAGAAGCTGATGCACGTCGTTACCAATCGATGGGCTGCCAGTTCATTGCCGTGGGCATTGATATCAGCTTACTACGTCAGGCAGCGCTGGAAACCATCGCGCGTTACAAGGATGGGACCTCCGCTGCGACGGTCTCGTCCACCTATTAATGCACTTCCATTTATAACAATACAGGAGTCGTACCATGAGCCAGCCCACCATCTATCAGAACTATATCAATGGCGCCTTTGAGTCGGTAGACGATCACCTTGAGGTCTATAATCCGGCGAACCAGGCGTTATTATCTCGAGTGCCGGAGTCCGGAAGCGCTGATGTTGAGCGTGCCCTGGCTGCCGCCCGGGCGGCTCAGAAGGGCTGGGGCGCACGACCTGCTGTGGAACGGGCGGCCTTTTTGCACCGACTGGCAAGTAAGCTGCGCGAAAACGTCGCTTCTCTGGCACGTGTCATCACCGAAGAGCAGGGCAAGGTCATTGCATTGGCCGAAACCGAGGTGAACTTTACGGCCGATTATTTGGATTATATGGCCGAGTGGGGGCGTCGTATTGAAGGGGAGATCATTGAGAGTGATCGGCCCGGTGAGAATATCTTTTTATTCCGTAAGCCGCTGGGGGTTGTCGCGGGCATTCTGCCTTGGAACTTTCCGTTCTTTCTGATTGCCCGCAAGATGGCGCCAGCACTGGTGACAGGGAACACCATTGTCATTAAACCCAGTGAAGAGACCCCCAATAACTGCTTCGAGTTTGCCAAGCTGGTCGATACGCTGGGGTTACCGCCGGGCGTCTTCAATGTGGTCAGCGGCAGCGGTGCAACTACAGGCAGCGCTCTGACGTCCAGCTCCGAGGTCGACATGATCAGCTTCACGGGAAGTGTCGCCACCGGGTCGCGCATAATGGCCAATGCCGCAGACAATATCACCAAGCTTAATCTGGAGCTGGGCGGCAAGGCCCCGGCGATAGTCCTTGACGACGCTGACATCGACTTGGCAGTGAAGGCCATTCATGGCTCACGCGTCATCAATAGCGGCCAGGTATGCAATTGCGCCGAGCGTGTCTATGTTCAGCGCGGCGTTGCCGATGCCTTCGTTGAGAAGATGGCCAAGGCGATGGATGCCACTCGCTACGGGGACCCGCTTGCCCGCAACGATCTGGACATGGGGCCACTGATCAACCAAACGGGCCTCGATAAGGTAGCCAAGATGGTTGAAACCGCCCAGCGAGAAGGCGCTGAGCTGATCACTGGTGGCAATGTCGCCGACCTTGGTGCCGGTTACCACTATCAGCCGACAGTGTTGGCTGGTTGTCGCCAGGAGATGGCGATTATGCGGCAGGAAATCTTTGGTCCGGTATTGCCCGTTCAGATCGTTGATGACCTGGAAGAGGCGATCGCTCTTGCCAATGACTCCGACTATGGCCTCACGTCATCCGTCTATACGCGCAGCCTCAAGCATACAATGCAAGCGTGTCGAGGGCTTGATTTTGGTGAAACCTACGTCAACCGTGAAAACTTCGAAGCCATGCAGGGCTTTCACGCTGGGGTTCGCAAATCCGGTGTCGGTGGCGCTGACGGTAAGCATGGTCTTTACGAGTACACTCACAGCCACGTGGTGTACCTGGAGGCGTAGACTCAAATGTGAGTTAAAAGGACTTATGACAGGCTGACGTCCAATAATAAAGAACCGCTTATCAGACGCTTCTGATGGGCGGTTTTTCATTGCGGCAGGGTATTTCGATCCAGAAAGTGGTAGACAATTTTCAGGCTGGAATGGACGTTGATTGCTTATGAATTGAGCTTATACGAGACCCACCTGGACCCGGCTTTTTGCCGGGTTTGTGGCGGGATGTTTGCTGATCGCTCAATGAATTGGGCTCTTAAGAACCCCCGTGCACATGCGCTATTGCCAAGTTGCCTGATTAGCGCAGGTGTCCGTCAGGCGTGCTTCATCCAGTGTGATGCCGAGGCCAGGCTCATCAGAGAGCGTCAGCCAGCCTTCGGCATCGGGCTTGATAGCGGTCGTCAGCGGAAAGTCGCGAACCTCGGGTGTCCATTCTGGTGGGTCGAAGGGGTACTCCAGATAAGGGCAGCCTTCTGGACCAACCGCCCCGGCGGTGAGATGCAGATTGGCGGCAAGGCCGATGCCGTTTCCCCAGGTATGCGGTGTGAACCACTTGCCTGCCGTGGTGACCTCTTTCGCCAGTCTGGATAAGCCGAGAAGCCCGATTGAGCAGACGGCGTCCGGTTGGTAGACGTCAAGACACTGCTGTCGCAGCATTTCGCGGAATTCGTAGGGTTCACGGGTCATCTCGCCACCGGCGATTTTCAGCCGCTCGCCGGTCAGGTCGTTGAGGGCGCGCATCCCAGGATAATCGCCGCGATAGAGCGGCTCCTCCATCCACAGCACATGATGGCGAATCAACTCCTCAGCCACCTCGCTTGCCTTGGCCAGGTCCCAGGGGGCCTGGGTATCCCAGGGCATCCGCCAGCCCTGGTTGCAGTCGACCATCAGATCCAGCTCTTGTCCCACGGCATCACGTACCGCCGCGAGCACCGCTAGATCATCGTCGAGCCGGTGACGGCCAAAGCGTAGTTTCATGGCGGTGATGCCCGCGTCGCGAATCTGCTCGGCGAGGGCAACGACCTGCTCGGTAGGTCGATGAGTACCGCTGGAGGCGTACGCCTTCAGGCGCGACGAGGTGCCGCCCAGCAATTGCCATAACGGTTGTGCCTTGATCTTGCCGATCAAGTCCCATAGAGCGACTTCCAGTGGCCAGCAACGCCCGGCATGAAAGCCGATGTTGTCGATAACGGCGCTATGGCGTTCGATGGCTAAGGGGTCTTTCCCAATGAATAGTGACCGGAAGTCGTCGAAGCCATACATGGCATCGCCCGAGCCGATGCCTTCACGGCCTTCGCTGTCGATCACGCGAACGATAGCGGCAGGAAACTTTTGCCTGGGTTGGCTATCCCAGGCCGCGGGGAAGGGTGGGTCGAGCTCGCACTGGTGCTGGCTGATCTCGATGCGCTCAATCACGTTCATGCGCTGATCTCCCGGTTCTGGGTGGCAAGCTCGGCAACACGGCGCTCGAACACAGATACAGTGGCGTCAGCGAGCCATTGCCAGTCCTCGACAGTTGGACGGCGGGCTGCGTTGTGGGCCATGGGCGCGTTCTCGTCTTTTTGCATGGTCAAGGCTAGCGCCTCAGCGTCTAGTGTCTGCGTGGTGAAGGGGGCAAGGGCTTGATTGAAGTGGGTCTGATCAGCAAGTTCGCGGAATAGCCTGGGCAGCTCTTGTGCCTTGCTCCCGGCTTTCAGTGCATGGGCCGCTGGCGCGAAACATGCCTCATTGTCTGCCACCGACCACGCCAGTGACGCTTCCAGCGCCAGCGTTACGGCGACACCATGGGGTAAGTGGTAACAGCTACCCAGGGCATGGCCGATATTGTGTGCGATGCCGGTACCGCCATTATCAATGGCCTGGCCCGCTAGGCAAGCGGCTTCCTGCATGCGTTGGCGGGCCACCAGGTCATGAGGGTTGGTCACCGCCATGGGCAGCGTCTCGCCTACCTGGCGGATGGCCTGCAGCGCTGGCGCTTCAATAAAAGTGTGTCGCCCTTGGCCGGTAGTGGCCTCCAACGCGTGGACGAAGGCATCCAGGCCGGTGGTGGCGGTGAGCGGGGCGGGCAGGCCACGGGTTAACACCGGGTCGAGCAGGACCGCGTCGGGTAGCAATTCGTCGCCCCAGGCCCAAAGCTTGCGTCCCTCTGCGTCGGTGAGGATCGACGTGCGTGTGACCTCGGAGCCGGTACCCGAGGTCGTTGGCACCATCACGGCGGGTACGCGCCCTGACCAGGGGGTTCTGGCCAGCAGGTAATTTTCCATATCGCCCTGGCTTTCTGCGAGTGCGGCGACCAGCTTGGCGATGTCTAATGCGGTGCCGCCGCCCAGCCCTATCACCAATGGGCGGCCGGGCAGGGCACGTACCTCGGCTGCGGCCGCATCGGCGGTAGCGACGCTGGGTTCGCCCGTCGGTGCCAGGAAGGTATCTACCTCAGCATCAGCTGTCAGGTTGTCGACCAGGGCATCGACCAGGCCGGTCGCGGCAAGGCCCTGGTCACTGATGACCATGTAACGGCTGGCACCCAGGCGGTGACGAAGCTCAGGTAGCTGCTCAAGGCTGCCAGGTCCCGCGATGATCGGTGTCTGACGTCCGGTGTGAAAATGATTCAGGGGCATAGGGCTCAAATCTCGATCCAGGTGGTCTTGAGTTCTGTGTACTTATCAAAGGCATGGAGAGATTTGTCGCGGCCCTGGCCGGATTGCTTGTAGCCACCAAACGGCGCATTGATCGATGTGTGGTCGTAACAGTTGACCCAAACGGTGCCCGCGCGCAAGGCACGAGCGGCGCGGTGGCCGTCGCGTAGCCGATCTGTCCAGATCGCTGCTCCCAGGCCGTAGTCGGTGTCATTGGCGATGGCCAATGCCTCATCCAAGTCGTCCACGGTAATCACCACCAGCACAGGGCCGAATATCTCTTCGCGGGCCACCCGCATATCGTTGGTGACATCGTCGAGTACGGCCGGGGTCAGGTAGTAACCGCCGCTCTCGCTGCGAACCTGCTCGCCGCCGAACAGCCGTTGCGCCCCTTCGCGCTGGCCCTGATCGAGATACCCCTGCACCTTTTCCATATGCGCCTGTTCAATCATCGCCCCCATCTGTACGGCGGGGTCGAGGGGGTCGCCGGGCTTTAGTGCCTCGGCCCAGACGCGGAGTTTGGCAAGCAGCGCTTCCTTGACGGTTCGATCGACAATCAGGCGGGTACCCGCGTGGCAGGTCTCGCCCTGGTTGTACCAGACGCCATAGGCGACCGACATGGCGATGGTGTCCAGGTCTTCCACATCGCGCGTGACGATGTGCGGGCTCTTGCCGCCGCACTCCAGACCGATGCGCTTCATATTGGAGTGCGCGGAATACTCAAGAAAGGCTTTCCCGACCTCAGTGGAACCGGTGAAACCAACAGCATCGACGCCGTCATGCAGGCCCAATGCCTTGCCAGCGATGTGGCCAAGCCCTGTGACCACCTGGAAGGCGCCCGAGGGAATACCAGCCCCTTGGGCAAGCTCGGCCACCTTGAGCGTTGCCAGGCTAGACTGCTCGGCGGGCTTGAGGATCACCGAGTTGCCCGCGCCCAGTGCCGGGCCGATCTTCCAGCTCGCGATAATCAAGGGGTAGTTCCATGGCACCACGGCGGCCACCACGCCCATCGGCTCACGGTCTATCAGGCAGACGCTCGTTGAGCCGTTAGGTGCCGTCTCACCGTAAAGCTTGTCGAGTGATTCGGCATACCAGCGCAGCCCTCCGACCAGGCCGGGCACATCCACGGTTGTGGTCTGGCCGATCGGCTTGCCGGTTTCCAGGGTCTCAAGTAACGCAATGTCGTCTAGCTGTGCCTCAATGGCATCCGCCCATGCCAACATGCGCGATTTGCGTTCGGTGGGCGGCAGGTCTCGCCATTCACCACTCTCGAAACTGCGGCGAGCACTGGCGACGGCGAGGTCGACGTCGGCGTTGTCACAAGCCGCCACATCCGTTAGTACCTGACCGGTGGCCGGGTTCTCGGCTGCAAAAGTGGCGCCGTTGAGAGCGTGGACGAATTGTCCGTCGATATAGGCCAGTTGCGGTAGAGGGAGAGTGCTTGCGCGGTTCTGCCAGTCGGCGTGGGAGCGGTCCGTCATCTAATAACCTCGGCGGTGAGTTGGCATGTCGGCGTGATACTAGGCGCTCAGCTGTGGCCCCACAAACGACGAAAGCGAACCCCGGGTATTCCTATAACTCATGCAAGGCTGGTATTGGGCAGGTGATTACTGACATTATCTGGTAAGTTGCTGCGAAAAAATCACCCAATGAGGCTCCGGCAAATGTCACGCACTTTACCCCCACTCAATTCTCTCAAGGCCTTCGAGGCCGCCGCCGAGTGTGCGAGTTTTACCCTGGCGGCACAGCGCCTCTGCGTGACTCAGAGCGCAGTCAGCCGTCAAGTCAAGCTGCTGGAGGAGCAGTTGGGGGTGTCGCTTTTCCAGCGCGGTTCAGGCCACCTTCGACTGACCGACGCGGGGCGCCGGTTGCAACCTGTACTGCGTCAGTCCTTTGATCGCATTGCCTGGACCGTAAGAGGCTTGCAAGAGCCAGATGCTGTTCCCCACCTGCGCCTGAATGCGCCCCCGACCTTTGCCAACCGATGGTTGATCCCGCGGCTGGGTCGCTTGAAATCCTTGCACCCGGATCTGGAGCTGTCCCTGACTACGCGCGCCGATGACGACCTTGCAGGAGACGAAAACCTGGATGCAGCGATTCGTTTTGGAACCGGTGAGTGGTCGGATGCCGAGATAGTTCACTTGATGCAAGAAAGTCATATCGCCGTCTGCGCACCCAAGCTCAGGGGGTCTATGCGTCGTGATGCGCTCGACCTCAATCACCAGGTGCTGCTCCATGTCCTTTGGGGTGAGGATCGCTTTCATACCTGGGATCACTGGTTGTCAGCGGCGGGTATCGAAGGGGTGAAGACCAGCGGGGGTATCGCGTTTGACCTGCTGGAATTGGCGATTCATGCCGCCGTCAACGCTGTCGGGGTGACCATCGCTGACCGGCACATGGTTGCCCGTGAGCTGGATAGAGGGGAGCTTGTATCTTGGCTTGATGTCGAGGTCACCGGGCATCGTTCCTACTGGTTGGCAACCCGGCCACACCAGGTAGAGTCGGCCAACCTCAAGCTTTTTCGCCAATGGCTGGCGCAGGAGATCGAAGATCCCCCCACCGGTCTATAGCCATCTTGGGACGCAGTCGTGGAAAGGTTGTCGCAGGGCTATGAGGCGTCGTGGAGGCTGTTATCGGAGAGAAGTTGTTCTCGCAGTAAGTCGATGAGCGTATCCCCTGCTGGATGCTGGAAACTCGGCGATTGTCGAACCGTCAGCTCGGCAGGTGGCAGTGCCGGGAACCCGTCTGCTTCATCAAGGATGCGCCAGTTCTCTGGCATGGCGCGTTGATCAGTAACCGTGACGGCCTTGCCCTGGTTGACGGCAACACGCAGCCCGGTGGGGCTTTGGGTAGTATATTCCAGCGACCATTGCCTGCCCATGCGAGCAAGGGCTTCCAGGGCGCGTTCTCGATAAGGGCAGTGGTCGGGGAAGAGCGCCAGTGCGAGCGGCGCACTGGGGTCGACACAATAATCTCGATGCGCTGCCCAAACCACTTCCTCGTGGCCCATTGATACGCCATGCCGTTGGCTTTTGTGCTGAATGGTCAGTACGAGATCCAGTTCCCCCGCTTCCAATGACTCGATGAGTTCACTCGACATGCGGCAGTGAATATGTGGCCGAATGCGCGGATGGCGTTCGGCAAAGCGGCCCAACAGTGCCGGTAGCCAGGCTTCGGCATAATTTTCTGGTAGGCCGAAACGAATGATGCCGTCGTGGTCGCCGTGACCAAGCACGCTCAACGCCTCGCGTTGCAATTGCAACAGGCGTCGGGCGTAGACCAGAAACGTTTCACCATCTTGAGTGAGTGTCAGTTGACGGCTTGTACGCTGTAATAAACGGGTGCCGAGCCGTTCTTCCAGGGTGCGTATGCGCAGACTAATGGTCGACTGCGTCTTATGCAGCTGGTTAGCGGCAGCAGTAAACCCATTGTTGTCCACGACGGCAACGAAAGCACTCAGCAGCTCATTGTCGAGTGACGGGGTGCGGGATGAACTATCGGTAAAGTCGATGGAATCCATCACAAGGAATTGTTTCCTCAATAGAGAGTGTTTATTCACTATGCCTCCAGATAAGCCCGGGTGCCAAGCCCGGTGCCTGTTTTACTGCTGGAGGATAATGCAATGCTGAACGCTGACCAGTTGGCGGATGCCGAACGCCTGGATCTGTCTGCCTTCGTCAATACCGAACGCTATCCACTCGATGACCCCAATAGTTCGTCGCTGGTTGAGGTCATTGAGTCTGCCCGGCGTGATCTTGATCGTGAGGGCTGTGCGGTGCTTCGTGGCTTTTTGCACCCGAGCGTACTCGAACAGGCACGATTAGAGAGCGCGCGCATGGCCGAGAAAAGTTTCTTCAACACGCGCCAGGTCAACGCCTATTTTACGGCTGATGACCCCTCGCTGCCGGAAGATGACCCCCGCCGGATATTCATGACGCGTACCAGCGGTTTCGTTACACGGGACATGATCACGGCAGATAGCCTGATTCATAGGCTCTATGTCTCCAAGGCAATGAAATCGCTGGTGGCACGCTGTCTTGGCGAAGAGCAGATTTACGAGTATGCCGACCCCTTTGCTGGCCTCGTGCTCAACGTATTGCCCGATGGTACTCAGCAGCCGTGGCACTACGACACCAACGAATTCATCGTCACCATGATGACGCAGCAGCCCGAAGCGGGCGGCGTTTTCGAGTATTGCCCGGGAATTCGTACACCGCAGGACGAAAACTATACCGGTGTCAGGGCGGTGATTCGCGAGGATGACCCAACACCTGTAAAGCGTTTGGATCTGCGTCCGGGGGATCTACAGCTTTTCAAAGGGCGCTTCAGTCTGCACCGCGTCTCAGAGGTGCAAGGTGATACGCCAAGACTGACGGCCATTTTCGCCTATTCGCAGCAACCTGGCGTGGTCGGCAAGCTGGAACGAACACGCCAGCTGTACGGGCGTGTCGCTGAGCAGCATATCCAGGCAGAAGCCCGCTATGCCGAGCGTACTGACGGACTGATCGACTAAGCACGCCTCCCTATATTTTCAATGAAGAGGAGAGACCATGAAGATGGATCTCGATACCCTCGGCATTCTTCCGCCGACCCACGAGCCCAGCGATTGCGAGCCGACGCAAGCCGAGATTGAACAGGTATTACTTGACCGCCTTGGCCGGGTTCGACGTGAACTCGTCAAACGCGACATGACCGCGGTCGTGCTTTTTGATCCGGCACACGTACGTTATGCGACAGGGTCGCGCAACATGCAGGTCTATAGTTCGCGCAACCCGGCACGCTATGCGTTCGTGCCCGCTGAAGGGCCTGTGGTGTTGTTTGAGTTTTCCGGCTGCGAGCACTTGGCCAGGCACCTGCCTACGGTGGATGAGATTCGCCCTGCGAAAGCGATTTCTTATTACTTCAATGAGAAAAATACCGAGGCGGTGACCCGTGCCTGGGCGGACGAGATCATCGACCTCGTTCGGCAATGTGGGGGTGGTAAACGTATCGGCATCGAAAGCGCCACACCGGAAGCGGCCTTCATGCTGCAGAGGAGTGGCTTAGAGGTATTGGATGCACAGGCGCCACTGGAGTTGGCGCGTGCCATCAAGGTACCCAATGAGATCAAGATGGTGCGTTCGTCGCTTCGCGCGGTAGAAGATGGTGTTCGTCATCTTGAAAGGGCGATCAAGCCGGGAGTGAGTGAGAACGCTGTGTGGTCACGGTTGCACCAGCACATCATCGAAACCGACGCTGATTTTGTCGAGACGCGACTGATGAACTCGGGACCGCGCACCAACCCATGGTTCCAAGAGTGTTCAGATCGCATCATCCAGGATGGCGAACTGGTGGCGCTGGATACCGACGTGGTTGGGCGCTACGGCTATTATGCCGACTTCTCTCGCACTTTCCTGTGTGGCGATGGCCAGGCAAGCCAGGCGCAGAAGGATCTCTACGCCATGGCATATGAACAGATACGTACCAATATGGAAAACATCCAGCCCGGCATCAGTTTCAAGGAATACGCCGAGCGTGCCTGGCGACTGCCAGAAGCCTACAAGGCGCGCCGTTACTTTGCCTTGGCGCATGGCGTTGGCATGAATGGCGAGTATCCCTACATCGTTCATCGTGAGGATATCGACGATAAGGGCTATGACGGAATTATAGAGCCCGGAATGACGCTTTGCGTGGAGAGCTTTATCGGCCACGAAGAGGGTGGTGAGGGCGTCAAGCTTGAAGAGCAGCTCTACGTACGCGATGACGGAAAAGTGGAGCTACTGTCCGATTACCCCTTCGATTCCAGGTTGCTGGGATACACCTAGTGAAACGGTACTTCATTCTTTTTTCTCATGATTGCTATTCGGTAATGTCGATCGTCATTCGATAATAACCTGCTACGATTGACTTTTTAGAATGGCTAAAACAAAAGGAAGGAACTTGGTATGAATAAAATGTCATCATCGTTCTTGATGGTAGGGCTTTTGGCAGCGGCAACTGGCGTTCAGGCAGACGATCACAAGTCATTGGTGATCGGCACCAACAACTGGGCCGAGAACATTGCCGTCGCCAACATGTGGAAGATCATTCTGGAAGAAGAGTATGGGTATGACATCGAACTTTCCGATGTCAGCAAGAGCGTGCTTTACAGTGGTCTGGCCAACGAAGATATCGATCTTTCCATGGAGATCTGGCTACCCACTACGGATGCTTCTTTCCTTGAGCCCCACAAGGATGAGATCGACGTGCACGATGTCTGGTACGAAGGCACTGGGTTGGGCTTGGTGGTGCCTAGCTACGTCGACATCGACACCATCCCCGAGCTTGGCGAAAACGCTGAGGCTTATGTGTACCAGGGTAATCCGACTATTCTTGGCATTGATTCAGGTTCGGCGATTGCAGGCTCTACCGAGGAAGCGATAGAAGCGTACGAACTGCCACTTAATCAAATTAACAGCTCTGGACCGGCGATGATGGCGGCACTTGATGATGCTTACCAGCGCGAAGAGCCAATCGTCGTGACACTGTGGAGCCCACATTGGGCCTTTGCTGAGTACGACCTCAAGTATCTGGAAGATCCTGAAGGCGTTTATGGCGAAAGCGATGATATTCATTGGATGTCGCGCAAAGATTTCGGAGACGATGATCCCTGGCTAACGTCTGTACTCAATGACTGGCACATGAACGACGATACATTGGGTGGCTTGATGGCCGAAATCGAGCAAACCGGCGACCCGGTGGAAGGTGCCCAGACCTGGATCGATGAAAATCGTGACTTGATTGATGAATGGTTGGCTGCTGGCGATGCGGGATAGTGGCACATAATTTAAATGACTATATATAAGTGGCTATTACCGAAACAGAAGATGACCATGGCTGCCTGATATCGCCCCGGTTATAAGTCAGCGTCAGTAATAACGTTGTGGGGAACAGCTGATTGGGTTAGCTATAAGCGCTTGGCTTTGCCAGGCGCTTTTTTTATGTAATGTGATACGTTTTTATTTAGGGGGCGCTATATAAGGGTGGGCGCGACTTGCTTAATTTCATCAAACGGATGCACCGTTGGCCGCGCGAGGTGCGTTTGGTACACGGCGAAGACCACGCCCGCCAGGCGTTTAAAGTATCCATTGAAGCCATGGCGCAGAAAACCCTGTCGGCCGATCAACGTTGTTTTGCCTTCGGTGTATGAGTGACGTGTGGTGGCGGGATGGTGGCGGACCGTCTCGCTTGATGGATGAGCCAGAGTCCCAGTACCGCGATACCCGCGAGGATAGCGAAAACGGTTGTATAGTCACCCAGCAAGCTGTGGAGCAAAGTCACCATAGGCAAACCGAGCAACACACCGCCATAGGTGAAAACCAGGCAACCGCCAGCGGCATCCGCGATACGACGTGGCGGGGCCAGGTGAGTAATTTCGGCCAGGAAGACGCCGTTCCAGCCCAACGAGGAAAAGCTCAGCAGGACAAGTAATACAATGACCAGCCACTGGGGCCAGGCCGGTGTCATGGTGGCTACCAACAGAGCGCCCACCGCGGTGGTGAATGCGATGATGGTAAGCGTCGTCAGGCGGTCGCCCAGCCGGTCGCCGATCACGCCCCAGCCGATGCGTCCCGCGACACCGGTTACCTGCACCCCGGACATGACCAATCCTGCCTCGACCAGGCCGAAATCCAGATCTTCCACCAGCAGTGCCACCGTAAAGGCCGAGACCGATAGCTGAATCGCCGAGAAGCACAGGCTCAGCAGCGCGACGTAGCGCAGCGATCGCTGCCGCCATACCACGTCGAGCCCTGAGAAGGGCGTCGACAGCCACGCTGTGTTTGGGTCGCGCTGGTCATCCCAACCCGCCCGTTGCCATTGCAGGGCGACGATGCCGAGCAGGGCAATGGCGCTGAGCAGGAGCAGCCCGGCCTGCCAGCCCACCGCCAGGGCTAAAAAGGGGGCGCTGGCCCCGGCGATCACACCGCCCAGGGGCACGCCCGACTGTTTCAATGAGAAGATCAGGCCGCGTCGCTCGGGCGGGGTAAAGCGCACCAGCAGGACTGACGCGGAGGGGTTGGTCATTCCGTAACCCAAGCCCGCGATGAGAGAGGCTAAGGCAAAGGTCGGCAAGGCCGGGATCGCCATCATGGCGGCGCCACCGCCGAGCATCGCCAGGGAAAGTTGGCTGGTGCGGCAGGGTCCCAGCCGTCGGGTAAGCGGGCCGCCCACCAGCGACGTCAGCATGGCGCCGAGGAAGATGAGACTCACCTGCAAGCCGATGGTGGCCGAGGAGACGCCCAGTACACCGGATAATTCTGGCGCGATGGCGGCAGGAAACAGCGCCACCAGCGCTGAGAAGGCCAGCACCAGGGTGGTCGACAGGAGCACGATGACCGGCACGGTTTAGCGCATCCGTTCTCGTGGCACCTGGCGCAAGTGGCTGGCGGTCTGGCCACCGGGCAGGGCAGCGATCAGGTCGGCCGCCACGAGCAGTTTTGACAGATCGACCCCCGTTGTGACGCTGCCACCCTGAAGGGCATAGAGCAGATCTTCGGTGGCGGTGTTGCCGGTAGCGCCGGGGGCGAAGGGGCAGCCTCCCAGGCCAGCGCAGGCGCTGTCCACCGCCGTGGCACCGTGATGTATCGCAAAAAGCGCATTGGCTACGCCCATGCCGTAAGTATCGTGGCCGTGGAAGGCCCAGGCCAGTCCTTTACCGCCATGACGCTCGCGCAACTGGGTGAAATGCTCGGCAATCTGATAGGGGCTGGCTCGGCCGGTGGTATCGCATAACGCCACTTCTATCGGCAAACCGTCGGTCAAGCGGGTCGCCTGGTCGAGGACGCGGTCAACCTGCCGCCAGTCGATTGTGCCTTCAAAGGGGCAGTCAAAGCAGGTGCCGAGGTCGAGACGTAACCGGGTCCCCTCGGTCTGACGCAGGCGCTCTGCCACTCGTCCGAGATCCTCCAGGGACTCATCGACGCTTCGTCTTACATTGCTGCGGTTATGGGACTCTGACACCGAAACCACGTAGACGACTTCGCGGATGCCGTGCGCCAGGGCCAGCTCGGCTCCCTTTAGATTGGGCACGAGCGCCGAAAGGCGCAGCTCGGGCCGGTCGACGAAAGCCTCGATGAGTTTGTCAATGTCGGCCATCTGTGGGATGGCCTTGGGGCTCACGAAAGAGCCGATTTCGAGGCGGGTGATGCCGGCATCGATAAGTGCTGAAATGCAGCGCTGTTTATCGATGGTAGGTAGTGGGTCGCTGATCGACTGAAAGCCATCGCGGGGAGCGACCTCGACAATGTCCACCTGTGCGGGTGGCGCAAGCAACGTCATGACGGAGCCTCCTGTTTGCGAGCAAAGTTGTTGGCGACGACCACCTGAAGGCCCCGTCGTTTAGGTATCAAGGCTGCGTTCTCTCGGCTCCACCCGTGTCCCTGGTTGGCGCCGGTTTTGAGCAGAACGGGCGCGTCAAGGCGTTCGGGCAGTTCGTCTTCCAGGTGGGTGGCAATTAGCTTGTGGCCAAGGGTGTTAGTCATGAGAGGGGGCCTCATCGTTGGCGGAGCCCATCAGACGAGGAAGGGTGGTCAACGCATCGATAAGAAACTGCAGGCCTAGAGCGGCGAATCCGATCGGCATCAGGGCATAGGGATATACCATGGGAGTGCCCAACGAACTGGAAACCCGTTCGCCGTGTTCGAGTGCCTGTAGCGCCATAATGCCACCGCGCCACACCAGGATCGTGCAGAACACGACCCCCAAAAGCCCGGTGGCCAAGTCGATGGTGGCGCGCAGACGCAACGGCAGTTTGTCTTTAAAATAAGTGATGCGGATATGAGCGTCGTGGCGCTGGGCTTCCGCGGCGCCGATCACGGCAAGATAGACCAGCAGAAAAGAGTTGATCTCCAGACTCCAACTGGTCGGCGCCGCGAAGGCGTAGCGCATGATGGCGTCATAGCAGATTGACGCCATCATGAACATCAGCACCGCCATCGACGTCCAGCGTGGGACGGCGAGTACCGCATCCCAGCTGCGCATGGCAGTCATCGTCATTGTGCTCTCCCTCATTCCTCGCCCAGGGCCAGGGCAATGGCGCGACTGCCGACTTCTTCGCCGACCTCTTCTTTCCATTGATCCCAGACGTCCTGAACGCCGTTGTTGAATGTCTCGAGATCCTCTTCGCTGGGCTCGACGATCTCGACGCCAGCCTGCTCGACCTGGGGCCAATATTCGTTGGGATAGATATCGTTGTTGCAGTGCTCGATGAAGTTGGCGTCATACCAGTCGGCGGCATTCTGCAGCACGGCGCGGACGTCATCGTCCAGACTGTCCCAGGTGTCGCGCAGCATGAAGGGAGCCACCGAGAAGCCAGTGATCGGGAGTTTGTAGCAGACCTTCAACTGCTCCTGGAGACTGCGGCCGATAACCGTCGAGATGTTGAAGATACCCGCATCCACGGTGCCCCGCTGAAGGGCCATGTAAGTTTCGGAGGAGGGAATCCGTGTCGCGCCCACGTTGTAGGGCTCGAAGGCCTGGGTAGCCTCAAAGCCGACAATACGTACCTTCTTGCCGCGTACCTCTTCAAGACGGCGGATCGGGCTTTCCTCGGTACTCCAAAGGTATTCCGGCTCGAGAATACCGCCCCCGGAAGTCAGCATGTAGAGGTTATCTTCGGCCAACACGTCGTTGATCAACGTCATCAACGGGCTGCCTTGGCGCAGACGTTCGGGGTGGCGGTAGAGCTCGCCGACCACGCCCGGCAGGCCTGTGACGCCGAGGATAGGAATCGATCGGGTAACGTAGGAGAAGGTATGGAACATGAAGTCGATGCTCCGCGAGCGTAAGGCTGGCAGCTGCTCGTCTACCTTCAGGAGTTGGCCTGAGTCGTAGAAGTCCACCGTCAACGCGTCGCCACCCTGCTCTTTTAGCATCTCCACGAAGCGATTGGAGCCGTAGGTTAATGCTTTGTAGGAGTCGGGCAGGTAGGTGACACCGGTCAGCGTGGTGGCGGCGTGACTACGTGGTGCCAGCAGGGTATGGGAGCCGAACATCGTGGCCCCGGCAGTGGCGAATGTGCCGTATTTCAGGACTTGGCGGCGGGATAAGGTCATGGTGAATCTCCTGCTTGTTGTTGTGATAGACCCTTTAAAGGTCGGAGGTGATAGCTCACTTCACTGACGTTGAAACACCGGGACTACATGAGCCCCGGCAACCACAGGCTGAGGCTGGGGAAGAACACGAACAGCATCAGCACGAGGAACTGGACGGCGACGAAGGGTAGAGAGCTTTTGATGATTTCCTCTACCGAAAGCTCTGGGCAGACCCCGCGCAGTGCATACAGGTTAAGTCCCACCGGCGGTGTCACGACGGCAATTTCAAGGTTGAGTACCATGACAATGCCGAACCAAAGCGGGTCATAGCCCAGTGCGGTGACCAATGGCAGCAGTACCGGGGTGGTCACGACGATCAGGGACACGGCGTCGACGATCATGCCGAGCAGGATCAGCAGCAGCATGACCGCCAATAGAATGGCCCAGGCGGGCAGGCCGGTGGAGGTCAGCGCTTCGGTGAGTAGCTGCGGGACCCGCACCATATTGAGGTAGTCGCCAAAGATCTTGGCGCAACCGATGATCAGCAGGATTGCGCCGCTGATCCGCGCGGTGGTTGCCAGTATCTCCAGAAACTTCCGCCAACTGAGGCTACGAAATACCAGGGTCGCGATCAGGAAGGCGCCGGCGGCGCCGATGCCGGCCGCTTCGCTGGGAGTGGCCAGGCCCGAGTAGATGGAGCCCAGTACGGCCACCACCAGTAGGGCGGCATGCCAGATATTGGCCAAACTCGCCCAACGCTCGCGCCAAGTGAAGCGCTCCTCGCTGGCCGGTGCTTCAGCCGGGTTCAGGCGCACGCGGATGTAGATGAACAGCGACAGGGCAAGCGCCAATACGATGCCGGGGACGATGCCGCCGATGAACAGGTCGGCCACCGAAACGCTGGAAACTGCCCCGTAGATGATGAAGGGCACACTGGGCGGAATCAGCATGGCCAGGGCGCCGGCGCTGACGACCGAGCCCGCGGCCAGCGAGCGGCTATAGCCCCGGGCCAGCATCTGAGGTACCGCAATGGAGCCCACTGCGGCGACACCGGCAAGGCTGACCCCGGATACCGCGCCAAACATGGCGGAGGCGCCCACCGACGAAATTGCCAGGCTGCCACGAAGCCAGTTGAGCCAGCGCACAGCGGCGGTAAACAGGCTTGAGCCGACAGGGGTTGCGCCAAGGAAGTTGCCCATCAGGATGAATAGTGGCAAGGCGATCAACTCGAAGGCGTTGAGCTGGCCAAACAGCGATGAGGGTGCGAAAAAGAACGCCAGTGGACCGCGGGCCATGTAAAGGCCGAGTAATCCAGAGAGGCCAAGGGCCAGGAAGATCGGTACGCCAAAAGCGATAAGCCCGATCAAGGCAATTAGAACAAGAACTGGATCCATGGTAGGCCTCCGTCAGATCACCTGGTCGTCGCGTAGGGCGGCGAGTGCATTGGTATCGAGATCAAGCCAGTCGGACAGGATGGTCTCGGTGTGCTCGCCTAAGACGGGGCCAACGTGACGTACACTTCCCGGGGTTCTGGATAGTCGCGGAAAAACGTTCTGCATTGGCAGAGGTTTACCGTGGTGATCGGAGACTTCGACAATGGCTTCACGCGCCTTGAAATGCGGGTCATCGAGCATGTCGGGAGCGTTGTAGACCAAGCCAGCGGGGACGCCCGCGTCAGCGAGAATATCAACGACGTGCTGAGCGTCGTGCTGGCGTGTCCAGGCTGCCACAAGGTCATCGATGGCCTGCTGATGCTCGCCGCGCGCCCGGTGCGTGGCGTAATCAGGATGATCTGCCAAGCTTGGCTGGCCCATCGCTTGGCAAAGGCGAGCGAAGACGGTGTCTTGGTTGGCGCCAATGATGACGTCCCGCCCGTCCCGCGCCGGGTAGGCATTGGAGGGCGCGATTCCCGCCAGAAAGCTGCCGCTGCGCTCGCGAACCTTGCCGGCACGTGCGAATTCAGGAATGAGGCTTTCCATCATCGCCAATACGGATTCGAAAATGCTGCTGTCGACCACTTGGCCGTGCCCAGTGCGTTCACGCTGGTGGAGGGCCATCATGGTGCCGAGGGCGGCATGCAAACCTGCCAGTGTGTCACCGATTGAAATGCCGACGCGGACCGGAGGTCGATCCGGATAGCCGCTCAAATAGCGTAACCCGCCCATGGCCTCGCAGACTGAGGCGAAACCGGCTCTTGTGGAATAGGGCCCATCCTGGCCGAAGCCGGTAACCCGGACCATCACCAAGCCTGGGTTGTCCTGGGAGAGCACGTCGTAAGAGAGCCCCCATCGTTCCATCGTGCCGGGGCGGAAATTTTCAATAATGACGTCGGCGTTTTTGGCCAATTCGCGCAATACTTCTTGTCCACGCGCTTGGCGAAGATCCAGGGTAAGTGACTGTTTGTTGCGGCCAATGACATTCCACCAGAGGGGCTCGCCCGTCTCATTATCCGCTGCCCCCCACTGGCGCATGGCGTCACCTTTGCCAGGCGGCTCGACCTTAATGACCTGGGCGCCGAAGTCAGCCAGTACCTGGCCGCAGTAGGGCCCGGCAATCAGCTGACCGAGTTCCAGTACCTTGATGTCGTTCAGGGGCGTTGAGGGTTGGGCTTCGTTTTTAATCATTGTTGTTGTGATGCCTCTATTGAATGATTGGATGGATGCTCGCTAAGACTCGGCAGAATCGGAAAAGCGGCCATTTAACGACTTGGCAGCGAGTAGGTGAGCGCTCATGATTTGTTCGGCCCATAGAGGGCTACCCACCTTAATGGCCTCCAGAATCTCTCGGTGATGGCGCATACTCCGGCGCAAGCTGGCCAGGTCGTAATGACTAAAGTTACGTCTGATGACCGAGGTGCGAACCACACTTTCCAACACGGCACCCAGGCGCTGGTTTCCGCTCGCGTGGATCAGTTCGCGGTGAAACTCATGATTGATGGAGGCGATTTCATTACGTATGGATGGCGTCGTATCGGCCATCTCGGTGAGCTGTTCCATGTGGGAAGCCATCGCTTCGAGTTTGGTAAGGCATTCCCTGGTCATGCGCTCGCTTGCCATGCGAACCGCCATGGGTTCCAGTACAAGGCGTAGTTCAAAGACCTCACGGGCATCCTTTTCGGTCCAGGCCGTCACACGAGACCCGTGATGGGGAATCATCTCGAGCCAACCTTCCGACACCAGTTCGCGGAGGGCCTCACGGACAGGCGTTCTGCTCACGTCGAGTTCACGGGCAATATTCGCTTCCCGAATGTACTCATGAGCCTGGTAGTGCCCATCTAAAATCCGCTGTTTGATGACCTCATGCACCTTGGTCGTCGCTGTCTGGACCACGGAAGCAGGTGCTATGCGAGCGGTGTTTGCCATCTGGATTCCTAAAATTGTATGCAGTTTTGAATCTAGGTGAGTAATTAGCGCTCAGAAATTAAACTTTTGTCTATTGTTGTATGCAATCTTGGGGTTTTGAATGAAATCAAGGAGATTGTCGTCATTACAAGTATTAGACAATTGAGCGTTGACCCCCTCACTAAAGGCACCTAGTTTTTTTACATCTAACGGGTGACCACGGCTCTAGCGATCCGAGCTTTCGAGGGTAGGAAAACCATGTATCGGACACTCAATGCTACCTGTCGGCTTATCTCCTTACCTCTTTGGCTCTGCACTGCCACCACGGTGTTTGCTCAGGATGCGGTTAGCGCAGCTGACGTAATGGATATCCAGGAAATCGAACGCATTGCCGACATGGCGCGAGCGGGAAGCGACCCGCGAATAACGGCGAGTAGTGTCGATAAAAGTGGCCGTGACGAGAATCGCACGAACGCCACTCCGCCAGTTCTCGTATCCATCCAAGGTGACCCCGCTTTTGTCTACACGCGTGGCGCTAACTACGATGTGCCTGAGGGAGAGCCGGAATTTGTGATGCGTTGCCGCGGCGATGGCATCATCGATATGACCAGCATCGTCTCACAGTTGATGGACGACCCTCTGGAACTGAGCGCTGACGACGAGTATTCACTCCACATTCGTCCTTACGGTCAAGACCACGAATTGACGATGCCGGTAGCGCTGGGGGAGCGCTTTCCCAGTCATCGCCATGTGGTTCGCGTGACGGGGTCGGCACGCGCTGACGCCCCCTTCTTTACTCACTTGAAGGGCACCACCAATTTTTCCTATCAGTTGAAAAGAAATGGCGCGTTCTTGCCCATGACCGGCGGCCTTGATTTCAGCACGTTTCGCGCGGATGTGGAGCCACTATTGGCGTATTGCCGCGCTGGTAAGCCGAATCCACTAAAACGCATCGATCTCGACGAGACCGTGATTGCTGAAAATGACCCAGGATCGGCGGAGGCGCCCGCCGAGCTTGATTTGTCATTCCTGGACCAGAGCCAGGCGCGAACCTTCCAGCGGATTTATGAGGGTCGGCGGGCCTCTTCGGAGTCGTCGCTGCGGGCTCGGATGCTCAACTATATGGCGTTCCACCTTGCTTACTGGGAGGGCTGTGCCACGGCCACTGACGAGCCGATGTCTTCCTATACGACGACGCCTCTTGCCGAGGTTCAGACGGTGAGCCTCCTTGATGACGATTTTGCGCCGTTTGTCCTCACGGCCTCTACCTATGAGGACGTCAGTAGAGAAATATATGACAGCGAGCTGCGAAACGATTTCTCGTTCAGCGTTTTATCTCAGCGGTTCGATGAATTGCGTCAGAGGCAGCAGGAAGGCTTTATCGATGTGTTCACCCATCACGGCTGCTCGGGAGAGGTGTTCGATAGGCTCCGGCAGAATATTCGTGAAGACCTTCCTTGGTACGATTACACCGATGGGCGCCGTGATGTCGTGGTCGATTTCGGAGGGCGGCAGTTCGACCTGCAGCTGTCGCAACCGATCGATATCGCGCTGGCTCGAAACCCCGATGGTGCGCCTACGCCCGAGCCCGCGCTGACGCCTGAACGGCCTGCATCGGTGGTCGATCCTGGCGTGCCGTCTCTGGCAGGTCGTTTCACACCGAACGCACAGGACATCCAGAACGCGATTCAGGCAAGGGTCGATGTCGCTTTCCAGCGGCTGGATGCGATGGGCGACCAATGCAACACCTACCGCCGGGACAACAATCCTGTGGCAGCAATGATGTGCCTGTTCTCCGGAGGCGGTGCGATGAACTCAAGCACCGGTAATATGCGCATCACATCTGTCAGCCTGGATCACTGCCTGCGGATGAAGGACCCTGACGTATCGGCCTATTGTCGGTATCGCGCCGATATGTCGATGACAGGGTCAGGCATGATGGGGCAGGTCGCGTCGCTCGTGAATGCGGCAAGCGCTTTCAATCAGTGGACCTGGGCCTCGTTTCGTCAAGACGGGCAGACCTGGCAACTGGTGGAAACATGGGAAAATTGCCGGATCGACGACAATATCTTGCGCTGCACAAGCCGACGCTAGACGGGGAGGTCTGCCATGCTCGCTGCTCGGTCGCTGCCACTTCTCCTTGCCATCGGCCTGGCCATGGCCCCAATCCCCGCTGCCGCCTTCTTTTTCGGCTTCGGTTTTAGCCTGCCGCCCCCCGCCATTCAGGCCAACCTGGACATCCCTTTCTTCGAGGAGAGTGAAGCCGAACTTGTCCTGCGCTTCAATCCGGGGTCTGAGGCGGTTGCCGACCCGGCGATTCGGGATGTCGTCGCAGCCGTCATGTTGTTGGGTATCGCGGATGAGGCGATTTTTCCGCGCACCGCTGGGTCATCGAACCTCGAACTCTCTGCACCTGCCTTCACGGGGCCGATCACGGAGTACCGTAAGGCGCTTGCCGATTTCGACGGTCCTGACGCCTCGATTGCAGCCTTGGCGGATGCCTCTGGCATGACCCCCGGAAACGGCATACCGGTTCTGAGCAGCCTCGACCCTGAGGCCATGGTCGGTGTCGGAAACGGGCGAGCGGTGTTGCGGCAAAGTTTTCAGCGACTTACCGAGGCCGGTTACACGCTGGGGAACGGTGCGCGGCTGCTCACGGAAGATGGAGTGCCGGTCGAGCTTGATATCGCTATAGCGGCGCCGTTTTTAACCCTTAAACAACGCCACGCCCTGCAAGCGGCCACAAAGAACATGATGCGTTTGGGCATCACGGTTCATGTGCGAGAAAGCGCCGATCCCGATACAACCCCGGTGCTGAAGGAAAGCGACGCGATGATCGCGCTGGAGGATTCCCACCTTTACGAAACACTGCTTGGATGGGTGCTGTCGCTTAATTGGAAAGACACACCCGTCGACGCTTTCATTGAGGGCCTGCCCAAGCCGCTCACGCCTCATCAGGAAGTGACGGCTTTTGCGCTTCTTGACGACTACCTCACGGCGATGGGCTATGCGGTGTCGCTGGCCCACACAACGCCTGTTGGCGACTACGCCGAGAGCGCCGAGCGTGCGCTGCTCTGGCGAACAGCGGAAACGCGTGCCTATCTTTCGAGGGTATGCGGCGAAGACTGGCGAAGCCTTTATACAGGGTATACCGACACCGAGCTGGTGTTCAGGCGGCATGATCATCCCCTTGTCATGTATCTGCCGAAGCAGGGTGGGCCGGGCAAGAACCTGAGAGTGGCGCTGCTGGCGACGGAGGAGCAGGTCGGCATTCCGGATCAAGGCATCGTGCGAGTGCAGCCCATCGGTTTGCATGATGCGTCCCTTGACGAAGCGCTCTGGGATGGACGGCCCATCGATATCCCGGTCAAAAGGCTGGGGCGCACGCTGGTATTGACGGACCCCACTGCCTATCTCGATGTCGCAAGGCGTGTGAATCGTGTATCTCGAACCGACGGTATCACGACGGTGCCCATGGTTTTCCAGGAGAACATTGAGGGTGAGTTGCGCACCCAGCAGCCGAAGCAGGACCATTTCATCAGCGCTGATGCCCTGATCGACCACGATTTTGCGGGCGTGCCGTTATGTGCCACGAAGATCTATGACAGTGAAGAAGCGCTCACCTTCAGCCACTTAGCGTCAGGTGAGTAACGTCGTGGTGAATAGCTTGCGACATCCCGGGGGCTGACCCCTTTTCGGTAAGGGGTAGAGGTTCACTGCTTCTGGACACCAACCCAGGTGGTAGTATCAACACCATAAGCGAGATGTCAGATGACCAGAAAACGATATGAGGCCATTCAGCGCTTGCCCGTCCTCGTTTCAAGGCTCGCCAAGCAGGGCTAGAAGGTCGCCCGCGGGTCGCGTATCGAGACTCATCACCACCTCGTGAATTCGTGTGGCTCGGTCGCCCAGGACAGGCTTGGCCAACGTTTGATATTTCTCAATCAACTCCGCGTCCGACAGCGGCTGATCCGGATTGCCACGCGCCTCGAAGTTCGCGCTTTCGATGACCTCACCGTTGCTTAGATGCAATCGGGCACATGCCCAGCGCTCGGCAGGAAAGCGGGCGTTGAAGTTGTCATCCTCATGAATCTCTACTTGGCTGGCAAGCGCCTTGAGGTCGGGGGCGTCGAGCTCGTCGCAGACACCCGCAACATCCACGGTACCCCGCCCCAGTGCGCAGGCGACAGACCAGGGCAGACTGTACTGGGCTTGCTCGGTGGTCGTCGGGTGCATCACGTGCAGGCGTTTGCCTTCGTGAAAGGTAATAATCTCGATACGCGTGATGGCGGCGGGATCGCGTTTCGCTGCAGGCAGTGACAACACGGCTTCCACGGCGGGCTGGGCCCAGCGGCAGACCGGGTAGGCTTTGAAGTACTGCTCGTGGAGATACCAGCGCTCGCCCAGGTCTTGCCAGACCATGGTCACGTCCGGCGCGGTCACTGTCAGCGCCGGGGCTCCGGTGAAGCCGTCTTCGGCCAGCAGCGCCGCTGAGATCCCGGTCATTGCCCCCCAGCCAGAGCCGTCCTTGAGCATCGTGGGGTGGTCGATGCAGCGCATCATCTGGCTGCGCGGGCCATAGAACTCTGCGATACCCAGGGCATGATGCATGGTCTCGACATCAACCCCGCGCAGGCGAGCGGCAACGGCAGCGACACCCAGGGCGTTCCAGGCGCCGGAGGTGTGGTAATCCGGACTGGTGGCGTGCAGGGCGATCCCCGCGCGGGTAGCAATCTCGTAGCCGTAGGCAAGCAAGGCGAGGAAATCGTGTCCGGAAAGTCTGTTGACCTCGGGCAGCGCCAGTAGTCCGGGTAACAAGGCGACGCCGGCGTGTCCTTTGGTGAGTACTTGGCCGTCGTGTGCGTCGAGCGCGTCGATGAGCCAGGCCCCGTGTAGGGCGACGCCGATTGGCGAGGCTTGGCCGTTGGCAAATAATAGCGGACGGTCGCCGCCGTGCTGGGTAGTCACAAAGCGTCTGGCTTTTTCGGCGAGGGACGTGCGGGTGGCCCCGGCGGCCACCCCCAGCAGGTCAAGCAGGCACCGCTTGACCTGATGAAGGTGGGCGGCGTCCAGAGCCGTTAGATCGACTCCGTGCATCCAGGAAAGGGAAGGGTGGTCGTGCATGTTAGTGTCCTTTGGTGCTGGTTTTTGACCCAGAATCGCTTGATAGATGAAAAAGCCCATTCCCTATCAATGTGCCAATACACATAGGATGAAGATTACTTAACATAATGTGTTCGAAGATAAGGACCCTAAAAACTCGTGACTACTTATAAAAAGTTTTAAGTAAATTCATTGGCATGGACGTCGCATTCGTGAACAAGTGTTTTACTAACGCGCTTAAAAAGTTCTGTATAAGACACTTTTTATAAGTGTGTAGGTAAAGAGCTTAACACGCTCTTCAGAGATATCTCTGATTATGATATTCGGATATGTCATGCCATTTATTTGCGATGCCAATAGGCATTGGATAGGAAATGCATGGGTTTCACCGTATCCTCGTCGAAGCTTATCCAGTGTTTTCGTGTTTCTTGCGGGAGGCAACATTTTGAGCATTTGCAGGACGAATTACCGGCTCGCCGCCGCCCAGATTCAATGCTCGCTGGCTGATGTCGCGCACAATATCGAGACCCACCGTCGTGTCATCGAGGAAGCCCGTCAGCGGGAGATCGATGTATTGGTGTTCCCGGAGCTTTCCCTGACGGGGTATGACCTGGGCACCCGTGTTCCCGAGGTTGCCATGCATCGTGATGATCCGCGTCTTGTCCAGTTGGCGGAATCCGTCGGCAACATGCTGACAGTAGTGGGTTTTGTCGAGCGCTGCGGTCGCGGTGAATATGCCAATTCCATGGCCTGTCTGTGTTCTGGGCAGGTCGTTGCCGTGCATCGCAAGGTCAATCTCTGTACCTACGGAGGACACGAGGAAGGCAAGCATTTCAGCAAGGGACAGTCGCTTACCGTCGCCGATGCTGACGGTCTCGCCTGCGGTGTGATGATCTGTGCCGATCTCTGGAATCCCGGCTTGGCCCACGCGGCCATGATGGAGCGTCCCGACGTCATGCTGGCACCGGTCAACGCGGCCACGGGAATGGTCGATGGCGATTTCGATGACGAAGGCAATTGGCTGATCTGCCTGAAGTTCTACGCCATGATGTACGCTACGCCCATGGTCATGGCCCATCGCTACGGGGCAGAGGGCGATGCCTGGTTCTGGGGCGGTAGTTGCATCGTCGACGTTGATGGCAAGGTGCTGGTGCGGGCCGAAGACGGCGAGACCCTCGTCAGCGCCGACATCGACACCGGCGCGATCGACGCCGCCCGTTTCGCGATGCCGACCCACCGGGACGCTGACACGCCGTTGGTGGCTTCGCTGATGGCACAGCGGCTGGAACGGGAGCGTCACGGCTGAGGGCGTGACTTACACCCAGCGTCGGCGGCGGCGCGTTTTCCAGCGTCGGTCGATGAAGCGTTCGGTCTCATCAAAGGCCTGCAGACGTGCTTCCAGGTAGAACCAGTCGGCATCGCAGCTCAGTTCCGCCCAGGTTTCGGTGTGGACGTGCCAGCCGTCGCGTCTGAAGTCCTGACGCCAGCTCTTGCTCATGGTCGCGGTCGCGGGTGCATCGGGGTGGATCGTGTAGCGCTCGTCCGCCGAGGCAATGTTGGTCAGGCCATGGTCGTAGGCGATCTCTCCGAAGTCGTCGATGATGGCGTGCCGGGTCCAGCCGTCGGTCAAGGAGTGGGTGACGTCTCGGGACTGTTCGCCCGCGCGTACAACCTGATGTTGCAGGGGGCCGGAAAAGACTGCCGGTTCGAACTGTACCGGTGGCGTGTCGTGCGAGGCGCGCTGAGGTAGCGTGATTTGAGAGTCGGCCTCATGCAGGGTCAGCGTCACCGGGTAAGGGCTTGGCCAGACCAACGGCCAGTAGGCAGTGGTCACCGAGACGCGAAGCCGGTGCCCGGCGGTGAAGCGGTAGCAGGTTTGATTCAGTGGAACCGACACGTCGAAAGGCGTATCGCATGGTACGTCGGAGGGTGTGACGTGGCTATCGCGGTGGCAGAGGTTGAGTACACCGTAGGAGACGCGTTGCGACACGCCTTCGGGCGAGACGTCGCAAACGCGCACGATCAAATTGGCGCGCGGCTGGTCGACGCTGACCCGCAGGGATAGCGTGGGGCGCCCCAGAATTACCATGTCGGTATCCAGCGGATCGGTGTCGTAGGTCAGCGAATGGGCGTCGTCGACACGTTGATCGCCAGCGATCTCGGGGCCGCTGCTGTGGGGAATGTACTCACCGCATTGTAGGCCATTGTCGGCGGGCGCACGCAGTTTGGCCATCTTGGGGCGGATAGCCCCGCTGTTCGTGTGTAGCGCGCCATTGCCGAGCGCCAGGGCTTGCGAAGTGACGTGCGGGCTTGGCCATTGTGTTTCGGCGAGCCATTCGCCGGGCACTTCGAGCCGTTGCGGATCGGCCTCGGAAAAGGACGGACAGAATACGCGATATAGCGGTTCTTCCATGATGCCGGTGTCACGCCCCTTCAGCCAGTGATCCCACCAGCGCAGCGCTTCCTGGAGAAAGCCGATGGTCGGCCCAGGCATCGCCAGGTGCGGATAAGCATGGGGCCAGGGGCCGACGATCCCACGCCTTGGGCAGGGCGCATGCTCGAGAATTTCGGCGACGAAGTTGACATAGGCGTCGGCCCAGCCGGTGACGGCCAAGGTCGGTGTCGTCAATTGCGCATAATCCTCGCACACCGAGCCGTGGCGCCAGTAGGCATCGCGCGTCTGGTGATCGAACCAGTTCTCGGCCACGAAGGGTTGATGGGCGAGCCGGTGCTGCCAGAGTTCGCGCCAGTCGTCGCGTAAGGCGGGGTCTGGCGGCCGCGACATGAAGGAAAGCGACGAGGCCGCCCAGCCGAAGTTCTCGTTGAGCACGCAGCCGCCCTTGTAGTGCACGTCATCGTGATAGCGGTCGACGGTGGCACCAACGGCGATGATGGCGCCGAGCGCTGGCGGCTGGCGCGAGGCCACCTGCAATGAGTTGAAGCCGCCCCAGGAAATGCCCATCATGCCGACGCGGCCACTGCACCATGGCTGTTCGGCTATCCAGGCGATTGCGGCGACGATATCGTCCTGCTCGCTCACCAGGTATTCATCTTCCAGCACGCCGTCGGAGTCGCCGCTGCCGCGCAAGTCGATACGCAGCGCTGCATAGCCGTGTCCAGCGAAGTAGGGATGCATGCGTTCGTCGTCGGCACTGGTGGCGTCTCGTTTGCGGTAGGGGATGCACTCGATGATCGCGGGCACGGGATGGGACTCGGCGTCTGTCGGCCTCCACATCCTTGCTGCGAGGTGGCTATCATCGGGCAGCGGGATGAAAAGTGCTGGTTCCTCTACGACTGGATGCGGGAAGTCACGCACTTCCCGGGAATCGGGTTGGCTTCCACTTGGAAACATGGGGTGTCCTGTCACTTGGGGCGATGCAAGCATCGCCCCCGGAAAAGAAGATGGGATCGGAGCAAGGGGTTAGAGCAGGTCGTTTTCGGTCAGGAAGTCCTTCGCGACCTTTTCAATGCTCTGATCATCGACGTCGACTCGGCGGTTGAGATCGATTAGCGTCGGATCGTTCAACGCAGCGGACATATCGTTTAGCAGGGGGCGAAGTTCAGGGTGGGCGTCGAGCGTTTCTTCGCGAACCACCGGTGCCAGCTGGTAGACCGGGAAGAACTGCTGGTCGTCGTCGAGCACCTCGAAGTTGAAAGCGCCATTGCGGCCATCGGTAGCGAATACCAGCGCCACGTCGACTTCGCCTTCACGCAGCGCATTGTAAGTAAGCCCTGAGTCCATGCGCTTGACGCTCGAGCGGGGAAACTCGAATCCATAAGCTTCTTGGAGTGGCCGCAGCCCATCTTCGCGGGCATAGAACTCGGCATTAGAGGCTAGCGTCAGATCGGCACCATCGTTCATCGCCGCGGCTAGATCAGAAAGGGTATGGATGTCGAGTTTTTCGGCCTCGGCCTCGCGCATGGCGAGCGCATAGGTGTTGTTGGTGTCCGAAGGATTCAGCCAGACCAGGCCTTTCTCGGCGTCCAGACGCTTGGCAGTGGCGTAGGTCTCGGCGGCATTATCGGGTTGTGGCTGGTCATTGAAGAGGATGACTGAGTTGCCGGTATATTCCCAATAGAGGTCGACTTGGCCATTTTCCTGCGCCTGACGCAAAACGGAGGTGCCCAACCCCTCGCGCTTGTCGACGTCATAGCCTTTGGCTTGCAGCAACTGGAAGGTGGCGGAGGTGAGAATCAAATGCTCCGTGTAGTTGAGACCGCCGACCACGATAGGGTCATCTTGTGCGTGTGCCGTCATGGTGGTGGCAGAAAGGCCCAGTCCCAGGGTAGTCAGGAGTGTCATGATGAGATGTTTCATAGCAGCGACATACCTCTATTTTTTTATGAAATACAACTTTCGTGGTAATTCAAAGTAGCACGCTTAGCGCTGTCGATTGATGAGTATACGTTATACCCACAATATCGAGTTCTAAACGATAGCTGGGGACTCGGCGTTGCAAGAAAAGAAAATTGCTAATTTGCTTTACGACTTCGCCGATGGTGATTTGTACCCGCTGCTCTGGCGAACCGCGGAAACACGCGCCTATCTTGCGAGGGTATGCGGTTAAGACTGGCGAGGCCTTTTGACAGGGTATACCGACACCGAGCTGGTGTTCAGGAGGCCGGATCACCCCTTGTCATGTATCTGCCAAAGCAGGGTGGGCGGGCAATTCGCTCTGGATCCTTTACTGTATGTAAGGGGCTCAGGCCTTTTAGATGGCGTTTGAGGCTAAGCGTGTTGCGGCTTTTGGCGGTTCTCTCGTAAGTGATAGCGAATGGCCAACACGATATCTCATGGTCGCGATAGCGCGAACTGATGGGAGTTACCCAGTCCGGCGCAAAGGTCGAGAGGTACTCTTTTGCGCAGCAATCCCCCGTGCTCACGGAAGTGTCCCGCTGGCGGAAAATTGGCGATCTGTGCGCTTGTGATCGCTTATCAACTTGACAGGCGTGCTCGGGGCTGACCAAACTTCAAATCTGCTAAAAATAAACCCGAAATTACAAAAACCGCACAAATCAAAGGGAAACTTCATGAAAAAACTATCTTTTTTATCCACCGCAGTGCTTTGTTCGGCGATTAGCGGAAGCTTTTTTATAACGTCTGCGCAGGCTCAGGAATCTTATACCGTCGGCGTGGAAGCGTCTTTCCCGCCCTGGGCATACGTTGAAGGTGGTGAATTCAAAGGGATTGCCATTGATGCCATGGACGCCATTGCGGATGAGGCAGGTTTTGAAATTGAATTTCAGGATATGCCCTTTCCATCATTGATCCCCGCATTAGCCGCAGAAAAAATTGATATTCTCGCCACTGGGCTGACGGTGACTGAAGAGCGGAGCCAGAATATCGACTTTACGATTCCCTGGTGGGAAACGAACGACGTGGTGCTGGTACCCGAGGACTCTGATCTAAACGTCTTTACGGCGGTGTGCTGTGGTGCACGCGTGGGTGTGCAGGGGGGCTCTTCTCAGCAAGCCTGGATGGAGGAGAATATTGTCAATTCCAGTGATATAGACGTAGAACTGGCCAAGTACGATAACTATGTCACTGCCGTTGATGATATGGCGATTGGCCGTATTTCCTCCGTCATTGTCGACGATACATCCGCTCAGGAATATATTAATGCGGGCAGGCCGGTAAAAATGGCAGGTAAGATCTACATACGTGCCCCGCTGGCGCTTGCGGTTTCTAAAGGTGACCCGCAGGAAATTCTGGGGAGTTTGAACCAGGGTATTCTGTCAATTTATGAGGCGGGCACCTGGGGTGAGATTATCGAGGAATATATTCCCGGCGTGACGCCTCCTGCGATTCCTGGCCATATGCCCGGCTTTGTTGACACTTATCAGAAGCCTGTTGCTGGTCTTCCCGAATTAGGTAACGAATAACCGTTCGTTTTCCAGGTGCGGCCTGATCTCAATCAGGTCGTTCCCTGTGTTGTAGGGAAGCTTTCATGAATATCTACGATGTATTGATACGTGATTTCCCTTTCTTGCTTAAAGGGTTGGGCGTCGCCATCGTTCTGTTGGCGGCGCTTCTATTGATCGGTTTCGTTCTGGGGATGGCGATTTGTCTTATCCAGCTCTATGGGCCCAAATCACGTCTGGTGCAGTGGCCGCTGAAAGTTTATGAACGTATTTTTCGCGGCATTCCGATCATCATCATGCTGTTCATCTTTTATTACGGCATCTCGGGCGTTTGGGATATTTCAGCATTTGGTGCCGCTATTCTTGCCATGGGGCTTCGCTCAGCGGCTTACCAGTCACAGATTTTCCGTAGTGCCTTCCAGTCGGTGCCTGCCGGGCAAATGATGGCCGCCCGGGCCATGGGAATGTCCAAATTAAGTGCCATTCGGCACATCATGTTCCCGCAGGCAGCACGCCATGCGATTGGCCCCTGGACGAACGAGTTTTCTTCCGAGATCAAAGAGACGTCTCTGGCCTATGTCATTGGTGTCGTTGAGCTGACACGTCAGGCGCATTACATCATTACCAGTACCCAGGGGAATGTGTTGACCGTGTTTGCCGTGGTCGCGCTCTTGTACTTCATTCTTAACCGCGCGGGTAACAGTTTGCTGTACGCTTTTGAGCGTAAGTTGGCCGTGCCAGGATTCGAAAAATAACCTAAGGGGTTCAACCGACAATGGCCAACGATCTGATTCTGGACGTGCAAGACCTTAAAAAGGCCTACGATGGTGTGGACGTTCTAAAAGGCATCGGTTTTAGTTTGAAAAAGGGTGAAACCAAGGTGCTGATTGGCCCTTCAGGGTCGGGTAAAAGCACGTTGTTGAGGTGTATCAACTATCTCACCACTCCGGATGCCGGTTGTATCAAGTTGAACGGTGAAGAAGTCCTGGACACGAATATTGATGCGATGCGGGCGCGAATGGGCTTTGTTTTCCAGGATTTCAACCTGTTTTCGCATTTAACCGTGCTCGACAATGTGCGGATTTGCCAGATCAAGGTGAAGGGTAAAGATAAGGCTTCTGCCACTGAACGGGCACACCAGGAGCTTGAGCGGGTCGGCCTGGCCGATAGAGCGGAGGCGTATCCCGCTGAGCTTTCCGGTGGCCAGCAGCAACGTGTTTCGATTGCGCGTGCCTTGGCGATGGACCCCGACGTTCTGCTGTTTGATGAGCCAACATCGGCGCTTGACCCTGAGCTAACGGGGGAAGTGACAAAAGTGATGCAACAGCTCGCCAAGGAAGGCATGACAATGGTGGTGGTGACTCATGAAATGAGCTTTGCCCGTCAAGCAGCTGACGAGATTATCTTTATGGAACATGGGTATATCGTTGAACAGGGGGCGCCTGACTTCATGTTCAATCAATCTACCCACGAGCGGACACGCGCTTTTCTCAACGTTATTGCCGAGCACGGGTGATCCATGCAGGAATTCATTGAATTTGGGATCGAGTGGCTGCCCTCGCTTCTTGCGGGGGTGCCAATCACGCTGTCGATCTGGATCATTGCGATCACGTTGGGTTTCTTTCTCGGTCTCATACTGTGTTGGGCCAGGGTGTATGGCAATCGCCTCTTTTATTGGATCAGCACCGTGTATGTGGAGTTGTTCCGCGGGACGCCGATGTTAGTGCAGATGTTTTTTATCTATTTGGGGCTGCCGCATGTCGGGATTGTTTTCGATGCATTCACGGCGGCCGTTATCGCCATAACGCTAAACAGTGCGGCCTACCAGGCTGAATATTTTCGTGGATCGGTGCTGTCGGTGCCGCAAGGGCAGCTGGTCGCTGCGCGCGCCTGCGGGATGAGTCAGTGGCAGGCCATTCGCCATATCATGCTGCCACAGGCATTGCGCCGAGTGATTCCTCAATGGTCCAACGAGGCGATCATCGAGCTCAAGTTTACCTCCATTGCTTATACGATCGGTGTGGTGGAGATCACCGCGATTGCTTCAGATATCGGCTCACGCACGCTGGACTTTTTCATGGTCTTTCTCTGGGCGGGGGTGATTTACCTGGTGCTGACATCCACCGTGGCGAGCTTGCTGGGGATGCTTGAAAGACGGACTTATGTTCCCGGTGTTACCAATGTTTAATCGTTGTTCAGGCGAGGTGATCCGTTCTGGTGGCAGGTAGGAAAGTGGCTGTATGAGGGTCGTAAGCGATGGCCAGCGTCACCCCTTGGGGGAGCCAGCCATTTTTCACCGGATAAGACGCATTCTTTCGCAGGACGTGCGGCGAATGCGTTCAGTTGCCTCCCATTGCTCCCTTCAATTGGCGTTGGATTTCAGCCACTGCCAGTAGTCGCGGATGCCTTCGCGAATGTCCGTGAATCTGGGCGTGAAGCCAAGCTCCTGCTGGGCCAGCGAGATATCCAGCGGTGCGCCTCTGACCACGAAGGGGCCGGGACCCAGTTTGACGTTGGCCCGCTTGCCCGTGATCTCGGCGACGTGTTCGACGATCTGCAGGTGGTCGACGCTGACCCCGCTGGAGATGTTGAAATTGCGCTGGACAACACTGTCCTTCTCGAACAATTTGACGATGCCGGCCGCCGTGTCGTGTACATGAGTCCAGTCCAGGGACTGCTCGGCGCCGTTGGGTGCCTGGATATCGTCAAGCCCTTCCAGCGGGCCAAACAATCCCTGGTAGACCATATGCATGTGCGACGGGCGCTTGCCAGGGCCGTAGACGAAGAACAGCCGTGCGTTGCGTACGTCCATTCCGTAGGTGTCACTGTATTGTAAGCCATAGAGCTCACCGGCAATCTTGGTGGCCCCATAAAGATCGGTCGCTTTGTAAGGCGTCGCTTCGCTTTGGGGTCCCGGGGCATCGCCGTAAACGGCACCGGAACTCATGTTCACGACCTTGTTAATCCCCAGAATTCGACAGATTTCGAGTACATTCAGGGTACCCATCGCGTTGATCGAGATATTCTTGAAGGGGCGTTGCTGGAACGTGGGGCCGGCGATGACCGAGACCCCATGGATGACACCTTCCAGTTCGTCCTGATGACGAAGGAAAAGCTCGAACATGCTGTGATAGTCGAGGACATCGACGGCTTCCAGCACTAACTTGTCGCGTACCTCCTCCAGATAGTCGAGACCCAGCCGATCGAAATGGCCGGCCGCCATGTCGCAGATGATGACTTGCTTGCCTTGCTTGGCCAGTTGGTAGGCCACCCAGGAGCCGACGTGGCCGAGCCCCCCCGTAATGAGAACAGACATGATGTGAATCTCCTCGTTGTCGTGGACAGGCGTTGCTGCCCTAATTGAGTACCAGGTTGGGTAGAAACATGACGACTGCTGGGAACAGGATGATGATCAGCAATACCGCGAAAAGCGGTATGTAGAACGGGAGTATTTCCCTCACCAGACCCGAGAACGGCATGCCTGTGATCTTCTGTATCGTGAACAGCACAGTGCCGACAGGCGGTGTGATCAAGCCGATCATCAGGGTGAAAATCATGACCACGCCAAAATGCACGGGATCGATACCGTATTGCATCACCACCGGCACCAGTAGCGGGGTCAGCAGGAACAGCGCCGGAACTGAATCAATAAAGAGCCCGATCAGGAGGATGAACAGGGCCAGCAAGAGCAGCAGTCCGAGTGGGTCGGTCACCGTTGCCAGCAGAAAATCCGCCACCAGCGCGGTCACCTGATAACGTGCCAACACCCAGCTATAAAGCGCACTGCCGGCGATGATAAAGAGCAGCGCGGCGGTATCAATGGCGGTGGCGCGCAGAATATTCAGGAACTCGCGTATGTTGATCGAACGATAGACCAGAAACGAGATGATCAGGCAGTAGATCAGCGCTACCACCGACGCCTCGGTAGGGGTAAACACGCCCGAGAGAATCCCCACGATGATAATCAGGGGGGTTAACATTGGCAGTGCGCCCCGCGTGAGGGCGAGAGTAAACTCGCTGAAACGGGCCCTTGCCCGCGTCGGGAAACCGCGCCGATGAGAGATAATGGCGACCATCACCATCAATCCTATGCCCATGAATAGCCCGGGAATGATGGAAGCCAGAAAGATGGCGGCAATCGAGGCATTGGCCAGGGCGCCGTAGATGACAGCGGGGATGCTGGGTGGGATGATCGGTCCAATAGTGGCCGAACTGGCGGTAACGGCGGCACTGAAGCCAGTCGGGTAGCCGTCGTCCTCCATCGCCTTGATTTCCAGCGCCCCGAGTCCGCCGGCATCGGCAACCGCCGAGCCGGACATGCCCGCGAACAGCATGCTGGCGACGACATTGACATGACCCAGCCCACCCTTGAAGTGGCCTACCATGGTGCGGGCGACATCGAAGACACGGTCCGAGATGCCGGCGCTGTTCATCAGGCGGCCAATGAGCAGAAAGGCGGGGATAGCCAGAAGGGTAAAGCTGTTGACCCCGTATAGTGTCCGCTGTGAGATCATTTCCATGGGGATGGCGTCAAAGCCACGGGTATAGCCCAGTACAAGGGCCGAAGAGGCGATCATGGCGAATGCCACGGGAACCCCGAGCATCAGCAGAACGATCAAGCCAACGAACATGATGACGAAAACTTCCATGGTCAGTCACTCCTGCCATCTTCGATGGTGGGTTGGAGGGTGCCCATGAGACGCTGGTAAAGTTCACCGAGCAGGAGCGCGATCATGAGCAACGCGGAAATCATCTGTATGAGGTAGATGTAGGAAAAGCTCATCTGAAAGGTGCTGGCCATGATGCCGGCCGTTCTGTCCATCATGTTCCAGGCTCCAGCGACGAGCATCAGCAGCACCAGCACGCAGATCACATCCGCTACGCTGGCGATGATGTTGCGCACGGAAGGGCTCAAGATGTCGGTCACGATGGTGATGCGAATGTGTTCCTGGTAGCGCAGCGCGAGCACTGACCCCAGGAAAATTTCGGCCAGGAAGAGATAGCGCGAGGCTTCATCGGTCCAGGACACGGCAATGCCCAAGGCATAGCGTGAGATGACTTGAACAGCCATGATGATCAGCATCAGCGCGAAAGCTGTCATCACAACCCCGGTCAGCAACTTCCAGAACAGATCAAGTGCACGGGTAACGCGTTCCGAGATTTTCACGGGCGCCTCCGGGTGATGTGCATCGGAATGGGTGGGCGAACCGCCGAAATTAACGGTTCGCCCTTTGCGATTACTCGACGAGTGACAAGACGTAGTCACGCACCGCAGGATGATAGCTCTCGGCAATGTCGCGAATCGCGGGTTCGGCTGCGCTGCGGAAGGCGGCAACATCCGGCTCGACGACGGTCATGCCGAGTTCCTCAAGCTCCGCGTAGAGGTCGGCCTGGCCATTGGCGACCATGTCGTTACCCCAGCTGGTCGCTTCATCGATCGCACCGATGATGATGTCGCGATTCTCATCGGAAAGCCCTTGGTAGAAGTCCTCGTTCATCAGCCAATGGAAGAAAGAGTAGACATGCTCGGTGCGGTTGATATGGCTCTGTACCTCGTAGAGTTTGCCGGCATGGATCAGGTCAACCGGGTTTTCCTGCATATCGATCACCCCGGTCTGCAGCGACGTGTAAACTTCGGGCCAGGCGATGGGGCTGGGCAGGGCGCCGATTTCTTCCCAAATCTGGATCCAGGGCGCGATCTCGGGTACCCGCATGCGCACCCCTTGAACGTCTTCTGGCGTTTCGACTGGGAAGTTGGACGTCAGGTTGCGCGGATTGCGTGCGGAAAGTCCGACCAGACGCATGTTGCCGTTGGCGATAAGCTGTTCGTTGAGCAGTTCGCCGGTCTCGCCGTTGTAGACCTCACGGGCCTCTTCGCTGGAGCCGTAGACGAAGGGCAGGTCGGCGGCGGCAAATTCCTCGGCATATAGGGTCATGGGCATTGAGCCACCCAGGGCGATAGCGTACTCGCCGTAACTGGCGCCCTCGAGGTGGTCACGTTCGCCGCCCACTTCGGTCCCCAGCAGGGTGATCGAGAATTCGCCGTCGGTCTTTTCTTCGATGCTCTCCTTGAGCCGTTCGCCCACCTTGAACATGGGATGCGACGGTTCGACGTGGATGGCAATGGCCAACTCCTCGGCTGAGGCCGTTGTTGTCGTGCCAAAGGCCGCGAGGCCAACGAGGAAGATGCTGCTTGCTGTTATTGTCTTCATGGTACTTACCTCTTTGATGTCGTAGTGGCGTATTGATGTTGTTATGGCGTATCGGTGTTGCTTCATCCTGAAAACGGGCGGCTAAAGGCCCGCAACGCGACCGCAAGGTCGGGTTCCTGTTTAGCGTATTCCTCCAGCGATATTCCGCGGGAGGTGGCGTCCCAGGCGGCACGAATTCCGCGGCAGCCAGAGGCGACTCCATCGGGGTGGCCCATGATGCCGCCGCCGCAGGTGTAAATGAGATCCGCCGACTTGAGTGCCGCGAACGTAGCGGGTACCTGGTGGATCGTTTGTGCCGACGAAAAAACCGGCATTGCACAATCGTCGCGGTCCGGCGCTTCGAGCAATGGGGTCAGGCAGGCGCGGGCGGAGTCGATCACCGAGGCATCGGCCTCGGCAAACTTGCTGCCGAGACCGTTGACGTGCAAGTGATCGGCACCGGCCAGGCGCAGTAATGTCTGGTAGGCGCGGTAATCGATGCCCAACTGCGGATGGCGGTAGAAAAGGCCCCACCCATTGCGGTGACCATGAATCGGTAGCTGGGCATGACGCCTCAGTGCCGTCAGCGACCCCATGCCGATCCAGTTGACGCTGGCCATGACACAGGTACCCCCATGGTCGCGGACCAGGTCATGGCGCTGGCGCATTTCATCGAGGTCGCCAGTGATGTTGAAGGCATACATGGGCTTGCGCCCGGTACGTTGAGCGTGTTCCTCGATCACTCGCATCACCGCAGGGACCCGCTCGGCTAACGGCGAATAGGGGGGATCTGCAATCAGCTCGTCATCCTTGATAAAGTCGATGCCGGCTTCCACCAGTTGCTTGACCAGTGCGGCGGTTTCCTCGGGGGATAGGCCTACACTGGGCTTGATGATGGTACCCACCAGCGGGCCCCGGTCGACGCCTGCCAAATGCCGCGTGCCGGAAACCGAAAACTGGGGGCCGGGCATTGCCTTGATGAACGCATCGGGCAGTGCGATATCCGTCAACCGGAAGCCGGAAAGTTCCCGTAGCTCAGTGAGGTTGCCAAGAATCGTCGCCATCAGGTTGGAAAGGCTGGCCCCGATATTCTCGAGCGGCCATGACAAGGTGACATCCGCCTGCTGGTAAGTGTCACCGGATAAACAGCCAGGCAGTGAGGGCGTATCACATGCCGTCAGCGCGGTGACCGCGTCTACCCTGGCGGCATGGCGTTCGCGCAGGGCATCGGTTTCTCCGGCCAGCTTGAGGAAAGTGCCGGAGGACTGCTCGCCAGCCATCGCCAGGGCCGCCCGCTCTGGATCAAGCGGCGTTTCGATGCGGTAGCTGGCGCTGATGCGCGGCATTTCAACTGAAGATGGCTGGCTCGCCATTTGCGTACTCCTCACCAACTGGTTCGAATGGCTATTCAGAAAGCTAGCACTGGTGATTTGGTAGCGCTACCATTTTTTTCATCATAGGATAAACTTCCAGGAACGCAAACTGGGATAGATAGGAGAAGGGTATGTCAACCAACAAGACGGGCGTGCGAGAACGTCGACGTCATCAAGGTGATAACCGTGTCACGCTCAAGGACGTAGCGAGGGAGGCAGGGGTCGCGCCGATCACTGTGTCGCGCGCCCTGAATACGCCCGAGAATGTCTCTGCCGGTTTGCGTGAGCGTATCGACAATGCCGTGTCCGCACTGGGCTATGTTCCCAATCTGATCGCCGGCGGTCTGGCCTCGGCAGGTACCCGAGTGATTCCGGTGGTGGTGCCGTCACTGTCGATATTGACCTATATCGAGGTAATCCATGGCATCCAGCAGACCCTTGAACCCGCTGGTTATCAGGTGCTGTTGGGCTCCACCGATTTTGACCTGGAACGCGAGGCCTCCCTGGTCGATACGGTGCTCGGCTATTCGCCTTCAGGGATGATCATGACCGGTCTCCGGCATCGCGAGAGCGCTGAACGTCGGCTGAAGGCCTGGGGACGACCTGTGGTCGAGATCATGGAGTTGGGCGAGACCTGCATCGATATGAACATTGGGGTTGAAAACACCGAAGCGGGGGCCTGCATGGCCAGGCATCTGGTCGAGCAGGGCTATCAACGTATTGCCTTTCTGGGAACTGGCATGGCGCACGATTATCGTGCCCGCCTGCGGTATGAAGGGCATCGTCAGGCATTGAAGGCAGCTGGGATAGAAAGTGACGTGCTATTTCAGGATGACCAACCTTCGTCGTATGAGGTAGGGCGGAAACTGTTTCTCGAGGCGTTGGACGCACGTCCTGAACTGCAGGCGTTACATTTCGCCAACGATAACCTGGCGGCCGGGGCCATTCTGGAAGCCAATCGGATTGGCGTACGGGTGCCCCAGGATATCGCCATCGGTGGATATCTGGGGTTGTCGTTGGGTGAGCACCTGACGCCACGCCTGACAACCGTGACCGTGCCCCGCTACGAGATGGGCGTAGAGGCCGCGAAAATGCTATTGGCGAAGCTGGAGGGCGGATCGCCCGCTTCATCGAGAGTTGATATAGGCTACGAGCTCAAGGTGCGAGAGAGCACCTGAGCAACCAGGAAAGAGGGGCTAACAATGACAAGACCACTGGTTGCCTTTTATGGCGACGATTTCACCGGTTCGACGGAAAATTTGGCGCAGTTCTGCCGCCATGGATTTCGTGGGCGACTGTTTTTCTCCACTGCAGCGCCCGAGACGATCTTTGACATGGCAACGGAACTGGATGTGGTAGGGCTGGCGGGGACGGCTCGTGGGTTGACGCCGTCGGCAATCACCGCCGAGGTCGAGCCGGCCCTTGCAGTCATCGAGTCGATCGCCCCCAGGCTAATGCAGTTCAAGATCTGCTCGACATTCGATTCATCACCGACGGTGGGCAGCATCGGGCATGTAATGGAGCTGGCCCGTCGGCGCTGGCCGGGCTGTGCTCTGCCGGTGATGCCCGCTACCCCGGACTTCGGGCGATACACCGCATTTTCCCACCTGTTCACCCGCTACCAGGGCGAGATCTGTCGGTTGGATCAGCATCCAGGCATGGCGCATCACCCCTCGACCCCGATGAACGAGGCGGACTTGCGTCGTCATCTGGCTTCGCAGACGACAATTGCGTCGGCGGCGGTCACACTGCTCGACTATCGTCAGGCGGGCGGCGGCTGGGAGACATTGTGGTCGGCCGTTGAGTCAGAGCGTTTCGTGGTCCTTGATGCCACCAATCAGTCCGAGCTGCAACACGCTGCCGAGTTGATCCTGCGCCTGGCCGAGCACCGTCCTACGCTCGCGGTTGCTGCCCAGGGGCTGGCAGATGCCGTGGGCCGTTCCTTGACCCGCGATACGGTGGAGCGCCACCCGTTGCCGACCACCTATCAAGGCGTGGCGCGGTTGCTGGTGCTATCCGGCAGTTGTTCCCCCCAGACCCGCATGCAGTTGGCGCATTTCGAGTCGCAGGGCGGTTGCGTTCTACCACTGCAGCCCGAAGAGGCGATGCGCGATGCGCCTGGCGTGGCCCGACGGCTGTCCCGCCAGGTGATGGCTATGTTCCGAGAGGGTCGTGATGTCGCTGTGGCGACCACGCGCAGCGACACGGATGTCATTGCTGACCTTTCAACCGAGCGACTGGCGACGGTCGTTGGCGAGGTTTTCGCTCGACTGACCCGCGAGCTGAGAGAGGCAGGCGATCTTCATCGTGTTGTTTTTGCGGGTGGTGATACCTCGAGCCATGCCATGCGGCAACTCGGGGCAGATGCCCTGGAACTGGTGGCCTTCGATGAGGCTCAGGGAGGCCATCTGTGCCGGCTGGTAGCCACCGACTCGCCGGTCGACGGGCTGGAGGTAGTACTCAAGGGCGGCCAGATCGGCGGGGAGGAGCTACTGGTGCGCGTCAAGCGCGGCACGGCCTATCCCGATGCATGAGGGAGACGATGATGTATCCGGTCCGACCAATCTGTCTCGAAAACAGCTTGGCGAAGTGTCATGACGGACGCCTTAATTGCTTCCGTACGGTGCCTTTTGGGATAGATGGAAGGGTGTATGATCTATGAGGGCATACAGCGCTGCTTCTCTATCCATAAAGTGCTTCCCAGTGAATGCCACTTTCAACTTGCTGATCCAAATGAAGTGCCTGCTCAATGTGATGTAAGTGATGCAGCATCAAGTCGATGGCTCGTTCTTCATCACGTTCAGCTATCGCGTCCACAATCATGGCATGCTCATCTTCTGGACAAGCGGGCGTCTGAGGCTCGTCGAAAAGAGCAATAATCAAGCAGGTCAGAGGACAGAGTTCCGCCATCAGTTTTTCAATGAAGCTGTTACCGCTAAGGCGAGCCATCAACATATGAAACTGGCCTGACAGCCGAATGATGCGCCGCCGATCTCCAAGCCGGCGTGCCTCGGTTTCCTCTTCTAAATGAGCCCGCAACTGTGCCAGGTCGTCGGCGCAGGCGCGCTTGATGACATTACGTACGATCTCCGGCTCTACCAATCGACGGGTGACAAAAAGGTCTCTCGCCTCGTCGGCCGTGGGGCGCGTCACGTAGGCCCCCTTGTTGGGGTGCAGGGTCACAAGCCCGTCTTGTGCCAGCAATGTCAGTGCCTGACGAATCTTCGTTCTGCTCACACCGAAAGCACTGGCTAGTTTTTCTTCCACTAATTTGATGCCTGGGGGTAGCCGGTGCTCCATTACCGCATCCGTTATCCGCTCGGCTATCTCATCAATGGCAAGTTTTGCAAGGGATGTGTCCATAAAGGTTCCTGTATTTTCACTAGCCGTAAGATACGTATGAATGGGGTCGGCTTTCAATCAAAAGTGCGTCTGGTACGACTGCACTGTTAATGGGCGTTTGCATTTTTATCGCACAAAATGAGTGCGATATATTTTCAAAAATATTGTATGCAATATTGTATTAACTATTTTAAATAATATAAAGAACAATATTATTATCCTTTATATTCATTTATTTACGACAATAAATGGCTGATGTCGGTGTGATGAAAATGGGCTTGGCATGCTAGTTGCTGACTTAATCTCAGGTGGCCGAGCTCTGAGTGCCCAGGCTGTCCTTACTAAAACGGCTGGAGATTTCATCATGTCCCATAGCAAATTTTTGAAGGCGGTTCCTTTTTTGGCGGCGGGTATGCTGCTGTCACCCTCGCTCCTGGCGGCGGAACAACTGCGAGTGGCAGGTAACTTTCCGACGGATCATTCGGTCTCTCGCGCCATGGAAATATTTAAAGAGTATGTCGAAACGGAGTCCGAGGGCGAGATCGAGGTCGATCTTTTTCCCGCTATGCAGTTGGGCGGTGCAACCGAAAACGTTGATCAGGTGCGCTCCGGTAGTATTTTTGCGGTCTTTACGTCGATTGCTTACTTCAGTAGGACCGTGCCGGACTACGAAGCCGTCAGTTTGCCTTTCCTGTTCGACAGTCGTGAGCAGGCCTTTGAAGTTATGGACGGTCCCGTCGGTGAGCATCTGGACCAGGAGATGGCAGAGCTCGGCTTTGTCAACCTGGGTTACGGCGAGCTCGGGTTCCGCCACGTGACGAATAATTTGCGCCCGATTACGTCGGTTGAAGACTTCGAGGGCATGCGTATTCGTCTGCAGCCCAATGAGGTCCACCTTCAGACGTTCCGAGCTCTGGGGGCTAATCCGCAATCGATGGATGTGTCAGAACTCTACTCGGCCCTTCAGCAGGATGTGCTTGATGCACAGGAGAACCCCTACAACATTATCGCAAGTCGTCGCTTCCATGAGGTCCAGGATTATCTCTCGGACAGTGGTCACTTTTATGACTTTATCAACGCGGTGGCGAACAAGAATAGCTATGACGCCCTCTCCGATGAACATCGCATGCTAGTGGACGAGGGTATGCAAGCGGCAATGGAGTGGCAGCGTGAAGCGGCTGCGGCGGAAGAAGAAGAGTGGCGTCAGATGCTTATCGACGAGGGCATGGAGTTTACATCGATCCCTGATGAGTTGCGCGCCGAACTTCGCGAGGCGACCGCAGGGGTGGCGGATACGCTTGCCGAGCGGGTCGATCCTGAGTTCCTCGAGCTGGTGATGCAAGAAGCTGAAAGCGCTAAGTGAGACGAGCTATGACGCCTTCTTCCTCTGAAAATCGCCATGATGAAAAACGCGGGTGGGGGCCAATGCCCCCGCCGGTATCTAAACGCTTTAGTTACTTTAAAAAGCTGATCGAGCAATTGGATGTCGCCACTTACTGGGCTGTTGTGGTGGTAATGGCGTTGATGACTGTCTTCATCTCTTTGCAAGTTTTTTGGCGCTATGTCTTGGGTTCATCAATAGATTCAGCCAATGAACTATCAAGGCTGTTCTTTGTTTGGGCAATTTTTTTGGCCATTCCCCACGGGGTGAAACACGGCGTTCATGTCGGCATTGATCTGTTTGTCATGATGATGCCGGAAAGACGGCGAGAGCAGTTGTTTCGACTTACCGCAGGCCTGTCAGCATTGCTGATGTTGATGGTGATGGTAGGCAGTTACACGGCAACTGTTGATGGCTGGAATCAGTTGATGCCGACGTTGCCCGTCACTTCTTCTGTTTACTTTATCGCCGTTATGGTTTGCGGCGCCCACGCTTTCCTCCATCTGACATTGCTCGCTTGGGGCGGTTCGGCCACCTGGGAGGTCAATAGACCATGACTTGGTTAGCTATCAGCCTGTTTCTCGGATTGGCGGTATTGGGTATGCCGCTGGCCTTTGCCATTGGGGTGGGGGCTTTGGCATCACTTTTCCTGCTTGATTTTGAATTGGTCGTGATGCCACAGCGCATGATGCATGCCGTCAACAGTTTTCCCTTGATGGCGATACCCCTGTTCATGCTGGCCGGTGAGCTGATGGTAAAAGCGGGCATCATGGATCGTCTTATTGCTTTTGCCAATAGCCTGGTGGGCCGCATGCATGGAGGGCTCGCCCACGTGACCATCACATCAGGCACCATTTTTGCTTCGGTAAGCGGGGCAGCCGTTGCCAGCGCCAGTGCGATGGGCAGCACATTGGTCCCGTCACTGCGCAAATATTATCCTGATGCGTATTCGGGTGCGGTTATCGCGTCGGCGGCTAACCTGGGGCCTGTCATCCCACCCAGTAATGCCATGATTGTTTATGCCCTGATGGCCGGCTCATCCGTGTCAGTGGGTGGTCTCTTCATGGCCGGCATCGTCCCTGGCCTCATGCTGGCCGTGGGCTTCATGGCCATCGCGAGCTGGATTTCCTGGAGACGTGGCTACGAACTCACGGGTGAGTCTTTCAATCTGTGTAATGTGGCCCATCAAGCCCGGCGTGCCCTAGTCATTATCATGATGCCGGTCATCGTGGTAGGTGGCATTGTCGGCGGTGTCTTCACGGCGACTGAAGGGGCGGCCATTGCGGTTGTTTATTCGGCATTCATCGGCTTTGTCGTGACTCGCCGTCTTCATTTTGCCGATCTTCCCGGGTGTCTTTACCGGGCCGCGGTGACGTCAGCCATGGTGGGGGCGTTGATAGCGTTCGCCTCCGTACTCACCTTCGTTTTCACCATCGAGATGGTGCCGGTGATGCTGTCGTCATTCATCCAGTCATTAACTAGCGATCCCTTGACGTTCATTCTGCTGACCATGGTGTTGCTGGTGGGGATCGGCATGCTGGTCGAATCCAACGCGGCCTACATCATGCTGGTGCCCCTGTTTGCGCCCGTGGCGCTTGTCTACGGTATCGATCCTCTCTATTTCGGCTTTTTGTTCATGTACAACCTGGTGGTCGGCATGATGACGCCGCCTGTTGGAGTGCTGTATTTCGTGATGAGCGGCATTACCAAAGTGCCGATGATGACACTCGTCAAGGAGTCGCTGCCTTTCGTAGCGTTTCAGTTTGCGATCCTTGGTCTGTGCATCGCCTTTCCCCCGATCGTTACCGGTCTTCCTCGTTTACTTGGCTACTGATGGCTCCAGGAGTAATAAATGGAAACACCGCCTTTATTTAATGCGACCTATCCCGCCGACCTGGTGATCCATGGTGCCCGAGTCATCACGGTCGATCCGGTCCTCGGGGAAATCGAGCGTGGTCGTATCGTCATCCATGCGGGTCGGTTGGTCGAAATCGGCCCCGACGATCCTGCCAAGCCGCTACCTCCCGCCCGTCGAACGCTTGACATGCAAGGTCGGGTTGTTACCCCGGGGTTCGTCAATGTGCACACCCATACCATTCTCAGCATGGTGCGCGGCGTCGCCGAGGATATGGGATTTGCCCCGGCGTATACCCCGGGGGTACCCCATGGCCATGAGGTCAGTGAAGAAGAAGCGGTGGCTCTGGCCCGATTGGGCGCGGCAGAAGCCCTGTTGTTCGGCTCTACACTGATCAACGATAGCTATGTCCACGCCAACCATACCCTGCCTGCAATGGGCGAGCTCGGTATGCGGGTGATTACATGCGGTCGGATACACGATGTGGACTTCAGCCGGGTGCATGAAGGTATCTGGGAGCACCGAGCCGAGATCGGCGAGACGACATTGGCCGACGCCGTCGCGTTGCATGATCGCTGGCAGGGCGGCATGGACGGTCGGCTGGGGGTTGAGCTGGCTGCGCATGCGCCGGATACCTGCTCCAAAGAACTGCTGACGAAAGTGGCAAAGACAAGCGAGGCATTGGGCGTCCAGGTCAATGGCCACCTCTCCCAAAGTCTCAAAGAGAATCGTCGTGTTCAGGAGCGCGACGGCATGAGCCCGACCGAGCTGCTCGATGACGTCGGTTTGCTGGGCTCTCGGTTCACCGCGGCGCACTGCATGTATGTCAGCGATAGCGATATCGCAAGAATTGGCGCCACGGCGACCAATATTGCCCATGTACCGCGAGGCAATGCGACCGGTGGTCGTATTGCCCCGACGACGCGTCTGCGTCAGGCCGGTGCGAACCTGGCGCTGGCCACTGACAACATGCACGCCGATATGGTGGAGGTGATGCGCTGGGCGCTGATCATGGGGCGCGTCCAGGAGGGCGAAGTCAATGAGACGTGGCAGCCCCATCATGTCGTCGAGATGGCAACCCTGGGAGGTGCCAAGGCACTCGGGCTCGACGCTGAGCTCGGGTCACTCACGCCTGGCAAGCGCGCCGACCTGGTGGTGTTTGACTTCCGTCGGCCACACCTTGTGCCGCTAATCAATGCGATGGGCAACCTGGTTCACACGGCCCAGGGGCGAGATGTGGAGTATGTGGTTTGCAATGGCGAGGTTGTCGTTGAAGGCGGTGAGCTGAGCCGTGCCAATACATCAGTCTTGCTTTCTGATGCCCAGGGCGCCGCTGAAGCGCTTTGGCAACGCGCCCGGGCGCAGGTGTAAAGGAGAGCCTGATGAAGCTTTTGATTGTCAATCCCAATACGTCTCACAGTGTTACCGAACTGATTGGTAATGAAGCCAGGCGCAGCGCATCGCCTGAGACCGAGCTGACATTGCGCACCGCGACGTTCGGCGTGGCTTATATCGAGACGCGGGCGGAATCGGCGATCGGTGCCTACGCCGTCATGAACGAGCTGGCCGAGCATTATCAGGGTCACGATGCTGCCCTGGTCGCGGCCTTTGGGGATCCCGGCCTGGAGGCTGCCCGGGAAATGCTGCCGATCCCGGTCGTCGGGCTGACGGAGAGTGCTCTCATGAGTGCCGCGATGCTCGGTGGCCGCATCGGGATTGTGGCCATTTCCCGCCGTATTCGCACCTGGTACAGCGAAACCGTCGATCGTTACGGCATGGCGTCACGGCTGGCGGGTATCCGTTGCCTGGACGAGCCCCTGCATGACATTGGCGCCGTGCAACAGGAGAAAAGTGAGCAGCTGGTGGCGCTATGCCAGGCAGCCGTGCATGAAGATGGCGCAGATGTGCTGATCATTGCCGGCGCGCCGTTGGCCGGTCTGGCGCGCCAGGTAGAAAGCCATATTCCTGTGCCGATCGTTGATGGGGTGAGCTGCGCGGTTCGCCAGGCCGAACTGCTCACGCGGCTGAATCCGCGCCCCGCAGAGGCAGGCAGCTATGCGGCACCGCCGACCAAGCCTTGTCAGGGCCTCTCGAGCGCTTTGGCGGCGCTGGTGGGGCGCGAGTCGATGTCATGAGCCATTCCATTTATCAACTTCGCATGAGCAGCCGAGAACTGAGCTTTATCGCCGAGACGCACCCTGACGCGCCATGCAGTGTCGATGCCCTGTTACGCCTGTTGCCCTGGCAAACGCAGATGGTGCATGTGCGGTGGAGTGGGGAAGGGGTTTGGGTGCCGCTTGGCGATAATGACTTTCAACTCCCCTGGGAAACGCCCACCCGCTATCCGGCCGTCGGCGATGTGCTGTTTTACCCCGGTGGCTACAGCGAGACCGAGATTCTAATGGCGTACGGTCCCTGTGCGTTTGCCAGCAAGCTTGGACCGATTGCTGGCAACCATGTCATGACGATCATCAAGGGCATCGAACAGTTGCCGGAACTCGGTCGTCGCTGCCTCTGGGAAGGGGCGCAGCCGTTGACGGTGACGCTTCTCGAATCCTCTGTCCATCAGGAAACCACACCATGACCCGTATCCGCTTCGGGGTGCTGACGCCTTCGTCGAATACTGCGTTGGAGCCGCTTACTTCTGCCATGTTGAGCCAGCTGCCCGACGTAAGTGCCCACTTTTCCCGGTTTACCGTCACCCAAATCGCCCTGAGTCAGCAGGCGCTTGGTCAGTTTGATAACCAAAACGTGCTCGTGGCGGCGGGCATGCTCGCCGACGCCCGCGTCAACGTGGTCGGCTGGAGTGGAACCTCTGCTGGCTGGCTGGGGTTTGACCATGACGTCACGCTCTGTCGACGCATCAAGGAAGAAACCGGCATTCCGGCAACCACGTCGATGCTGGCCCTCAACGAGATTCTCGAGACCTATGAACTGCAGCGCTTCGGGCTGGTGACGCCCTATACCGGCGACGTGCAGACCCGAATTCGCTCCAATTACCGCGATGCTGGTTTCGAGGTGGTCGCCGAGGACCATCTCGGCATCAGTGAGAACTTTGCTTATGCCGAGGTCTCGCCGGAGACCCTCACGGCACAGGTCAGGCGAGTGGCCGAGGCTGGCGCGCCAGCCATTGTGGTCGCGTGTACCAATTTGTATTCCGCGCATCTGGTCCCTCAGTGGGAGGCTGAATTTGGGGTGCCGGTGCTCGATACCACCGCCACCGTGGTGTGGAAAATGCTGCAAATGACGGGGCAGGGCAGCGTTCCCGTGTCTGGCTGGGGCCGACTGATGCAAGGAGAACTGGACCAATGAATGATTTTGATAAGGTGATTCGTCATGCTCGCTGCGCCACGGCGGCGGATGTCTTTGAAGCCGACATCGGTATTCGTGACGGCATTATCGTGGCGTTGGGCAAGGGGTTGGCGGCCGGTCGGGAGGAGATCGATGCCGCCGGCCGGTGGGTCTTGCCCGGTGGCATCGATGGCCATTGTCATTTGGATCAGCCGACATCGGACGGCTCTCGCATGGCCGATGATTTTCTGACGGGCACTCGCTCGGCCGCCTGTGGTGGTACCACGACGGTGTTTCCTTTTGCGCTGCAGAAGAAGGGGCAGAGCCTGAGGTCAGCGGTAGACGACTACCATCGACGCGCTGAGGGAAAGGCCTGCATCGACTATGCCTTTCACCTGATCGTGACTGACCCGTCTCCTGAGGTGTTAGGGGTCGAACTGCCTGCGCTGATTCGTGAGGGTTACACCTCTTTCAAGATCTACATGACCTACGACGATCTGAAACTGGCTGACCGGGAGATCATTGATGTGCTGGCTGTCGCTCGAGAAAACGGCGCCATGGTCATGGTGCATGCCGAGAATGCGGACTGCATTGCCTGGTTGACCGAGCGGCTTCTGGCTCAGGGGCATACGGCACCACGCTATCATGCCGAGGCACGTCCCATGCTGGTCGAGCGTGAAGCCGCGCACCGGGCCATTGCCTATGCCGAGTTGGTCGATGTGCCGATTTTGATCGTCCATGTGTCCGGCCGTGAGGCCGTTGAGCAGGTGCGCTGGGCGCATAGTCATGGCCTGCGGATCTATGCCGAGACCTGTCCGCAATACCTGTTTCTGACGGCGGATGACCTGGGGATCACGGATGACGAGACGCATGGCGCCAAGTGTATCTGCAGCCCCCCACCCCGGGATCGCGCCAACCAGCAAGTGGTCTGGGACGGTCTCGAGAGTGGGGTCTTTCAGGTGTTTTCCTCTGATCATGCCCCCTTCACCTTTGCCGGCCCCGAGGGCAAGTTTGCCGCAGGCAACGATGCCAGCTTTGATCGTATTCCCAACGGCATTCCGGGGTTGGAAACCCGCATGGCGCTCCTTTTCAGCCATGGCGTCGAGACCGGTCGTCTGTCTATTCAGCAGTTCGTGGCCCTGACGGCCACGAACGTGGCACGCATGTACGGCCTTTATCCGCGTAAAGGCTCGATTGCGGTGGGCGCGGATGCGGATCTTGTGATTTGGGATACCGGGCTTGACCGCAAGATCCGTAATAATGACCTGCATCACGCGGTGGATTACACCCCCTATGAAGGTATTCCGGTGAGTGCCTGGCCAGCTACCACGCTGTGCCGCGGTGAGGTGGTGTGGCGCGATGGTGCCTATGCGGGGGTGGCAGGCCGTGGGCAATTCCTGCGCTGTGATTTGCCGGGACCGGCACGCCCCAAACCCAGACCCGCAGGTGGCAGCCCATGGTCGACCTGATGAACACGGTGCTTTCGCGTCGCTCCACTCGGCTTCTTGAAACGCTGATGGGGTTAGGAACACTTGCCGCCGGGCTGGTCTTCCTTCGCATTGTGCATGCCCCGACGGCTCCCTACGGTGATCCTGGTTATATTGGCTCGGCTGCCTTCTTTCCTGGACTGATGGCGCTTCTGGTCGCGGCCCTTGGCGTTGTGCTGATGCTGATGGCTTGGCGACCTCAACCGCCAACACCCATCAAAACCGGGAGAACGTCCCGCGCGCTGTCGGCTTACGTTTTGATGGTCGTTGTGGCCATCGGACTGCCGTGGTTGGGAATCTGGCTGACCAGCATGCTGGCAGTTCCGCTGCTGGCGTTGCTGTTTGGCGAGCGGCGCTGGTACATCCTGTTGATACTTGCGATTGTGCCGCCAGTGCTTGTTATCCACCTCTTCGAGGGCGTGATGGGAATCTACTTCCCCCGAGGAGGCTGGCTGTGATCGATTTTTCGATTCTCCAGCAGGGCTTGGCCATGCTGGCATTGCCATGGACTTTCCTGGCTCTATCGGGAGGGTTGGCGGGAGGCATCCTGATCGGCGCATTACCAGGGCTTACGGCGACCATGGCGGTCGCCGTCCTGGCGCCTTTTACGTTCTTCATGGACGCCACCATTGGCATACCGTTCTTGCTCGGGATCTATAAAGGGGCCATCTACGGTGGGTCGATCCCCGCCATTTTGGTTAATACCCCGGGGACGGCAGCTGCGGCGGCCTCGGCGCGAGACGGCTATGCACTGACGCTGCAGGGTAAGTCCCGCAAGGCGTTGGAGTTGAGTCTGTTCAGCTCTGTCGTGGCCGATCTTATGGCGACACTGGTTTTGATTGTGGTGGCGATTCCGCTGGCATCGATCGCCATTCGCTTTGGTTCACCTGAATTCGCACTGCTCTATCTCATTGCCCTCACCATGATTGCAACCGTGAGCGGCGGGAACGCAGCCAAGGGGTTAGCGGCGGCCGGCTTGGGTCTGCTGGTGGCGTGTATCGGGCTGGATCCAATGTCTGGCTATCAGCGGTTTACCTTTGGCAATATCGATCTGCTGGCGGGAGTCTCACTGATTCCCTTGATGATCGGCATGTTCGCGCTCAGTGAGATATTGATGCAGCTGACGCATCCACCAGAAGGTCAACAAACGGCTGGCGACGTTGAGCATGGTGGAGAGCGGCTACGTTGGGCTGAATTCTGGGTATTGCGGCCGACGATTCTGCGTTCGACCTCACTAGGCACCTTTCTCGGTTCGCTGCCGGGGCTCGGCGCTGAAATTGCCTGCTGGATCGCCTATGGTCTGGCGCGGGGCCGCTCCCGTGAGCCCGAGCGCTTTGGTGAAGGGTCGCTTGAAGGCCTTGCCGCTGCCGAAGCGGGTAATAATGCCGTGGTCCCTTCAGCGCTCATCCCCATGACCGTTTTCGGTATTCCAGGCGACACCATTACCGCCGTGCTTATCGGTGCCCTCATGGCTCAGGGAATGATGCCAGGCCCACTGCTGATACAGCAAAACCCCGGTTTTCTGTTTGGTCTTTTTATGGTGCTTTTGGTGACCAACCTCCTGTTGTTGGTGTTCGGCCTATTCGCCATTCGCTGGCTAAAGCAGGTGACGCGTATCCCGCACGCTGTGCTCTATCCCTGTGTTTTGCTGCTCTGCGTTTGTGGTGCTTATGCCGTCAATTCGAGCACTTTTGATCTTCTGATTCTGGTGTTTGGGGGTGGGGCGGGGTACCTGATGCGCCGTACCGGCTTTCCCATCGCGCCATTGATCATCGGTTTGTTGCTGGGCCCGGGTTTCGAGAGTGCATTACGTCAATCCCTGGTGTTCTCCAACGGTAGTCTGGCGATCTTTTGGTCACGCCCGATCAGTCTTGTTCTTCTCTGTCTTCTGGTCTTGGTCATTGCCTTTCTGGCATGGCGAGGGCTGAAGCCCAAGGGCGCCACTCTCAGGCTCCCATGGTCCCGTCGCAAGAAGCCACATAACGCCAACGGAGGCGACTCATGAACCATAAAACTCTTCCTCTCACACTTTTATCGGCATCCCTGGCTGCTGCCAGTCTCACTGCTGCCAGTCTCACTGCTGCCAGTACGGTGCTGGCACAAGAGAGCCACCTTCCCGATGAACCGATTCGTTTTGTCACCCCGTATCCTGCCGGAGGGTCCCACTCACTTCATGCCGGCATCATCACGGCCGTAGGCGAGGAGTTTCTTGGGCGCTCGCTCATCTCGGTGATTCGCGGTGGCGGCGGCGGGGCAGTGGCCGCCGCAGAAGTGGCCGGTAGCACGCCCGATGGCACCATGCTGCTGTTCGGCGATCCTACCATCAACTCGCTACGGCCTCAGGTAGAAGATCTGCCCTATGAAATGGATGACTTCGTGCCTGTCGCGCGCATCAACTATAGCCCCGCTATCTTTGTGACCACTCCGGAGCAGCCCTTCCAGACCATTGGTGAACTGGTTGAGCATGCGGGTGATCATCCTGATGAAGTGATTTATAGCTCCGACAACCGCAACGGCTTTACCTATACAGTGTTCGAGATGCTGAAAGGCGCCGCCGATGTTGAGATGCGCGGTGTGGAATTGGGCGGTGGCGGCCCAGCTGTGACCCAATTGTTGGGGGGCAATACCATGGCCTATGCTGGCGCGCCCAGTGTCGTCGGTGAACATTTGGAAGCGGGCACGCTAACGGGTCTGTGTGTGACCGATATCGAGCGCCAGGAGGCTTATCCGGATATCCCGACGTGCCAGGAAGAGGGCTATGATGTTGTCTTTCAGTTCTGGCGTGGCGTGATGGCGCCGGCGGGTACGCCCGATGAGGTAGTGGCCGAGCTTAGCGATGGCTTCGAGCGCATGACCCAGAACGAAGGGTTCCTGCGGTTGATCAGCCAGATTGGCTCTGATATCCAGTTTCAAGGACACGAAGCGTTCGCCGAGTCGCTGGCTGCCGAGCAGGCTGCCCTGCGCGAGGCCTATCTGGGCGAGTGATCTATCATACTAGGGAGACAGCCGATGCCCCCTAACGGGGGCATCGGCTGTAGGTGCTATGACCAAACTGACATTGCTGGGGCTTAGGGCGCTGGCCGAAGATGGACTTCATGTGCTTCCAGCGCCTGTCGATATCGTTATTGAAAACGGCGAGATACGCGACGTTCGCCCAACGGGCAGCGCCCCACCTGAAGGTGAGCCCGTAGATGCCCGGCATACGTTCGCAGTACCGGGGTTTCTCAATGGCCATCATCATTCCCATGAAAACTTTCATAAGGGGCGTTACGATCGTTTGCCGCTTGAGCTTTGGATGAATTATGTGCGTCCAGCTAAGCCGTTGCCGCTCACCGCTGAAGATGTCTACCTGCGGACCTTGGTGGGCGCCAGTCAGGCGCTGCTCTCGGGCACCACCTGCATCGTCGATGACTTCAACGCCTCGCCGGTGCTGCATCCAGAACATATCGAGGCGGCGATGTCAGCCTATGAGGACATTGGCATCCGCGCATTGCTGGGACCGACGCTTTTTGATGTTCCTTTCCATCAGAGTGTGCCCTTCATCCACGAGGAGTGTAGCGACGACACGTTGGCCAGTTTGGCAACCGTCAAGGCCACGCCTCCCTCCGAGTACCTGCGTTTTGTTGAAGAGCTCGCGGCGACTCGCCATCCAGATGTAAACCGGGTTGGCGTCCTGCTGGCGCCTTCAGCACCGCAGCGCTGTAGCGATGGTTTTCTGCGCCAGGTGCGCGAACTTGCCGACGCTACCCAATTACCGGTAATCATCCACGTTCAAGAGACGCGCCTACAGGCCGCTTCCGCCTGGCATGAACGCGGGAAAACCCTGTTTCAGCACCTTGACGATCTGGGGTTTCTGGCACCCGGTACGTCCTTGATTCACGCCGTGTGGCTAACGCCTGACGACATTGCACGTATTGCCAGAAGTGGTGCTAGTGTTCAGCACAACCCTAATAGCAACTTGAAGCTGGGCTCTGGGCTCATGCCGATGCGTGCCTTGCTGGATGCAGGCGTCAATGTGAGCCTGGGAACAGATGGCTGTGGCTCCTTGGAGTCCACCGACATGTTGCGAGTTGTATCTAACACGGCCTTGATACATAAGTTACGCGGCAACGACTACAAACGTTGGATTGGCGCCGAAGAGGCACTTTATGCCGCCACGCAGGGCGGCGCCAAAGCCCTTGGCATGGAAGGCCGGCTAGGACGGATTGCACCAGGTCAGCGCGCCGATCTGGTGCTCTATCGTCTGGATGGTCCCGCTTTTACGCCGCTTAATGATCCTCTACGTCAGCTGGTGTTTGGTGAGAGTGGTGCGAGTATCGATTCGGTCTTTGTGGAAGGTGAACGCGTTGTGGCGGATGGCCAACTGACGCGGCTTGATCAGCGCGCCATTTCTCGGCGGATCGAGCAGGCAATGACACGACTGAGACCTGCCATTGGCGAGGCAGAAAAACAGACAGAAAGGCTTCGTCCCGCCTACGAGCGTATCTGGTCACGCTGCCAGTCCCTTCCTTTAGCACCTGGCACCTTGTCGGCTCGACTGGACGATGTGTGAGCGAGGCATGGTTTTGGGCCCAGGGGGTGGGTAGCGTAGCAGCGCTGTCGGGAATACTGGCATTCCAGTGTAGATACGACATGAAAATGCTCTTGCTACTCTCCGGCTCCTGCCTGGTATGGAGTCTGCATTTCATGCTGCTGGCTCAGCCCACAGCCGCGCTACTCAACCTGATCACCGCGGTACGTAACCTTGTGGGTATTCGTTACCGAGGCGCTTGGTTGGCTGGCCTTTTCATCGGGCTATATCTTATTTCAGGTGGGGCAAGCTGGCAGAGTCGTTGGGATTTTTTGCCAGTCTTTGCCGTCATCATAGGGAGTATGGGGATTTTCTTTCTTCACGGTTTACCCAGGCGTAGCGCTTTATTATTAGGGAGTGTTCTCTGGTTGGTTTTTAATCTGCAGGCTGGGTCAGTGCCTGGTGTTATGGTGATGGGGGCTGACGCAGTATCTAACATGTATCGTATGGCTCGCTGGAAGAAGTGAATCATAATAGGATCATGTGGTTATTGATCTATATTCCGCTATGGTCTTTAGATTTCAACGTCGTTATGGGGACGCGCATTTGATCCGGAATGCAAAGGCGCTCTCGTCGAGGCCGTTTGCTCATCAAGCACCATATTCCGGCCACGATCCTTGGCCTCATAGAGCAGTTGGTCAGATCGTTTTAGCAGCTCTTCGACAGACGCAATATCCTCGGACATTTCCAACACGCCACCACTGATGGCGACAATAAAAGGTGTATTGTCATGGCCAAGAAACTCGGCCTGATTGACCATCTGTCGAAGGGTTTCCGCAATCTGGGTGGCTTCCTTCTCGGTGGTGTTAGGCAAAATGACAAGAAATTCCTCGCCGCCGGTGCGAGCTACAATATCTGTGGTTCTTAATCGATCTGCCATCAATCCGGCGATTTTGGACAATACGTTGTCACCCACCAAATGGCCGTGATGATCATTGATTTTCTTAAAATGATCGACATCAAGGCTGATCAGCGAGAAAGGCGACTGATACCGCTGGTAAAGCTCCATGGCGTCGTTGAGGGCCTGCGTCAGGTAGCGCCGATTAAACAACCCTGTCAATTCATCCGTAATGGACAGGCGAGCCAGTGTATTTTCCAATTGTTTCTGGTCATCAATGTTTACCAACATGCCATGCCAGACGAGCTTGCCAAAGGGGTCTTGGATGGGCCGCGCAACCGCCCGGAACCATTGTTCGGCGCCATCTATTACCATTCGAAATTGACAGGACGCCTCCGATAAAGACCTGTAACAGTTTTGCACGGTAGCATGGACTTCTGACGAGTCGAGTGGATGAACGCTATCGAAGAAAGCCGAGGCATCTTCCTCAATGGCTGTACAAGTGATGCCAAAATAGGCGTACGAACGTTCACTGACATAAGTGAAACGCAGGGCGTCCGGTGAGTCCATTTCAAACGAGAAGAGTATTCCAGGCACGGAGGCCGCGAGATGGGTGAAGTGCTGTTGGGATTCCTGCTCGCTGGAAACGTCGATATGCGTCCCCATCATCCATTCGGTGGGGGTGCCGTCTGCCTGTTTTACCAGCATGCCGCGGTCCTTAATCCAGCACCAACTACCGTCCTTGCGTCGAACTCGGCACAGGCATTCATAAAAAGGGATTTTGTTGTCCAGATGCTGACCGATCAATTCATAAGAGCGCTTCAGGTCGTCGGGGTGGCAAAGCTGGTTCCAGGTTTCAATGGAAAGCGGTTGAATCTCATCCAGGGTGAAGCCCAGCATGGTCGCCCACCGCTCATTGAAAACCACGTCCCCGGTTCTGATATTCCATTCCCAGGTGCCAGCTCGTGTGCCGTCTATAATGGCCTTCAAACGTAATTCGGCTGAAAGATTCACGGTGAATTCTCCTCCTTTTGACGCCATAAGCGTCTGATACTTTTGCCTGGAGAAAAACGTTCCGGTCCATCATCGCCCTTTGAAATCATGTGTTTTTCCGGTCTGCGTTTGGCTAAGCCACTGCGTTGCCTCAGGTTCTTGTTCATTCTTGGACAGTTACGGCCCCTGCTGCCTTCAAGAGAGCAACGTTAAAACGCCGAGTCAGTGTTAAGTTCAATGAATTCACTAAGCCCAAATATAACGTCATCGTTGAGCTTTGGTAACAGCCGCGAGGGTAAAAAGCTGGATTAAGTGCTCTCACCCAGTTGCAGCTTGAAGCCGACATCATGCTGACGGCGGACAACATTTTTACCGCTTAGCCGACGGATCAGCTCTTTGGCGGCTAAACGCCCCATTTCTTCCCGGGGGGACAGGATCGTGGTCAGTTGGGGCGTGACGTGCTGTCCAAGCGGTAGGCCGTTGAATCCGGCAATAGCGATATCCTTGGGGATATTAAGCCCCCGGCGTTGGGCAGCAAGCAGTGCGCCGGCCGCAAGGTCATCGTTGGCGAAATGAATGGCTTTAGTCTTGGGGTGTCGAGCAAACACCTGGTCAAGGCTCTCGGAGCCAGCCTTTAGACTTCCCAGGGTGTCGAGTTCGACCAGTGGCGCGTCAATGCCATTGGCTTGCAACACCGCTTTATGCCCTTCATAACGCATGCTGGCCCGGTAATCCTGCGCGAGTTGTGCGCCCACATAAACAATATCCCGATAGCCTTTATCCACCAGGTGGCTGGCCATACAGCGGCCTGCAGCGACGTGATCGAGACCGACATTAAGGTCCATGCCTTTGCCCAGTTCCATCACTTCCATGATGGGGTGATCCCAGTTCGCCAGCAGTTTATGACAGGCCTTGTTATGGCGAAGTCCGGCAGTGACCAATGCCGAGCAGGACCAGCCCAGGAAGGTGCGCACTAACTGATACTCGCGATCCAGGTCGTAGTCGGTATTACCCAGCAGTATCTGATAGCCCTCGGCTTCCAGCGTTTCCTGTAACCCCTTGATGACTTCAACAAACACGCTATTGATCAGTGACGGCACGATGACGGCAATCAACCTTGAACGAGAAGAGGCCAGGCTCCCGGCGACCAGGTTAGGCACGTAGCCCAGGCGTTCCACGGCCTCTAAAACGTTGCGTCGGGTTGTGTCGCTAACCTTGGCCGGGTTGTTGAGTGCTCTCGATGCCGTAATCGGCGATACGCCTGCCGATTTGGCGACTTGGGTGAGCGTGATCTGGTCGGAGTGGCGTCGATTTTTAGCGGTATGTAAGGGATCTTTAGACATTGGTTGTATGGACCTGATGTTTAGCTTGTCAATGTAAAAATAATAATCTAAAAAGAATGATAGCGCTATCATGACAGCGCTATCATACGCCTTGAAATGACGGGCGATTTAATAAATAGCACCGTGTTGATGGCAACCAACGCAACAAAAATTGAGGTGGCAGCCAGTGAGTCAAGACAATAAACAATCACTTCAAGTAGGCGTTATTGGCCTGGGCGCCATGGGGATGGGAACCGCCTCCACCTTGCACCAGCAGGGCTTTAACGTGACCGGGTGTGATATTTCCGCTCAGGCGCGCGATGCCTTTGCGGCAGCAGGCGGGCAAAGCGTGGCAACCCCCGCTGAACTTGCTCATTGCCATATTGTGTTGGTGGTTGTCGTTAACGGGGCGCAGGCGGAACAAGTGCTGTTCGGTGAACAGGGTGTGGTAAGCCACCTGGCGCCGGGTAGCCTGATCATCCAGTGTGCAACGGTGGCGCCCAGCCAGGCAAAACAGCTTGGTGAACGTTTGTCGGCCGCGGGCTTGATGCTCCTCGATGCGCCAATTAGCGGCGGTGCCGCCAAAGCCAAAAGCGGCGAACTATCAGTGATGGCGTCCGGGGCTGAGGAGGCTTTTACCTATGGCCAGTCAGTGCTCGACGCCATGGCCGCCAAGGTGTACCGCCTTGGCGATGCCCCAGGGGTGGGTTCCAGCATGAAGCTGGTCAATCAACTCTTGGCAGGCGTGCATATTGCCACCGCGGCTGAAGCGATGGCGCTGGGGATTCGCATGGGGCTCGACCCCGACGTTATTTACGAGGTGATTACCCACTCGGCAGGCAATTCCTGGATGTTCGAAAACCGGGTGCCGCATATTCTGAGTGGCGACTACACGCCGCTTTCGGCCGTGGACATCTTCGTTAAAGATCTCAATATCGTGCATCAAACCGGACGCGAACTATCGCTATCAACGCCGGTCGCCGCCAGTGCGCTGCAGCAGTTTACTGCTGCCAGCGGTGCCGGTTTCGGTCGCGAAGATGATTCGTCGGTGATTAAAGTTTATCAGCGGTTATCGGGTATCACATTGCCAGAAGCCGCCAACGACAACCAGGGAGCCTGAACAATGGGGATGGGATCTAGCATCGTATTGGGCGCCATTGCCGATGACTTCACTGGGGCTACCGACCTTGCCAATAACCTGGTGCGTGGCGGCATGCGCTGCCTGCAGGTGATCGGTGTGCCGCAGGAGGACATTGACCTGACGCATATTGATGCGGTGGTGGTAGCGCTGAAGTCCCGTTCCTGCCCGGTGGATGAGGCCGTGGCCGACTCCCTCGCGGCGCTGGACTGGCTCCGCGGGCAGGGGGCCCGCCAGGTGTTCTTCAAGTACTGCTCCACGTTCGATTCCACCGACCAGGGCAACATCGGCCCGGTCGCTGATGCGCTGCTTGATGCGTTGGGCGCAACTCAAACCGTCATGGTGCCCGCCTTCCCGGTTAACGGCCGTACGGTCTATCAGGGGCATCTGTTTGTGGGTGGTCGATTGCTCAACGACAGCGGCATGCAGAACCACCCATTGAACCCCATGCAGGATGCAGACCTGGTGCGGGTGCTCTCGCGGCAAACATCGCACCCCGTGGGGCTAGCCAACCGCGCGGTGCTCGCCCGGGGCGCTGACGCAACGCGTAAGCATTTATCTGCGCTTGCCGACGAGGATGTGCGTCATGTGATTTGCGATTCCCTGGACGAAAAGGACCTGGATGTCCTCGCTGAAGCGACCGTTCTGATGCCCTTGGTCACTGGCGGCTCTGGTCTGGGTCAGGCGTTGCCTGCCCAGTATCGGGCCCATGGCTGGCTGGATACTATCAATGAACCAGGGCGTTTATCCCCCGCCGCGGGAAGTGCACTGGTGCTTTCCGGCAGTTGTTCCCGTGCCACGCTCGCCCAGGTGGAAAATTTTCTGACCAAACACCCCGATGGTGGCTTTGCGCTTGACCCGTTGGCGTTGGCTGAAGGAGGGCAGCAGGAAAAGGCATTGGCCTTTGCTCGGCAACGGTTGTCTCAAGAAGCCCCCATACTGATCTATGCCTCGGCTGTGCCTGAAAAGGTTAATGCAGCGCAGCAAGCGCTGGGCGTTGCGCGCGCCGGTGCGCTGGTAGAAGAGGCGCTCAGCCAGTTGGCGGTCACGCTGGTCAAGGAGGGGGTTGGCCGGTTGCTGGTCGCCGGGGGCGAAACGTCAGGTGCCGTGGTATCGGCGTTGGGCATTACGGCCTTGCACATTGGCGAGCAGATCGACCCCGGCGTGCCCTGGACCCAGGCCCCGCTATACGGGCGTGAGGCACCGCTCTCCATGGCGCTGAAGTCAGGCAACTTTGGCGGCGTCGACTTCTTCACAAGAGCGTTCGAGGTGCTGGCATGAGCCTTCACGACCAGAACATCCTGCGGGATCAGATCAGCCTCCTGGGCAAGTCATTGTTTGATCGTGGCCTGACGATGGGGTCCAGCGGCAACATCAGCGTCCGCCTGGATGATGGTGGCTGGCTCATGACCCCCACTAACGCCTGCTTGGGTCGACTGGATCCAGCGCGCATTTCGCACCTGGATGACAAGGGCCAGTTGCTGGGTGGCGATAAGCCCACCAAAGAACAGTTCCTCCATATGGCGATGTATGCGGAGCGGCCTCAGTCAGGGGCGATTGTGCATCTGCACTCAACACACTCGGTCGCCGTTTCGTGTCTGCCTGAAATAGACCAATGCGATTGTATTCCGCCGCTCACTGCTTATTACGTGATGCGGGTCGGGAAGCTGCCGCTCGTGCCCTACCACATGCCGGGTGACCCAAAGCTCGGCGACGCGGTTCGTGGCCTGGCGGGTAAACACAGCGCGGTGCTTCTGGCCAACCATGGGCCGGTGGTGGCGGGGAAAAACCTTGATGCCGCTGTGTATGCCACCGAAGAGCTGGAAGAGACAGCCAAGCTCTACCTACTGTTACGCGGCCAGAATCCCCGGGGGCTGACGCCGGAGCAGGTGGCGGATCTGGAAGCTAAATTCCCGCGGGATTAGAAGCTGTTGACGTATCGCTATCAATTAACACGCATCAAGAACAAGAGCACCGCTATGATTCGATTGGCTGCCAACCTCAGCATGCTGTTTAACGAATACAGCTTTATGGACCGCTTTTCCGCAGCTGGAAAGGCGGGCTTTAAAGGCGTCGAGTATCTGTTTCCTTATGCGTTTTCTCGTGAAGAATTGCGCCAGGCATTGCACGAATGCCAGTTGGAGCAGGTGCTGTTCAACCTGCCGCCTGGCGATTGGGAGGCGGGTGAAAGAGGTCTGGCAAGCTTGCCGGGGCGCGAAGCCGAGTTTCGTGACTCGGTGGTTGAAGCGCTGCGTTACGCCGAAACCCTCAACTGCCCGCGCGTCCATGCCATGGCCGGTTTACTCCCGGAAGGCGCTGATGCCGCTACTCAGGCTGAGCATCATGCCACCTACGTACGCAACCTTCGCTTTGCAGCGGGTGAGGCCGCCAAAGCGGGGCGAGATGTGCTCATCGAGCCGATCAATACGCGTGATATGCCGGGCTTTTTTCTATCTCGCCAGGCCCAGGCCATGGCCGTCATAAAAGAGGTAGGCGCGGAAAATGTAAAGCTCCAGTTTGATCTTTATCACTGCCAAATCATGGACGGCGACTTGATCCGCCACCTTGAACGTCAGTTCAGCGCCATCGGCCATATTCAAGTCGCAGGGGTGCCAGAGCGCCACGAGCCGGATGTGGGTGAAGTCCACTATCCCGCTATTTTTGACCGTTTGAGTGCATTGGGCTATCGCGGCTGGATTGGTTGTGAGTATCGACCACGCGCCGATACCCGCGCGGGTCTAGGCTGGGGCGAACCGTGGGGGCTGACGGGTCACTAACAGGGTTTAACGTAAATGAACAACAATCGCCGTCTATCAGGAGCAAAAAGATGCATATAGCCATTACGGGCGCGGCAGGTTTTCTCGGCCAGCGTTTGGTACATCAACTGCTCGCGCGTGGTGAGCTTCGCCAGCAGCCCATCACACGGTTAACGCTGATTGACCAGGTGGAAGCGCCGCAGCCCGAAGCCGGCAATGTCGCGGTGACGCCCATGGCGCTGGATATTACCGAGCCGGGCGCACTGGATCGCGTTTTTGAGCAACGCCCGGATGTTATCTACCACCTGGCAGCCGTTGTGAGTTCGGCGGCCGAAGCGGATTTTGACCTAGGGCTAAGGGTCAATTTCGATGCGACCCGTGCGCTGTTGGAAGCTTGCCGCCAGCGGGAACTGAGTGATACCCGCTTGATCATGGCCAGCTCGGTAGCGGCTTACGGCGGAGACTTGCCCGAGGTGCTGGATGATATGACGGCGCTTCACCCGCAAAACTCTTACGGCGCTCAGAAAGCCATGTCGGAGTTGTTGGTCAATGATTATAGCCGCCGAGGATTGGTCGACGGTCTTGTGCTGCGCCTGCCGACGATTGTCATTCGGCCTGGGCGGCCGAATGCGGCTGCGTCCAGCTTTGCTTCCAGTATCTTACGCGAACCACTGAATGGCGAAGAAGCGATCTGCCCGGTGCCGGTGGAACTGCCCATGTTCGTGATGTCGCCGGGTAAGGTCGTTGATGCGCTTGTCCACGGTGCAGAGGTGCCGGGTGAGGCGCTGGGCACTTTTCGGGCGTTCATGTTGCCGGGCATTACCATCACGGTGGCAGAAATGCTGGAAGCGCTGCGCGACGCAGCAGGAGAGAAAGCCTTTTCATTAGTACGCCATGAACCCGACCCGCGCATTGAAGCCATTGTGGCAAGCTGGCCGGCGCGCTTTGACACGGCAAAAGCCAAACAGCTTGGCTTTGTAGGTGATGAAAATTTCAAACAGATTATTGATGCGTTCGTGACTGAACGCGCTTGAGTTCCTACGCGGCTAACCGCCGTAGGTAATTGCCTGGGCCAAGTTCGCACATGTGGCGATGGGCCCAAAAAACCCACCCTCAAAATAACAAAAGAGGGAATCAAGATGACTAAGAACTTTGCTCGTCACTCGCTCGTGGCCGCTATCGCTGCCATCACTACTACTGGCGTTGCACTTCAGGCCCACGCGGCGACGGAAGTCAACCTGGGCCATACCCTGTCTTCCTCGTCGCATTACTCGGTGGGCGCAGATGCCTTCAAGGAGACGCTGGAAGAGCTATCCGATGGGGCCTATACCGTGAACGAACATCCGTCGGGTTCCCTGGGCGGTGAGCGGGAAATGATTGAAGGCTTGCAGATCGGCACGGTCGACTTTGTGATTACTTCAACGGGGCCGTTGGGTAACTTCGTGCCGGAAACCTACGTGCTCGACTTGCCATTCCTATTTGAAGACTACGAAGAAGCGCGCTGCGTACTGGACAGTGATCTTGGTGATGAGCTTCTCGCCAAAATGAGTGATCACAATCTAGTGGGCCTGGCCTGGTCGGAAAATGGCTTCCGACACATGACCAACAGCCAGCGTGAGATCGCCACGCCTGAAGATGCAGAAGGTTTACGCGTTCGCACAATGGAAAATTCGGTGCACCAGGAAGCGTTTCGGCAAATGGGCGCACGGCCGACCCCCATGGCATTCCCTGAACTTTTCACGGCGCTACAACAAGGGACCGTGGATGGTCAGGAAAACCCGATCACTGTGATTGTCGCCACCAACTTCTGGGAAGTGCAGGACTACCTTTCGCTAACCGGACATGTCTATTCACCGGCTGTTGTGCTGGGGTCGCCGATTTTCATGGATGGTTTGAGCGAGGAGGAGCGTGGCTGGTTTGAGCAGGCAGCACAAGCCTCTGCTGAAGCAACCCGTGAAGAAGTTTCACGCCTGGAGCGTGAAGGCGTAGCACTGCTCGAAGAGAAAGGCATGACGGTCAAAACGGATATTGATGTTGCGCCTTTCCAGGAAGCGGTGAAGCCAGCTTACGAGATATTTACCTCTGAGTACGGCAACGAAATGCTTGAGCGCGTTCAGGAAAAAGCCAGCGATTGCTGAGCAATTCCTCCACTTCGGCCTCCAGTCTTCTGGAGGCCGTTTCTGCACGGTGACCCTTTATGCTAGCGGTATTTCTTCGTCTGGAAAGCCACTTAACACGCTTAGCCCTGCTCATTGCAGTAGTGATGCTAGCCATATCAGTGACGCTAAGTTTTTACCAAGTCCTCACTCGCTTTGTTTTTAATGCGCCTTCTACCTGGTCTGAAGTCGCCTCGCGCACGGCGATGATCTGGTGTGTGTTCATGGCCGCGGCGGCTACCTTTCGGGGTGGTTACATGATGGCGGTAGAGGTCATTTATAAACTCGTTCCAACGCGTTTTATGAAGCTACTGGAAATCGTCATTGTGGTGTGTTGCCTATTGGTGCTTGGCGTGCTGATTCATTACGGGATACAGATGACCATGCGGGTAAGTAGCCAGACCATGTCGGGCATGAATATATCGATGTCATGGGCGTATGCGGCGATTCCCATTGGGTCATGTTTTGCGATCGTTGCCGCCGTTGCAAGGTTGTTGGCGCAGTTAAGTGATCGAGAGCAGGTGGGTCCGGAAAATAGCGAGACGTTACCGGAGGCAGAGCTGCCTCAAGAGGGTGACTTGCCAAAAGGAGGATCTCAGCCATGAACATGGTGATTGGTCTGTCCTTGATCATTCTATTTACGGTCGGTGTGCCGATTGCTATTTCCATCATTCTGGCATCGATTATCGGCATTGAGTTCTTCACTCGGTTGCCATTACTGCTGGTGCCTCAGCAGATGTTTATCGGCATTGATAAGTTCCCATTAATGGCCATTCCTTTCTTTATTCTCGCCGGTAACCTGATGGCGGCAGGCGGGATATCTCAACGCCTGGTGGATCTGGCCAAGTCCATCGTAGGGAGGGTGCAGGGCGGTCTGGCGATGTCCTGTGTACTGACATGCATGATGTTTGCCGCGGTCTCAGGGTCAAGTGTGGCCACGACCTTTGCGATCGGTGCCATTTTGATTCCCGCCATGGTGAAACATGGCTATCCCAGGCCGTTGGCGGCCTCCATTCAGGCCACGTCTGCGGAGCTAGGGGTGCTTATTCCGCCGTCGATTCCGTTGATTTTGTATGGTGTGAGTACCGATACGTCCATTGGGCAGCTATTTCTTGCAGGCGTGGGGCCAGGCATATTGATTGGCAGCGCGCTGATCATCTTTCTTTATCTTTTCTGTAAGGTACGGGGCTTTGGTAAAGAAGATTATAAAGACAGCACCGGCTTTATGGTCTCGGTCAAGCGTGCGTGGGTGGCAATGCTCATGCCAGTGGTCGTCATCGGGGGGATTTACGGTGGTGTGTTCACGCCTACCGAAGCATCAGCTGTGGCGGTATTTTTTGCCCTCATCGTCGGTGGCTTCTACTACCGTGAATTAAAAATAGACGATATTTTGCCGATTTTTCGCCAAAGCGTGATCTCTACCGCCGCCGTTATGCTGATCATTGCGGCGGCCTCGCTATTTAGTTTTCTTCTCAGCCGCACGGGACTCCCCGCGCAAATCGCCACCCTGGTGACCAACACGATCAATGACCCCATGATGTTCCTGCTGGTGGTCAATGGGTTGCTGTTAGTCGTCGGTATGTTTATTGAAACGTCCGCTGCCATTCTGGTGCTGGCCCCCATCTTGACCCCGATCGCGATGCAGTTCGGCATTCATCCCGTTCATTTTGGCCTTGTGATGGTGGTTAACCTGGCCCTTGGCATGATTACACCGCCGTTGGGCGTGAATCTCTTTGCAGCTTGTGCGGTGGCCAAGATATCGATCGATCAGATGCTGCCCTGGTTGGTTCGTTTTGTACTGGTGATCTTGGCGTGTTTGATGGCGATTACCTATATGCCGTGGATTTCGCTTGGGTTGGTGGATTTTCTTTATGGTTAGGTGAGTGGCTTTGAAGTGAATCAAACAAGGACAATAACAGGAGTATTTCATGTTGAAGACGACGGACTTTCCGCCACAACAGGCCCTCATTGGTGGTGATTGGGTGAATTCAGCCACCACGCTGGAGGTAGAGGCACCTGCCACGGGGGAGCCATTGACACGCATTGCGCGCTGTCAGCCAGACCATGTAGATGCCGCGGTAAAGGCAGCGCAGCAGTCTTTTTCCGGCCAGTCAGGTGAATGGGCCAGTTGGTCCGCCCGCCAACGCAGTGAATGGTTACTTCGTTTCGCCGATACTATCGAAGGGCATCAGGAACAGCTGGCGCAGCTTGAGTGTGCCGACACCGGTAAGCCCATGGCACAGGCCAAGGGCGATATTGCTGCCTGCGCCCGCTATTTTCGCTTCTACGGTGGTGCGGCTGACAAGCTGCATGGTGAAACCATTCCTTTTGAAACCGATTTCGCCGTGATGACGCTGCGCGAGCCTTACGGTGTTTGCGCCCAGATTATTCCCTGGAACTACCCGTCACAGATTTTTGGACGCTGTGTGGCGGCAGCGTTGGCGGCTGGAAATACGATTGTGCTCAAACCGGCGGAAGACGCCTGTTTAAGCGTTCTACGCTTGGCGGAACTGGCCGTGGATCATGGTTTACCCGCCGGTGCGCTTAACGTGGTGCCAGGGCTTGGCTCTGAGGCGGGGGCTGCGTTGGCGTCACACCCTGATATTGATCATCTCTCTTTTACGGGGTCGCCTGAAACGGGTACGCACGTCGCCCAAGCGGCCGCGCAGCATCATGTTCCTGTGACATTGGAGTTGGGGGGCAAATCGCCTCAATTGGTGTTTGCGGATGCGGATCTCGATGCGGCGCTTCCCGCCGTCATCAAAGGGATTATTCAAAACGCTGGGCAGACGTGTTCAGCGGGCAGCCGCCTCCTGGTTCAGCGCGAGATCGCCGATAGCGTCGTCGCGAATCTTTGTGAGCGCTTCGCTGCCCTGCGCTGTGATGCAGGTGAAGCGGATGCTGACTGTGGCCCGCTGATCAATGCGCGTCAGAAAGCCAAGCTGGAAGAACGTCTGGCCGCCGCCAAAGCGGATGGCATCCGCATGGCGGCAATGGGGCAGTTGGCACCCAATGCACCCACTGGCGGTCATTTCGTACTTCCTCAACTGCTTACGGATATCCCCAAAGGGCATGAAGTGCTTCACGAGGAGTTGTTTGGCCCTGTGCTGGTGGTGCAGGTGTTTGAAGATGAAGCAGAAGCTCTCGCATTGGCCAACGCCACGGATTTTGGCCTGTGCGCCGGTATATGGACCCGCGATGGTGGTCGCCAGCTACGCTTGGCCAAAGGCATTCGCAGCGGCCAGGTATTCGTCAATAACTACGGGGCCGCCGGGGGCGTGGAGCTTCCTTTCGGCGGCGTTGGCCGCTCTGGCCATGGCCGGGAGAAAGGCTTTGAGGGCTTGCGCAGCTATACACGGATCAAGACCGTCGCGATCAAGCACAACTAGGATGTCAGCAATATAAATGGAGCGATAACAATGACAACATCTCGACAGGTAGGCATTGTCGGTGTGGGCCTGATGGGCCATGGTATTGCCAATAGCCTGCTGCGTGCAGGCCATGAGGTCAGCTTTCTTGAACATCCAGGTAATCAGCCTGTGGATGATCTCATGGCAGCCGGTGCCATCTCGCTGAGTTCGGGCCGGGAAGTAGCACAAAATGCAGAGGTGGTGATTTTATGCGTCACCGGATCGCCGCAAGTAGAAGCGGTGCTCTTTGAGCCCAACGGCGTTCTGGAAGGCTTAAAGCGCGGCAGTGTCGTCGTCGACTGTTCTACCGCACTACCCAGTTCGACAGAAACAGTGGCAGCCAGGGTGGTGGCGGCAGGTGGTAGGTTTATGGATGCGGCGATGACGCGTACCCCTAAAGAAGCGGAAGAGGGACGGCTTAATCTGATTGTCGGCGCCCCGACGGCGTTATTCGATGAAACCCTGCCACTACTGCAGGGGTTTGCCGAAAACATTGCCCATGCTGGGGACGTAGGCGCCGGGCATACGCTAAAGCTACTGCATAACTTTGTGTCGTTGGGCTTTTCGGCGGTGCTGGCCGAGGCCACGGCTGCTTCTCGCAAGGCGGGTATTAGCGACAGCGCGCTGTTGGAAGTGCTGGGAGCGGGTGGCGGAGGAGGCGTTGTACTGGAGCGACTGCGCCCTTATATCGTTGGCAATGACCCCTCGGGTTTCAAGTTCACCGTTGCCAATGCCACTAAAGACCTGGGTTACTATCACACCATGACCAACGAACTGGGGGTGGAGCGTGGCGTTGCCGAGGCAGTTCATGCCCTTTATACGTCTATCGACGACACGACAGCGGCTGTGCCGGAGGTGATCGGTGTTCTGGAGAAGCGAACTTAGCCTGATTATGCGGAAAGCTCCGCCCCGTCGGGCGGAGGCATCCAAAAATAGCAGATGCTGTCCATATGGTTTGAATGCATACGTTGAAAAGGGTGGCCTGCAGGGTTAGGGCAATCCTTTCCTCAATCAGTGGCTTATTTCTCTGTGTATGTGGCAGGGGAGTGATAAGCTGGCGGTTATGGTGGTCGAGGAGCGGATATGCATCAGATGAAAACAGGTTTCAGGCTAACGTTGGTTGGCATCATGTTATCCACCATGACACTGCTTGTTGGCTGTGGTGGCGGGGATGAGCAGGCTGCGGACGAACAGGCGCGCGAGACGGCAGAAACGATTGCCCAAGAAGAAGCCGCGAGTCGTGAAGCCCAGGCGCAGAGCGAGAAGACTGAGGAAGTTGAGCCGTTGGACGTTCGAATCCTCGTCTCGGCGTCGATCGGCTCAGATCGTCGCTTGCAGGTAGAAGGTGAAACCAACCTGCCCGATGGCGCTCAGTTGCAAGTGATTGTCGAGCGCGAACTGAGCCGCGTGCGCTGGCGCGAGCGGGTCGATGTTGAGCAAGGGCAGTTTGTCGCTGGGCCGTTCGGCCCTGGTAGTGGTCTGCCGGACGGTGGCTATAGCGTCAGCGTGGAGCTGTCCGAAGCCACCGTTCAACCCGGATCTGTGCAGCAACGCATCGGTGAAAAAGGCGAGTACCTGACGGGTGAATTGATTTCTCAATCCCGCCATGGCCTAGGCCAGATTGCCACTTACACCACACGCTTTATGGTCGGCAACCAGCCCAGACAGTCACGGGGTGACGCAGAGTTACTCCAGACGCCTTGAAATACTCGTCAGGCGGAGCGCCAGTGCGCTAACAGTACAGCTTGAATAGAGGCGTCGCTGGTCGCTTTGCTTAACTGTTTAAAGTGAAGCTTGCCGTCCTGCTCCACCAGGTATAGGCCGGTCTTGTGGAAGACATGGGTTGGGCCCAGCAGGAGTAAATCGCCCGGTTTGGCAGGTGTAAAGTCGCTACCCGGCTCTGGTGTCACCATGATGCAAGGGGCTTTCCAGTTGGCCTTGAGCGGTAAGTGATCGGGCACGGTCATGGCCGTTGACTGCACCTGCTCCCACGGTAGCGGTCCTTCGTGACTTAACGTCAACAAGAGTGGAGCGCTGTCACCCTCAAGCAATGTGGCGAGCGAGCAATCCAGAGATTCGGCGAGTGCCACCAGACGCTCATGGCCGATTTGCTTGATGGCTCCGGACTCCCAATAAGAAATGGTGACATCCGATACGCCAACTTTACGTGCAAGGGCAGCTTTGTTGAGCTTGGCCCTAAGCCGCAGTTGCTTGATACGTGAGCCTAGCGATTCCATTTCGTTTTCCCGTCGATGAGCAGCGTCGCTCGTTTAAAAATGTCCATCAAACCGATGGCGTTAAAATAGATTCTCTGCTGAAAACAGGGCCTGAATTCAGGTGGTCCGCACCACGACATACTAAGCGATTGTGCAATAACGCGCATTTTTTTCCAGACAACGTTTATTTAACCCACATGTGACGCTTTCTGACGGGAGTCGTTCCCTACGCGATGGTGTTGGTTGAGCACTGGGTGCGTATAATATCGCCACGCTTTATTGCCAAAAGGACGCTCCAATGACCGTACGTACCCGAATTGCGCCATCGCCGACGGGAGATCCCCATGTTGGTACGGCGTATATTGCGCTGTTTAACCTATGTTTCGCACGTCAGCACGGCGGCCAGTTTATCCTGCGCATCGAAGACACCGACCGGGTGCGCTCCACACCAGAATCGGAACAGATGATTCTGGATTCGCTGCGCTGGTTGGGTCTTGAGTGGGATGAAGGTCCGGATGTGGGAGGGCCGCATGGTCCGTATCGGCAAAGCGAGCGTGGCGATATTTACGCGCAATATGCCCAGCAACTGCTGGATGACGGGCACGCGTTCAAGTGCTATCGCACCAGCGAAGAACTGGATGAGCTGCGCGAGGGACGTAAGGCTGCCGGCATGCAGTTAGCATTAAAGCCTGCCGATCTGGCTTTGGATGAAGCTGAAGCGGCGCGTCGGGCGGCAGAAGGCTGGCCCTTTGTGGTGCGTATGCAGGTGCCAAACGACGGCGTGTGCGTGGTGGGTGACATGCTGCGTGGCAACATTGAAGTGGACTGGGCACAGGTAGACGCGCAGATTCTGCTCAAATCGGATGGCATGCCCACTTACCATCTGGCCAATGTGGTGGACGACCATTTGATGGGCATTACCCATGTGCTGCGGGGTGAGGAGTGGATCAATTCTGCCCCCAAACACCAGCTGCTTTACGAGTACTTCGGTTGGGAGATGCCGCAGCTTTGCCACATGCCGCTGTTGCGTAACCCGGATAAGTCGAAGCTTTCAAAGCGCAAGAATCCGACCTCGATTAATTACTACCGCCGCATGGGGTTTCTACCCCAGGCTGTGACCAACTACCTGGGTCGAATGGGTTGGTCGATGCCCGACGAGCGCGAAAAGTTCAGCCTTGTGGAAATGATGGAAGCCTTCGATGTTCAGCGTGTCTCCTTGGGCGGGCCGGTGTTCGATCTGGAAAAGCTGACCTGGCTGAACGGGGTTTACATCCGCGAAGACCTTGATGACGACGGGTTACTGATGGCACTGCGTGAGTGGGCCTTTAATGAAGACTACGTAAAGCAGATCCTGCCGCAGATTCGCCCGCGTATCGAAACCCTTGCCCAGGCGACGCCATTGGCAGGGCACTTCTTCTCCGGCTTGCCCGATCTGAAAGAGCAGGACTTCGACAGCGTCAAGCTGGAAAAAGACGATTTGGTCAAGCTGCTGCAATTCCTGGTCTGGCGTTTTGAAGTGGTGCCAGCGTGGCATAAAGAGGCCCTGCTTGAAGAAGTTAAGACATTGGCCGGGCACTTTGATCTGAAAATGAAGGCTTTCCTGGCACCTGTGTTCATCGCCATTACCGGTAGTAGTACAAGTACATCGGTGATGGATGCGATGGCGATTCTAGGTTCAGACGTGACGCGGGCAAGGCTCCGCCATGCGATTGAGGTGCTTGGCGGCGTTTCCAAGAAGCAGGCCAAGCGTCTTGAGAAAGAGTTTCGCGATCTATAAGAACCGCCCATTATAATAGCCCAAACATTTTGGTATTTTCTTGGTTGACGAAGGCGAGCGTAATCAGTAATATACGCCCGTCTTCGCGACACGTGGGGCCTTAGCTCAGCTGGGAGAGCGCAACACTGGCAGTGTTGAGGTCAGCGGTTCGATCCCGCTAGGCTCCACCAATATTGACTTCGTCATACGCGAAGTGCGCTTGATACGTCCCATTCGTCTAGTGGTCCAGGACACCGCCCTTTCACGGCGGTAACAGGGGTTCGAACCCCCTATGGGACGCCACCATGTTTCTGCATTATCCCTTCCTTACTGGTAGCGCTATAAAGCCCATTTGATGTGCTTACCCATGTCTATGCCTCGCTGTTTTATAACCCTCATTATGTGCTGAAAATACACTGATTCAGGGTATTTTGTACTTGACTTGTCCACTTTTGCGTTTTTGTGAAACAGGTTGTGCACAACCCCGCGATGCGAGTGCGCTAAATCATTGTTTTATTATTATTTGTTTAAAAACAGTAACTTGCGCAAGGTTAAAAAATGACCAATTTAAGACGTCCCCGCTAATCATGGCGATTGTGGGACGTTTTCTAGTGGTTGTGAACAGGGTTATCCACAGATAGTGTGGAAAACCCTGGCGAGGTTAGCAGAGGGGTGAAAAGTCAAGCATCTATTGCACTTTGCGCAGCCGTTTTAGCAGCGATGAGGTATCCCAGCGGCCGCCGCCGAGTCGTTGCACATCGGCATAAAATTGATCCACCAGGGCAGTCACTGGCAAGGTGGCGTCAAAGTGGCGCGCTTGGGATAAACAGATAGCAAGGTCCTTGCGCATCCAGTCCACTGCGAAGCCATGTTCGTATTCGTCGGCAATCATCGTTTTGTGGCGATTCTCCATTTGCCATGAGCCCGCGGCACCTTTGGATACCACATCGATGACCTGTTGCTGATCAAGGCCGGCCTGCTCTGCAAAATGCAAGCCCTCGGCCAGGCCCTGGACCAGCCCCGCGATGCAGATCTGGTTGACCATTTTGGTCAACTGCCCGCTGCTGGCATCGCCTACCAGTGTCAGGGCGCGGGCGTAGTGATCAAGAACGGGCTCTACGATATCGAAGTGGGCTTGTTGGCCGCCGCACATGATGGTCAGCGCCCCCTTTTCTGCACCCTGCTGGCCGCCTGATACGGGGGCGTCGAGAAAGGCGATACCCTGTTGGCGGCAGGCGGTATCAAGCTCCAGGGCCAGGTCCGCCGATGCGGTGGTGTGATCAACCAGAAAGCTGCCGTCCGCCATGCCGTGGAGCACGCCGTTTTCCCCGGTTGTCACCTGTCTCACATCGTCATCGTTGCCGACGCAGACCAGGACGAGATCTGCGCCTTCGGCGGCTTCGCGAGGCGTGGCGTGGGCGCTGCCTCCGTATTCGCTTACCCAGGCGTCAGCTTTGCTGCTGGTGCGGTTGTAAACACGTGTGGTGAGCCCTTGTTTGGCAAGGTGCCCCGCCATGGGATAGCCCATAACGCCTAGACCGATAAATGCGACTGTCTTGATCGTAGCCATAAATCACCTGATTGTTGATGTGTTGTGAATTAATGATGGCAGAAATACAAAAGGCCACCCTGGGGCGGCCTTTGTATGCTCATTTCACTCTGCGTAACGCGGCTTACTTTTTAGGGTAGTCGCGTTGCTCGTGGCCAACGTAAAGCTGGCGAGGACGACCGATCTTGTAGCTTTCGCTGAGCATCTCGTTCCAGTGCGAGATCCAGCCGATGGTGCGTGATACCGCAAAGATCACCGTGAACATGTTTCTCGGCACACCCATGGCCTTCAGGATGATGCCTGAATAGAAATCGACGTTCGGGTACAGCTTGCGCTCGATGAAGTAGTCATCTTCAAGGGCGATCTGCTCCAGGCGCTTGGCGATCTTGAGCTGCGGGTCATCTGCCATGCCCAGCTCGGCCAGTACTTCGTCGCAGGTCTCTTTCATGACCTTCGCACGCGGGTCGAAGTTGCGATAAACGCGGTGACCAAAGCCCATCAGCTTGAACGGGTCGTCTTTATCCTTGGCTTTATCAACAAAGCGCTGGATATTTTCTTCGGACTCGTCGCCGATTTCGTCGAGCATCGCCAGTACCGCTTCGTTGGCGCCGCCGTGCGCCGGTCCCCATAGAGCCGCAATGCCGGCACTGATGCAAGCGAAGGGGTTGGCGCCGGTTGAGCCTGCCAGGCGAACAGTGGAGGTAGACGCGTTTTGCTCGTGATCCGCATGCAGCATGAAGATGCGGTCCATGGCTTTAGCGTACACCGGATTGATTTTGTACTCTTCGCAGGGGTTGCTGAACATCATGTAGAGGAAGTTCTCTGCATAGCTCAGCTCATTGCGTGGATAGTTGAACGGCTGACCGATGTTGTACTTGTACGACATCGCGGCGATCGTCGGCATCTTGGCGATCAAGCGAATAGCGCTAATTTCGCGGTCTTCTTCTTTGGTGATGTCCATGTGGTCGTGGTAGAAAGCCGCTAGACCGCCGACAACACCACACAGGATCGACATCGGGTGCGCGTCGCGACGAAACCCTTTAAAGAAGTTGTTGATCTGGTCGTGGACCATGGTGTGATTACGGATGCGCGACTCGAAATCTGCATACTGCTTGTCGTCAGGTAGGTCACCGAACAGCAGGGTGTAGCACATTTCAACGAAATTGGACTCTTTCGCCAGTTGGTCAATGGGATAGCCGCGGTGTAGCAACACGCCCTTGCCACCATCGATGTAGGTAATGGCAGACTGGCAGGAAGAGGTGGCCATGAAGCCTGGGTCGTAGGTAAACAGGCCCTCGGCACCCAGGGCGCGAACGTCGATAACGTCTGGGCCAAGTGAGCCGGAGTACATCGGTAGTTCGATCGTTTTATCTAGACCGTCTACCGTTAATGTTGCTTTCCTGTCAGCCATGCTGGCCTCCTTTCGAGTTCGGGTTGGGACGTAAAGTCGGTGCTGCGCATACCGCGCCGGCGAAAAGGCCTGCCCACTATAGAAGCGTGCGTCATTTTGTCAATTAGCCCTATCGCTAGGTATGCTTGTACAGTGTGTATTGTCTTGGTTAATAATTGTCCATGGTTGACGTGTCGCTTTGAGCGGAAAATGTTATCTCAGGGATAATACGTTAACCTGCTTACTAACGAGCTTGCTTACCGACACTATAGCGATGCTGCGATGCAAAATCGACTCACAATACGGAGTTTTTTCTTGCACAATGGTCGAGTAAAGCCTTAGTTCGGTTTGTCAGCGGGGGCTAAGCTTCTTATAATCTCTGGCGCACGACCGGTAGGTTGGTGGTCGTGCCAGACTTGGCAACGGCCGAGCCCCTTCCAGTAATCACTGCCCGCTCGGGCTATGCCCGACCTGTCGCAGAGCGGGCCAATAAGAGTGTGTATAAGCCGTGAATAGCAAACGACCCGTAAATTTAGACCTGACGACGATACACTTTCCACTCCCGGCATTGACGTCGATTGCACACCGCATCACCGGTGTCATCCTCTTTGTTGGCCTCATTTTCGCTTTCTGGGCACTCGGTAAATCGCTGTCTTCACCGGCAGGCTTTGATGCCGTTAGTAGTGCCCTGGCCAATAACTTTTTCGCCAAGTTCGTGGCTTGGGGCCTGTTATCGGCGCTGGCGTTTCATTTCGTCGCGGGCATTAAACACCTGCTGATGGATGTAAACATAGGCGTAACGCTCGAGGGCGGTGTGAAAAAAGCGCAAATCACGGTGGTGGTAAGCGCGATTCTGATTATTCTGGCAGGAGTCTGGGTATGGTAACCAACATCACAAGCTTTGGCCGTAGCGGCCTGTCCGACTGGCTGATGCAGCGTTTTTCAGCGGTGGTGCTGGCCATTTACACCGTTTTCATGGTGGCCTATCTGCTGTTCAACCCTGACCTGGATTACTACGCCTGGACGGCGCTGTTCGATCAGACCTGGATGCGGATTTTTTCCCTGCTGGCGTTTATCTCAGTAGCCGCGCACGCCTGGATAGGTCTGTGGACCGTGACGACCGACTATCTTAAATCCACCTTCGTTCGCGTAGGTGCCCAGTCTCTCATCATTCTGGCCATCTTTGTGTACCTGGTGTGGGGCATTCAAATTCTGTGGGGAGCTTGATACATGTCTAACCTACGTAGCCTGACCTTTGACGCCATTATCATCGGTGGCGGTGGCTCTGGCCTGCGCGCTGCTCTAGAGCTTGCGAAATCCGGTAAGAAGACAGCCGTATTGTCGAAAGTATTCCCGACGCGTTCCCACACTGTTTCTGCCCAGGGTGGAATTACCTGTGCTATCGCATCTTCCGACCCCGATGACGACTGGCGTTGGCACATGTATGACACCGTCAAGGGCGGCGACTATATCGCTGACCAGGATGCGTCGGAGTACATGTGTTCTGAGGGTCCGAAAGCGGTCTTTGAGCTTGAGCACATGGGCCTGCCGTTCTCGCGCTTCGATAATGGCCGCATCTATCAGCGCCCGTTCGGTGGTCAGTCGAAAAATTTCGGCGAAGGTGGCCAGGCGGCACGTACCTGCGCCGCGGCCGACCGTACCGGCCATGCGCTGTTGCATACGCTGTACCAGAACAACCTCAAGAACAACACAACGTTCTTGAACGAATGGTACGCGGTGGATCTGGTGAAAAATTCCGAGGGCGACGTCGTCGGTTGTATTGCCATGTGCATCGAAACCGGCGAAGTGGTCCACGTGAAGTCGAAAGCCACCGTACTGGCCACCGGCGGTGCAGGGCGTATCTACGCTTCGACCACCAACGCCCTGATCAACACCGGCGACGGTATCGGTATGGCGCTGCGCGCCGGCTTCCCGATGCAGGACATGGAAATGTGGCAATTCCACCCGACCGGTATTTACGGTGCGGGCACGCTGGTTACCGAAGGCTGTCGTGGTGAAGGTGGTTACCTGATCAACAAGGACGGCGAGCGCTTCATGGAGCGTTACGCGCCAAACGCCAAAGACCTGGCGGGCCGCGACGTCGTCGCGCGTTCCATGGTCATGGAAATCCTCGAAGGTCGTGGCTGTGGCGAGAACGGCGATCACGTCTTCCTGAAGCTTGATCACCTGGGTGAAGAGGTCCTTGGTAAGCGCCTGCCGGGTATCGTTGAGCTGTCCAAAACGTTTGCCCACGTCGATCCGGCGAAAGATCCGATTCCGGTCGTGCCGACCTGCCACTACATGATGGGCGGTATCCCGACCAACATTCATGGCCAGGCGATCACTCAAGACGAAAGCGGCAAAGACCACATCGTTAACGGCTTATACGCCTGCGGCGAAGCGGCGTGTGTATCGGTCCACGGGGCCAACCGTCTGGGCGGCAACTCACTGCTCGACCTGGTGGTCTTCGGCCGTGCTGCAGGCATGTTCATCGAGGGTGCGCTGAACGAAGGTATTGATTACCTGGATGCCTCTGAGTCTGATATTGCCTCGGCCATGAAGCGTATTACCCGCTGGAACGAATCAGAAGGTGGCGAGAGCATCCCCGCGCTGAAGGCGGAGCTTCAAGACATCATGCAGACCTCTTTCGGTGTTTTCCGCGAAGAGAAAAACATGCAGGAAGGTGTCAAGAAACTCGAGGAGCTACGCAGTCGGATTGCGAACGCCCATCTGCCTGACAAATCCAATGCGTTTAACACTGCGCGTGTTGAAGCCCTGGAACTCGATAACCTGATGGAAGTGGCCGAAGCGACGGCGATCGCGGCCCTTGAGCGTAAAGAAAGCCGTGGTGCGCACTCGCGCTACGACTACCCTGACCGTGATGATGTCAACTGGCTGAAGCACTCGCTCTACTTCCCGATGTCCAAAGAACTCAAGAAGCGCGACGTCAACTTCAAGCCGAAAACCGTTGATACGTTCGAACCCAAGGTTCGTACCTACTAATCTCTGCAACGAGAGGGAGTCACTATGTCCAATCTTCAGGTATCCATATACCGCTATAATCCGGAAACCGACTCCGCACCCTATATGCAGGAGTTTCAGGTCGATACCAAGGGTCGCGATGTAATGGTGCTGGATGTTCTTCACATGATGAAAGAACAGGACAGCGGTCTGGCATTTCGCCGTAGCTGCCGCGAAGGGGTGTGCGGCTCAGACGGCATGAACATGAACGGCAAGAATGGTCTGGCCTGCATTACGCCGTTGTCCGAGGTCGTGAAAGGCAACAAGCTGACCTTGCGTCCACTGCCTGGCTTGCCGGTCATCCGCGATATGGTCGTTGATATGGGGCTGTTCTATAAGCAGTACGAGCGTATTCAGCCGTACCTGCAGAACGATACCCCCGCACCGGCGATTGAGCGCCTGCAGTCCCCGGAAGAGCGCGACAAGCTGGACGGCCTTTATGAGTGCATTCTGTGCGCTTGCTGTTCAACCTCGTGCCCATCTTTCTGGTGGAACCCGGATAAATTTGTCGGCCCGGCAGGCCTGCTGCAGTCGTATCGCTTCCTTGCGGATTCGCGCGATACGGCGACCAGCGAGCGCTTGACCGATCTGGAAGATCCGTTTTCCGTGTTCCGCTGCCGCGGCATCATGAACTGTGTGGCGGTGTGCCCGAAAGGGCTGAACCCCACACGGGCGATTGGCAAGATTCGTGAGATGTTGCTGGCAGATGCCACGTAAAATAAGGGGCTTTTATGCATAAAAAGCGGATGCCACTTAAGTTGCGCACAAATGGCACTTAAATCGTGGCGCTTCGCTTGTTATCATAGTGCCTGTCATATGGTGCGGCGACGCGCCGCACCATATGACCAGTCAAGTTTAAAAGCCGGTGCCGTGAGTACCGGCTTTTGAGCATGAACTGATAAGAAATTGAGTTGAAAAGGGTTTCCGGCCGCTGGTCGGTACCGCCGGCAAATGTCCCGCCCCGCCGGCAGGGCAATACCGATGTCGCCGCGGTGACGCGACGATACCGATACCACCCCATCAGTGCAGGGTGACCGAGAAATGCAACAAGGCATAATGGAGTTGATGTGGCGTTCCTCTCACGTTAGTGGTGGCAACGCTCACTACGTGGAAGCGCTTTACGAGCAGTACCTCGCCGATTCTGAATCTGTCCCTGACGAGTGGCGCAACTATTTTGACCAGTTGCCTCGCCCGGAGGGCAGTGCCACCCACGATGTCCCGCTAAGCCCTATTCGTGATCAGTTCTATCAGTTGGGGCGTGAAAATCGTCCTGCCCGGGTAGCTGCCGCTGAAAGTGGCGAAAACAAGAAGCAGGTGAAAGTCCTGCAGCTGATCAACGCTTATCGCTTTCGAGGTCATCAAAAGGCCAATATCGACCCGCTTGGGCTGCGCAATCCCACCCCCGTTCCCGATCTCGACCTCTCTTTCCACCAGCTTTCAAAAGCTGATCTGGACACCGAGTTTCAGACTGGTTCTTTCTTTCTAGGTATCGACAAGGCGCCGTTGCGCGACATTGTCGATGCCCTTGATCGTACCTACTGTCGCTCGATTGGCTGCGAGATCATGCACATTGTCGATACCGAAGAAAAACGCTGGCTGCAGCGGCGTTTCGAATCGGTTCGCAGTGCGCCCAAATTCAGTGATGACGTGCGCAAGCACGTGCTGGAGCGCCTGACGGCGGCCGAAGGCCTGGAAAACTACCTGGCGTCCAAGTATCCGGGTACCAAGCGCTTCGGTCTGGAAGGCGGCGAAGCCTTTGTACCGATGATGGACGAACTTATCCAGCGGGCAGGCGGTTACGGCACTAAAGAAGTCGTCATTGGGATGGCTCACCGCGGTCGCCTCAACCTGCTGGTCAACATTCTGGGTAAAAACCCGGCTGACTTGATCGACGAGTTCGACGGCAAAAAAGTCATCGAGCGCGGTTCAGGCGACGTGAAATATCACCAGGGCTTTAGCTCGAACGTCATGTCACCAGGCGGCGAAGTCCATCTGGCCATGTCGTTCAACCCCTCGCATCTGGAAATCGTCGCGCCCGTTGTCGAAGGCTCGGTACGTGCCCGCCAGGATCGTCGTAATGATGAAGAGGGCAGCAAAGTACTGCCCATCAATGTCCATGGTGATGCGGCCTTTGCGGGTCAGGGCGTGGTCATGGAGACATTCCAGATGTCCCAGACCCGTGCCTACAAGACCGGCGGCACGGTTCACATCGTGATCAACAACCAGGTGGGCTTTACCACGTCGCACCCGCTGGATTCGCGCTCCACGGAATACTGTACTGATATCGCCAAGATGGTTCAGGCGCCGATTTTTCACGTTAACGGCGACGATGCGGACGCGGTACTCCACGCTACCCAGGTCGCTTTGGACTACCGGCAGGAGTTCAAGAAAGACGTGGTCATCGATCTTGTCTGCTACCGTCGGCGCGGCCACAACGAAGCCGACGAGCCGTCGGGTACCCAGCCGATGATGTACTCGAAGATCAAGGATCATCCTTCTTCGCGCACCTTGTATGCCAAACGTCTGGTCGAGCAGGGCGTATTGTCTGAAGAAGATGCCAAGGCGATGATCGAGACCTACCGCGATGACCTGGTGGCCGGTAACCACGTGGCCAATGCGCTGGTTCAGGAGCCTAACAAGTCGTTGTTCGTCGACTGGACGCCTTACCTTGGCCATGAGTGGACCGGCAATGCCGATACCACCTTCGATATGAAGCGGCTGCAGCAACTGGCGGCGAAAATGTGCGAGATCCCGGATGGGGTTGATGTGCAGCGTCAGGTCGCCAAGATTTACGAAGATCGCCGCAAGATGCAGGCCGGCGGCATGGGGATTAACTGGGGGTTTGGCGAAACGTTGGCCTATGCCACCTTGATCGACCAGGGTCACCCGGTGCGTATTACCGGCCAGGATGTCGGTCGCGGCACTTTCTCCCACCGTCATGCGGTCGTGCACAACCAGAAAGATGGCACCACCTTTGTGCCGTTGCAGAATCTGTCAGACGGTCAGCCGCGCTTTACCATCCACGACTCCATCCTGTCGGAAGAAGCCGTGTTGGCCTTTGAGTACGGTTATTCGACCACGGCCCCCAATGATCTGGTGATTTGGGAAGCCCAGTTCGGTGACTTCTTCAACGGCGCGCAAGTCGTGGTAGATCAGTTCATTTCCTCGGGTGAGACCAAGTGGGGCCGCTTATGCGGTTTAACCATGCTCCTGCCCCATGGTTATGAAGGTCAGGGGCCCGAGCACTCCTCCGCACGTCTGGAGCGTTTCCTGCAGATGTGTGCCGAGCACAATATGCAGGTGTGTGTGCCGACCACCCCCGCGCAGATTTATCACTTGCTGCGTCGTCAGGTGATTCGCCCGTTGCGCAAGCCGCTGGTGGTGATGTCACCAAAATCACTTCTGCGTCACAAGCAGGCGGTTTCCAGCCTCGAAGACCTGGCCCATGGCAAGTTCCATATGGTACTGGCCGACCAGGCCGAGCTGACGGCTGAGAAGGTGAAGCGTGTGATCCTGTGTGCGGGCAAGGTTTACTATGATCTTGTGAATTGGCGTGCAGAGAACGAGCGTCACGATACGGCGATCCTGCGCCTTGAGCAGCTCTACCCCTTCCCTAAAGAAGAGCTTCTTGAAGCCCTTCAGGCATATACCCAGTTGGAAGATATTGTCTGGTGCCAGGAAGAGCCGTTGAACCAGGGTGCCTGGTATTCCAGTCAGCACCATATGCGTTCCGTGGCCGACATGCTGAAAGATGGCCTGGGACGTGATCTGAAATTCGCAGGACGCCCGGCCTCTGCTGCTCCGGCAGCGGGTTATATGTCCGTCCATACTGAACAGCAGCGCCAGCTGGTGGAAGACGCGTTTAATCTTTAAGCGCCCACCGGATTTAGAGAACACATAAGGGAAACGACATGGCTACCGAGATCAAAGCGCCAACCTTTCCGGAATCTGTTGCCGAAGGCACTGTTGCCGCTTGGCATAAGAAACCGGGTGACAGCGTTGAGCGTGACGAGCTGATTGTTGAGATTGAAACCGACAAAGTGGTGCTTGAAGTCGTCGCACCGGAAGCGGGTACCCTGACCGACGTGATGGCTGACGAAGGCGATACCGTCGAGTCCGAGCAGGTGCTGGGCAAAATCGGTGAAGGCGAAGCCTCTGGCGACAGTGGCCAGAAAGAAGCGAAATCGTCTGGCGATGAAAGCGCTGAAAAGTCGGCAGAAAAATCTGACGACGAGCAAGAAGCCAAGAAAGCCGACGGCAATAGCGGTGGTGGCAAGCAGCATGAGGTGAAAGCGCCTAGCTTCCCGGAGTCGGTCCAGGAAGGTACGGTTGCGACCTGGCACAAGAAAGTCGGCGAAGCGGTCAAGCGCGATGAAGTGCTGGCGGATATCGAAACCGACAAGGTCGTGCTTGAAGTTGTTGCCCCGGCCGATGGTGCCCTGTCCGAGATCAAGGCCGAAGAAGGCAGCCAGGTTGAATCAGAAGCGGTACTGGCAACCTTCACCGAAGGGGCTGGTGGCGAAGGCAGCGGCGGCGATGATGCCAAGCCAGCCAAGGCCGAAAGCAGCGGTGACGATGGCGCCGATGAAAAAGTCGGCGACAAGATCCTCGCACCTGCCGCACGCAAGATGGTCGCGGAGCACGACCTGGACGTTGCCAAGATCGAAGGCACCGGGAAGGGCGGACGCATTCTGAAAGAGGATGTGCAGAAAGCCGTTAAATCAGGCTCGGCCAAGAAAACGTCCGGCGGCGCTGCAGCGCCTAAAGGTGCTGCGGCTGCCGCCACTGCCCCCGCGGTAGAAGGTGAGCGCCCAGAAAAACGCGTGCCGATGAGCCGTCTGCGTCAAACCATCGCCAAGCGCCTGGTTGAGGCTCAGCAAACGGCTGCCATGCTGACCACTTACAACGAAGTGGACATGACAGCCGTGATGGAATTACGTGCTCAGTACAAGGACACCTTCCTCAAAGCACACGATACCAAGCTTGGCTTCATGGGCTTCTTCGTCAAGGCGGCTTCCGAAGCGCTCAAGCGCTTCCCGGACGTCAACGCCTCCATCGATGGCACCGACATCGTCTATCATGGCTACCAGGATATCGGCGTTGCCGTTTCGACTCCTCGCGGCCTGGTCGTTCCGGTGTTGCGCGATACCGACAGCATGAAAATCGCTGATGTCGAGAAGACAATCGTCGACTTCGGTAAGCGTGCCCGTGACGGTAAGCTCGGCATCGATGAAATGCAGGGCGGTACCTTTACGATCACCAACGGCGGTATCTTCGGCTCGCTGATGTCGACCCCGATTATCAATCCGCCGCAAACCGCCATCCTGGGGATGCACAAGATTCAGGAACGCCCCATGGCGGTCAATGGCAAGGTCGAGATTCGCCCGATGATGTACCTGGCGGTTTCCTATGATCACCGCATGATTGACGGCAAAGATGCCGTGCAATTCCTGGTGACCATGAAAGAGCTGCTGGAAGATCCCGCACGCCTGTTGCTGGACGTGTAAGGGTCATAACGACCTGTCACATACTCACGTTCAATTGCACCCTGCCTTCTGCCCCAAAAGGGAGGAGGCACCCAAGCTAAAGGAGCCAACATGGCTGACAAGTTTGATGTGATCGTTATTGGTGCCGGCCCCGGTGGTTATGTAGCGGCCATCCGTGCGGCGCAACTCGGGCTGAAAACCGCCTGTGTCGAAAAATGGATCGGCAAGGAAGGTAACGTCGTACATGGCGGTACCTGCCTGAACGTCGGCTGTATCCCGTCCAAGGCGCTGCTCGAAGCATCGCACAAGTTCGTTGAAGCGAAAGACGATTTCGACGACCTGGGTATCCAGGCCGGTGACGTCAGCATGGACGTCAAAAAGATGATGGCCCGCAAGGACAAGATTGTTAAGAACTTGACCGGCGGCATCTCGGGTCTGTTCAAGGCCAACGGCGTCACCGCTATCGACGGCACTGGTAAAGTCATTTCCGGCAAACAAGTGGAAGTGACCGATAAGGACGGCAAGGCCACCACCTACGACGCCGATAATATCGTCGTGGCGGCGGGCTCGGTGCCGGTGGAAATTCCCCCGACGCCGCTGACTGAAGGGCTGATTGTCGATTCCACCGGCGCGCTTGAGTTCACTGAAACGCCGAAGCGTCTGGGCGTGATTGGTGCCGGCATTATCGGCCTGGAGCTGGGCAGCGTGTGGAATCGCCTGGGCTCCGAAGTCACCGTACTGGAAGCCATGGATTCCTTCCTGCCCATGGTCGACGGTGCCATCAGCAAAGAGACCCAGAAGCTGCTCAAGAAGCAGGGCCTGGACATCAAGCTGGGTGCTCGCGTGACCGGGTCGGAAACCAATGGCGACGAAGTTACCGTCAAGTACACCGACGCCGACGGCGAACAGGAAATGACCTTCGACAAGCTGATTGTCAGCGTGGGTCGTCGTCCTTACACCAAAGGCGTGATTGCCGATGGGGTGAGCATCGAGCTTGACGAGCGTGGTTTCATCTTCGTTGACGATCAGTGCCGCACCAATGTTCCGGGCGTTTACGCCATCGGTGACTGCGTTCGCGGCCCGATGCTGGCGCACAAGGCTTCTGAAGAAGGCATCATGGTGGCGGATATCATCGCCGGTCATAAGGCCGAGATGAACTATGACGCCATCCCCAACGTGATCTACACCTTCCCGGAAGTCGCCTGGGTAGGGATTACCGAAGAAGAAGCCAAGGCGAAAGGTATCGAGGTCAAAACCGGTAGCTTCCCCTTCGCGGCCAGTGGCCGTGCGATGGCCAACAACGCCACCGAAGGCAATGCCAAGATCATCGCGGATGCGGAAACCGACCGTATTCTGGGCATGCACATCGTTGGCCAGCACGCCGGTGAGATGATTGCTCAAGGCGTGATTGCCATGGAATTCGGTTCCAGTGCCGAAGACCTGGCGCTGACGTGCTACGCTCACCCGACCATGTCGGAAGCGGTGCATGAAGCGGCGCTCGCGGTTGAAGGCCACGCGATCCATATGGCCAACCGCAAAAAGCGTAAGTAAATTACGCCGTAACAAAAAAGCGCCACCCCAGGGTGGCGCAACGCTTTCGGCCATGTCTTTTCGACGCGGTTTGAAAAACAGAGATCGAAAGCACGGGGATGACAGTTCTTTCAAGGAAACTGATCATCGTTCGAGTCACATGCAACCAATGGCATGAATCGATGAACCTTCACGAGTATCAAGGCAAACAGCTGTTTGCCGATTATGGTCTACCCGTGTCCAAGAGCTTTGCTGTGGACACTCCCGAAGAAGCTGAAGACGCATGTAAAAAGATCGGCGGCGACATGTGGGTGGTCAAAGCCCAGGTGCACGCAGGTGGTCGTGGTAAAGCGGGCGGCGTAAAGCTGATTAAAGACCCGGCTGATGCCAAGGCGTTTGCCGAGCAGTGGCTGGGCAAAAACCTGGTGACCTTCCAGACCGACGAGCACGGCCAGCCAGTTTCCAAGATTCTGATCGAAACCTGCACTGATATCGCCGACGAGCTGTATCTGGGTGCCGTTGTCGATCGTACGACCCGCCGCGTGGTCTTCATGGCCTCTACCGAAGGCGGCGTAGAGATCGAGAAAGTCGCCGAAGAAACGCCCGAAAAGATTCTCAGAGCCGAGATCGACCCGCTGGTCGGCGCACAGCCTTACCAGGCGCGTGAACTGGCCTTTGCACTGGGCCTTTCCGGCGACCAGATCAAGCAGTTCACCAAGATTTTCCTGGGGCTGTCCAAGCTGTTCCATGAGAAAGACCTGGCGCTGCTTGAAATTAACCCGTTGGTCATCACCGACCAGGGCAACTTGCACTGCCTCGACGCCAAGCTTGGCCTCGACAGCAACGCGCTTTACCGTCACCCGGATCTGCAGGCAATGCGCGATCCGTCTCAGGAAGACGAGCGTGAAGCTGAAGCGGCTGCATGGGAGCTCAACTATGTGGCGCTGGATGGCAACATCGGCTGCATGGTCAACGGCGCTGGTCTGGCCATGGGCACCATGGATATCGTCAACCTGAACGGCGGCAAGCCGGCCAACTTCCTCGATGTTGGCGGCGGTGCCACCAAAGAGCGCGTTGCAGAAGCCTTCAAACTGATTCTGTCTGATGACTCCGTCAAGGCCGTACTGGTGAACATCTTCGGCGGCATCGTCCGTTGCGACATGATCGCTGAAGGCATCATCGGTGCCGTTGAGCAGGTGGGTGTCAACGTCCCGGTCGTGGTGCGTCTGGAAGGTAACAACGCCGAGCTAGGCACCGAGAAACTCGCGTCTAGCGGTCTCAACATTATCGCGGCTACCAGTCTGACCGACGCGGCTCAGCAGGTCGTTAAAGCGGCGGAGGGCAAGTAATGAGCATCCTGATCGACAAGAACACCAAGGTCATCTGCCAGGGCTTTACCGGTGGCCAGGGTACGTTCCACTCCGAGCAGGCGATTGCCTACGGTACCCAGATGGTCGGCGGCGTAACGCCGGGCAAAGGCGGCCAGGAGCACCTGGGTCTGCCTGTTTTCAACACCGTGAAAGAAGCGGTAGCGAAAACCGGCGCCGAAGCCAGCGTGATCTATGTACCGGCACCGTTCTGCAAAGATTCAATCCTTGAAGCGGCCAATGCCGGTATCAAGCTGATTGTGTGCATCACGGAAGGCATTGCCACGCTTGACATGCTCGAAGCCAAGGTGAAGTGTGACGAGCTGGGCGTTCGCCTGATCGGACCGAACTGCCCGGGCGTTATTACGCCGGGGGAGTGCAAGATCGGTATCATGCCGGGTCACATTCACCAGCCTGGCCGTGTTGGCATCGTATCGCGCTCGGGTACCTTGACCTACGAAGCGGTCAAGCAGACCACTGATCATGGCTTTGGTCAGTCCAGCTGTGTCGGCATCGGTGGTGACCCGATCCCGGGCTCCAACTTCATCGACATCCTTGAGATGTTCGAGAAAGACCCGAAAACCGAAGCCATCGTCATGATCGGCGAAATCGGCGGCACGGCGGAAGAAGAAGCAGCGGCTTACATCAAAGCCAACGTTTCCAAGCCTGTCGTGGCCTACATTGCCGGTGTGACAGCACCTCCCGGCAAGCGTATGGGCCATGCGGGCGCGATTATCTCTGGCGGTAAAGGCACCGCTGACGAGAAGTTCTCTGCCCTTGAAGACGCCGGTGTTAAAACCGTCCGCTCCCTGGCGGAAATCGGCGACGCGCTGAAAGCAGTGACTGGCTGGTAAACGGTTACGTCGTCTGGCGCTTACAATACGCGCCTGATATGAAAAAAGAGCACCTACGGGTGCTCTTTTTTTGTCTCTGGGAGGTAGCCATCGATTGAGGCGTTACGCCTGAACAAGCGAAATCCGTAGCTGAGAAAAAACGGCGCGCCAGCGGCTAGATAAAGATGGTAGCTGACCAGTCGCCAGATCAGTACCGCAGCGGCGGCCTGTTCAGCGGCCATCAATGGCAGCAGCAGCGAGCCCACGCCGACTTCCGCGGCGCCGGCACCGCCGGGCAAAAAGCTCAGCTGGCTGGCCGCCATGGCCAGCATTTGGGTCAGAAAGGTCCATACCCAATCGATGTTGCCGCCGACGCCCAGCACGGCCAGGTAAAGCAGGCTGTAGCGCATCAGCCAGTGCGCGGTGGTCAGCGCCATCATCGCAAGCAGGGTGGTCCGCGGCAACGCCAGGGTTACCTTCAGCGCCTGACGAAACCCCAAAAAGCCTCGCGCAAGCCGTCGCCGCCGGTAACGGCTGAGCCAGGTGAGCCTGAAGCGCTGCGCGCGCAATAAGCGTGGCAGATGGTAGATCAGCAGGCAGACCAGCGTGGCGATGATCACCAGCCCCGCCAAAGCTGATTGGACCAGCACCTGGTGCGGCCAGTGCACATCACCAATCAACGACCACAGCACCAGCCCGCCGAGCATGCTGAGAAAAAACAGCATGTCGCAGCCCTGGTCAATCAGAAACACGGCACTGCCTTTGGAAGGCGGCAGCCCGCGCTGGGCCAATAGCACCAGCAGCGTGGCGGCACCGCCGCTGCCGCCTGGCGTGGCGCACAGGGCGAATTTGGAGGCCAGCTCAATACCCAGGGCACCATGCTGGCCGAGCGCGCCTGCCCGGCCGCCCAACATCAAACGCAGCCGCGCGGCGTTCAGGTTCCAGCATAGCGCGGCGAGCGTCAGCATCAGCAGCAGGATGCCGAGCGGGAACTGTCCGACTCGCTGCCAGGCGTCGCTGCCGCCGATCCAGGTGGTCAGCAACAGCGGTAACCCCAGGGCCAGAACGATCATTGCGATAGGCAGCGACCGCCAGCGACGTCCGCTGCCGGGTTTAGCGAGGTTGGGGGAGCGCATGGGGCAGGGCGATGTCGGTAAGGCTTTCATAGTGCGCCAGCAGGGCATGCATCACGCTATCCCAGTTGAAATGACGTTCCACATGGCGGCGCGCATAACGGCCGCTGGCGGCAATGTCGTTACTGAACAGCGCTTCGCAGGCATCGGCCATGGCGGCCGGGTCCAGCGGGCGGCACAGAATGCCCGCGCCGAGGGGAACGTTCTCGGCCAGTGCCCCGGCCCTGGCGGCCACTACCGGAATGCCGCTGGCCATGGCTTCCTGGGCGATCAGGCCAAAGGTTTCCCGCGTGCCGGCGTGCACCAGGGCGTCGCTGCTGGCCAGTGCCTTGGCGACCTCGTGCGCGCCGCAACAGCGGTCCACGACGGTGACGTTGCTGGGGACCTGGTGGGGCATCCCCGGGCCCATCAGCAGCAGGTGATAGCCGCCGCCCAGCTTGCGCATGGTGGCCAGCAGTACATCGATATTTTTTTCCCGGGAATAACGGCCGACGAAAACCAGCAGCTTTTTATGCGGGGGGATGCCCATGTTGGCGCGAAACTCAGCATCGTAATGAGTGGGGTGAAAGTGGTTGAGGTCGACGCCCAGCGGCTGAACACACACCTGCTCGACGCCCCAATCCCGCAGACGGTCCGCCATGGCCTGGCAGGGCGCCAGCACACTGTCAAACTGGCCATAGAGGCGGCTCACGTAGCGAATCAAGCGCTGGCGTACGTGCCGTCCAAAGCGGTCACCCATCAAGCGTGGCAGGTCCGAGTGATAAAACCCGACTACGGGCACGCCCAACTGCTGGCCTGCCTCGAGCGCTGCCCAGGCGGTCACGTAGGGGTCGCCTGCCTCGATGATGTCGGGGCGCAGGCCCACCAATGCATTGCGCCAGGGAGCAGACCGCAGGGGAAAGCGATAGCCCTGGCCAAGGGGCAGGCGAAACGCCGGCAGGGTGTGCTGGTCGCCGAGACTGTCCCGTTCCGCGCCCGGGACCAGCAGGCTGGTGCGCAGTTCAGGGTAACGGGAAAAGACGCGATGTTTGGCCTGAAGGTAGGTACGAACGCCGCCGCTGGCGGGGGCGTGAAACATGGTGACATCGGCGATGTGCAAGGGAACCTCCGTGCCGCTTGGATGATGTCAATTATCTTAACCAACAAATAAGTCAGTTCGACGACAGCGGCCGGCTCCCTGTTTATGGGCCTTATTGCGTAGCTAACACTTGACTAATGCCGGGATAGGTCCAAGATACCATCTATATGGATGGTATATGGAGCCCAATTGGATGTTAGGTCGGTTGGGTAATCTCTTCCAGGGCAGCGAGGCATACCCTATGAGCGTGCATGAACTACGCCGTCGATCCGGCGACTCCAGCGAGAAAATCACCATCAACCTGGGCGTTGTCGACCTGGGGCAGATCGACCTGCTGGTCCAGGAAGGCTTCTATTCCAACCGAACCGATCTGATTCGTACGGCCATTCGCAATCAGCTGGCGACCCACGCCGAGGTCGTGAAAGAGACCGTTACCCGCAAGGCATTCGTGCTGGGGCTTGAGCATTACAGTCGCGGGGACCTTGAAGCGCGGCAGGCTGCGGGGGAGATGTTGCAGATTCAGGTGCTGGGAATGGCCAGCATCGCCGATGACGTCACCCCGGAGCTTGCCCTCGCCACTATCCAGTCGGTGGTGGTGCTTGGTGCCTTGCATGCCAGTCCGGCCGTCAAGGCCGCCCTGGCGGATCGAATCCACTAATGAGGGACATGACCATGATCAGCGCCAGCATCACCCAGCGAATGGAAGAAGCAACCCGACTCACGCGCGCGGGCAAGCTCCACGACGCCATGGCCCTCCTGAAGGGCATCATGCCAGAAACACCAGCCGAGCAAACGCCGACACCAACATCCCGTGGAGGACACACCTTCGAGGGCACCTGGGAGGTCGTCGATGACCCGGCAGCGCCGACGTCACCGTCTGGCAATGCACGGCGAGCGCATGCTGGCGCGTTCACCACCGGCAGCTTTAGCTGCCGAGCGGGCGCACGTGATTACAAGCTTTTTATCCCCAGCGGCTATCACGGGCAGGCGCTTCCGCTGGTGGTGATGCTGCACGGCTGCACCCAGAATCCCGATGACTTTGCGGCGGGAACCGACATGAACCGGCTGGCCGAAGCGCAGCAATGTTGCGTGCTTTATCCAGCCCAGCCGACGACCGCTAATACGTCAAAGTGCTGGAACTGGTTCAAGGCCGAAGACCAGCAGCGCGAGGGCGGCGAGCCCGCCATCCTCGCAGGCATGACCCGCCAGGTTATCCACCAGCACGGGCTCGATGCCGGGCGCGTCTACGTCGCCGGGCTTTCCGCCGGTGCTGCCATGGCCACGACTCTGGCGATGACCTACCCGGACCTGTTTGCGGCGGTGGGCGTGCACTCCGGCCTGCCCCACGGCGTGGCGAAGAGCCTACCCGATGCGTTGGGTGCAATGCAGGGCGGCACCGGGCCTCTGAGCGGTGCTGCGCAAAGCGCCACGTGGGCATCAAAGGTGCCGGCGATCATCTTCCATGGTGACCGCGACACCACCGTTCACCCGAGCAATGCCGACCGCGTTGCCGCCCAGTACGCCTCCCATCCTTGGGGTGGAAAGGGCGGGCCTCACGGAGCTGGCGGCCAAACTACCGTCGAACAGGGCCGCGTGGCCAACGGGCATGCCTACACGCGTACGGTTCATCGCGATGCCAGCGGCAAGCCAAGCATGGAGCAGTGGCAGGTACACGGAGCGGGCCACGCCTGGTCAGGCGGCAGCGTGAAGGGCAGCTACACAGACCCCAAAGGCCCTGATGCGACAAGCGAAATGCTGCGTTTCTTCTTTCAGCACCAGTTGGCCCAGACTTAGCCACTTGATAGAAGGTCAATAGACAATCGTTACGACAGACACAACAACGGCGCCCTAGGGCGCCGTTGTTGTGTATCGCGTAGGTTGACTGGCTGGCTTAAGCGGCGGGTTTTGCCACCAGCGAGCGGGTTTCTTCACGGGCTTCGGTGAGCACGACGCGAAGACTGTCGCCGAGCTTGTAGCGCTCTTCACCTTCGATCTGGATGCGGCCCTCTTTATCGTCGATGACCACCTTGCTGCGGTCGCTGTGCATCAAGGGGGCGGGGATAAAGGCGGTGGCGCCGTTTTCGACCAGGCGAACGCGCATGCCGCCACGGTTGATTGCCATGATCTCGGCGTCAAAGGTGTCCTGGTTTTGCGCGGCCGGTGTCAGGTAGCGCACATAGAGCCAGTCTTTGACGTCGCGCTCGGCCATGCGATTCAGACGGCGGCGCTCGGTCAACTGCTCGGTGAGCTGCTGACTGGCTTCGGCCGGAGCCTGTTCACCCTTCAGCACGCGCTTGATCAAGCGATGGTTGACCATATCGCCGTACTTACGAATCGGCGAGGTCCAGGTGGCGTAGGCGGCAAGGCCCAAGCCAAAGTGCGGGCCGGGTTGGGCCGACATGCTGGTAAAGCCCTGGAAGCGGCGCAGGCGGGCATCCAGCCAGGCGTCGTCGCGGCTTTCCAGCGCGCGCTTGAGGTCTTTGTAGTGGGCAAGCTCGGTTAACGCCTGCTGATCCACCTCAATTTCCTGACCCGCCAGGAACTCCTGCGCGGCTTCGGCTTTCTCGGGCTCAAAGGCGCGGTGCACATTGAAGATACCGTGACCGATGTGCTGGGCGAGGAAATCGGCGCAACAGGCGTTGGCGGCAATCATCGACTCTTCGATCATGCGGTTGGCAATCCGCCGATCCTCGGTGCGAATCCCCAGAACATTCCCCGCATCGTCCAGGTCAAAGACATAGTCGGGACGATCCTTGAAGACCAGGGCATGCTCGTTACGCCAGGCGGTACGCGCTTCGGTTAAATCGCGCAGCGCGGTCAGCTGTTCGGCAATGTTATCCGCTGGTGCCCAGTCACCCTGGCCGTCGATCCAGTCAGACACATGGTCGTAAGCCAGTTTGGCGTGGGATTTAACAGTGGCGGCAAAAAAGCGGTAATTGCCCAGGCTACCGTCGGCATTGATATCCAGCGTGCAGGCCAGTGCCGGGCGTTCTTGGTCCTCCCACAGCGAGCACAGCTCATCCGACAACTTCTCTGGCAGCATGGTGACGTTCTGGCCGGGCAAATACACCGTAAAGGCGCGGGTGCGCGCTTCGAGATCGGCGGCGTGGCCTTCTTCCACATAGGCGGTAGGGTCGGCGATGGCGACGCTCATCTGCCAGCCGCCTTCGGCGCGCGGCGTGACGTGCAGCGCGTCATCCATATCGCGGGTTTTTTCACCGTCGATGGTAAAGAAGGGCTGTGCCGTCAGGTCTTCACGGGCGAGGCCTTCATCGTGCAGTGGCCAGTCGTCGCCCGCATTGGGAGATGCCTGTTCAAGGGCATGACGGGCAAGCGTGACGCGCCATGGCACGGCGGGGTCGTCGGATTTGGCTACCAGCTCGTCAATCTGGCTGAAAAAACCGCGATCATTTTCTTTCAGCGGGTGACGCACCAGGCGGGCGACGACCCAATCACCATCCGCAATGGTCGACTCATCCAGGCTGTTCTTGATGCGCGCTTTAAGCACGTTACGGATCGAGGGATGATCCGGCACGACGGCAAGGCGGTCTTCGCGCTTTTGCACACGAGCAACAAAACGGTCGAGCCCCGCTTCAATCAGCTTCTCGGGCTCAAGGGATTTTTTATCGCCGTTTTCATGGATGACGCCCTCGACACGGTCGCCGTGCAGCACCTGTTTCATGGCGGGGGGCGGCACGAAATAGGATTCACCGTCGTCGGTTTCAAGAAACCCGAAGCCTTTCTCGGTAGCTTTGATCACCCCTTCGGCACGTGGGGTGGTATCGCGAATCTGTTGCTTGAGCGAGGCAAGCACGGAATTGTTTTGCAGCATGAGGTCAATCAGTTGGCGAAGGATAGGGTGCCACTATACGGATTACCGCGGGCCGCGCCAATTGTCGTTGCCGTTGGTCGATTTGGAAGACGACAAGTCAACTACTTACATGCAGTTTGCCGAATCGGGTAAGCTATTGGTTCATCACTCGGGAGCGCGCTATGACACCACGGCTAATTGTTTCGGATCTGGATGGAACCCTGCTGGGGAGTGATCATCGGCTGCACGATGAGACGGTTGACGTACTTCGCCAGTTGCATGGTCAGGGGCATCACGTCGCGCTGGCGTCGGGCCGTCATTATCACGATATGCGGGTGTTCCGTGATCAACTGGCGATTCCGGCGCACTTGATCAGTACCAACGGCGCTTATGTGCACGACCCGCAGGATACCTTGCTCGCCGCCAACCATGTTGCCCCGGAACACGCACAGACACTGATCGATCTTCCGCGCCCGCCCCAAGTACGGCTTAATCTTTACCGTGAAAGCGGCTGGCATATCGATGCTGAGGCCCCGCACTTACTGTCACTTCATGCGTCTACCGGCTTTCGTTATGACGTCGTACCGCCCGCGCAGATGGACACGAACGGTGTCGGCAAAGTGCTTTATCTGGGCGACCCAGCCGCGTTGAAACGGCTGGAGGCCCAGGCGCAGGAAGCTCATGGTGACGCGCTGCATATTACCTACTCGACAGTCGATTCGCTGGAAATCATGGCCCGCGGCGTCAACAAAGGGGTCGCGCTATCATCACTGCTGGAACGGTTGGGGTTAACGGTCGCCGACTGCCTCGCCTTTGGCGATAACCTCAACGATACCGAAATGCTGGATCTGGCGGGTGAAGCCCAGGTGATGGCCAACGCCCATCCGGCGTTGTTTGATCGCGTCACCGGCGCTAAACGTATTGGTCATCATGGTGAGGCGGCGGTTGCCCAGTGGTTACGCGAGCGCTTTGCGCTGTAACAGGCTACCACCTTAGTCGAGGCAGCCTTGTCACCTGCGCTTGGCTCGCCCATGATCATCTTCCCTTATAATAATGGCGTGGGATCAGCCTGCCTCGATGACAACCGCTACCATGACATCGTCCACCCCGACCAAGCCCGCCACGCTGTTCGTGGTCGACGACGACCCGGAAATATGTGAACTGCTGGCAGATTATCTGGGTCGTCATGGCTATCATGTGCTTACCGCCCAGGATGCCGATGCGTTGAGAACCCTTATGCAACAGACGTCGGCAGATCTACTGATCGTCGATCTGATGCTGCCGGGGGACGATGGCTTTTCGATCTGCCGTGAAGTGCGACGCCAAAGCGACGTGCCGATTATCATGCTCACCGCCAGTGCCGATGAAACCGACCGCATTCTGGGCCTGGAGTTGGGCGCCGATGACTATCTTGGCAAGCCGTTCAACCCGCGCGAACTGCTGGCGCGCATCAAGGCGGTCATGCGTAGAACCCGACCCGCTCAACTCGCATCCAGCGCTGATCAGGCGCGCTGCGTGAGCTTCGGCGGCTGGCAGCTGGATCGGATGACCCGGGAACTGATCGACCAGCAGGGCGAACGTACAGCGTTGTCCGGGGCCGATTTTCAACTGCTTCAGGTCTTCCTGGAGCGCCCCGCCACGGTACTGTCCCGCGACGATCTCTATGCGCTCACCCGTGGCCGCGACGCCCCGCCGCTGGACCGCTCGATCGATGTACACGTCTGCCGACTTCGCCAGCGACTGGGAGAAGACGCCCAGCATTCGCAACTGATCCGCACCGTCCGGGGAGCGGGTTACATATTAACCGCCCGTGTTGACGCGCTGACGTGACCCCTTTGCGCTGGCTAGCCCTCAAGCGGCGTGTCGCGCGCTGGTTGCCGACCACGTTACGCGGTCGCTTCGTGATTATCATGCTGGCCGGGGTGTTGGTCGCTCAGGTGGCAAGCTATGCGATCTGGACTTCTCAAGTGCGTTCAAGTCAGTTGCGACAGCTGGATGAGCTGTCGACCAATATGGCGTTCAGTATCGCATCCACGATGCAGTATTTTCGTTCATTGCCCTATGAGTATCGACACATCGTGCTCGACCAGTTGCGCAACATGGGCGGCACGCGATTTTTTGTCAGCATCAACGAGCGGCGCTTGACCATCGAGGATATTGGCTCGGGCCCGGAGAAGCGAGTGGTGGTGGATAACGTGCGCAATATTCTCACCGAGCAGCTCAATATCGACGATGTGGTGGTGGAGTTCTCCCGGCCCGAGACGCTTCGCGTCTTGAATAACGAAGTGTTACTCAAGGACTTGCCGCCGCGATGGGGCCAGCATAGCCTGCTGATGGAGCCACTTTCGCCCCCGATTCTGGTGGTCCAACTGGAGTTGGCTCCGGACACCTGGCTTTACGTGGCCACGCTGCTGGGGGTGCCGGATATTTTCACCGGCTATCGCTGGCTTTCCGAAGAGCGCGTACTGGTCGGGCTACTGGTGCTGCTCAGCGTGATAGCCCTGTCATTGATGGGGATTCGTAGTGCGACCCGCCCTCTGGCTCGGCTCTCCAGAGCGGCACTGCAGCTTGGCGACGACCTGGATATGCCGCCGCTCAAGGAGAGTGGGCCCAAAGAGGTCGCCGCCACCGCGGTGGCATTCAACCGGATGCAACAGCGTATTCGGGAGCAGATCGAGGAACGCGAACGGTTGTTTTCGGCGATCTCTCATGATCTGAAAACGCCGCTGACGCGCCTGCGTCTGCGCGCCGAAATGCTGGAGGATGAGGTTCAGCGGGAGCGCTTTTGTGCGGCCCTGGACGAGCTCGATAGCCTGGTCAAGGGCGCACTGGCGTCGGTAAAAGGCCTGGATCTGCACGAAACGCCAGAGCCGGTGGACCTTGCGTCACTCATAGACGACATCGCCGGGGAACTTCGACTTCAGGGCGGCTACGTAACGGTCCAGGGCAAGGCCGCACCACTCATGGTCAAGCCGATGGCCTTCAAGCGCTGTCTGGCGAATCTGCTGGAAAATGCCGTCTTCTATGGTCACCACGCGGATGTATCGCTGGCGGACCAGGCGGGCGTCGTGACGATCCAGATTCGCGACCACGGCCCTGGTATTCCGGACGACCAGTTTTCCCGTGTGTTCTCGCCGTTTGTTCGCCTGGAGCCGTCGCGTAGCCGCCACACCGGGGGCAGTGGGCTCGGCCTGGGTATTGCCCGCCACATCGCCCGTGCCCACGGCGGCGATATCCAACTGGCGAATCATCCAGAGGGCGGTCTGTGCGTCACCCTGACCGTGCCGCACCATGAAACTATTACGGATTTGTAATAAACCTTAAACACTATGCAGGACTCGGTAACGCCCATGGGAGCGTATATACAGTACGCTGTTGGATGTCATTGACGATACACAACAACAACAGCAGGAGTTACCCATGCCCATGTTGAAGAAAACCGCGTTGAACAAAACTTCCCTTGTCCTTGCCACGACGCTCGCTGGCCTCTCCATGACCGGCCAGGCTCAGGCCAATGAGGTAGAAGTACTGCACTGGTGGACCTCCGGTGGTGAAGCGCGGGCGGCTAACGTGCTCAAAGATCTGATGGAGGCTGAAGGTTACGGATGGAAAGATTTTGCCGTTGCCGGTGGTGGGGGTGAAACGGCCATGACGGTGCTCAAGTCGCGTGCCATGTCGGGCAACCCGCCCTCGGCGGCACAGATCAAGGGACCCGAGATTCAAGAGTGGGGCGAGCTTGGCTTGCTCGGCAGCCTGAATGATGTCGCTGAGGCGGAAGATTGGGATGCGTTATTGCCCGATGTTGTTGCCGACATCATGCAGTACGACGGCGAGTACGTGGCAGTGCCGGCCAACGTTCACCGGGTCAACTGGCTATGGGCCAACCCGGAGGTACTGGATGACGCTGGCGTTGAAATGCCCACTACCCTTGATGAGCTGTTTGACGCAGGCGAGGCCATTCGCGATGCGGGCTATATTCCGCTAGCGCATGGTGGTCAGGCGTGGCAGGACGCCACCATCTTTGAAAGCGTTGTGATCGGCAGTCAGGGGGGCGAATTTTATCAGCGCGCGTTAGTCGATCTTGACCCCGAGGCCCTGGGCGGCGATCAGATGGTTGATGCACTGGAGGACTTCAAGCGGTTGCGCACACTGATGGATGACGGCATGTCCGGGCGCGACTGGAATATCGCCACCGGGATGGTGATCGACGGTGAGGCCGCCATGCAGATGATGGGCGACTGGGCCAAAGGCGAGTTTACTGCCCGAGGTCTGACAGCAGGGGAGGACTACCTGTGCGCCCCGGCACCGGGAACCGAGGATGTCTTTGCTTTCAATATCGACAGCCTGGCCATGTTCCGGGTCAGCGATGACGACGAGCGGGAAGCCCAGCAGGCGCTGGCCCGTCTGGTACTCGAGCCCACCTTCCAGGAAGCCTTCAATCTGGCCAAGGGCTCGATTCCCGCACGGCCCGATCTGGACATGAGCGAGTTTGACAGCTGTGCACAGCAGTCGCTCAGCGATTTCCAGCGCACCGCTGAAGAGGGCGGGCTGGTGCCGAGCATGGCGCACGGTATGGCCGTACGTGCTGATATCCAGGGGGCTATCTTCGACGTGGTGACCAACTACTTCAACGACGACGACATGCAAGCCGAAGAAGCCGCGGAGCGGCTGGTCAACGCGGCTGAAGCAGCCTCGTTCTAACGTTCATTCGCAACCTGTATAGGCGCTGACCGGCACCGCCGTGCTGGCGGCGCCATCGCTTCTTGGCGAGGACGTTTCCCCATGAAAAACACTTCTACGGCGCGTGTCGGGCATCCTGCTCCGCGTGCCTCGACCTCGAGTGGGTTGCAGGCGTGGTTACCACGCCTGGTGCTTGCCCCCTCGGTGGCCATTTCGCTGTTCTTTGTTTACGGCTTCATGCTGTGGACCTTTATTCTGTCGCTGACCAGCTCACGCATGCTGCCCAGCTACGACTTTGTCGGCTTTGGTCAGTATGCGCGCTTGATGCAAAACGATCGCTGGTGGGTGGCATCCACCAACCTGATGATTTTCGGCTCGCTGTTCGTGGTGATTTGCCTGGTGATTGGCGTACTGCTGGCGATGCTGCTCGACCAGAAAATCCGCCAGGAAGGCGCATTGCGCACGATTTACCTCTACCCCATGGCGCTATCTTTTATCGTCACCGGGGTCGTCTGGAAGTGGTTGCTGAACCCCAGTCTGGGGATTCAGGCCATGGTCCGCAGTTGGGGCTTCGAGTCATTCCGCTTTGACTGGCTGGTCGATTCGGACATGGTGATTTACACCCTGGTGATTGCCGCCGTATGGCAGGCGTCAGGGTTTGTCATGGCGCTGTTTCTGGCCGGATTGAGGGGCATTGACGACAGCATCATCAAGGCCGCCCAGTTGGATGGTGCCAGCCTGCCGCGTGTTTACTGGCGGGTGGTAATGCCCTGCCTGCGCCCCGTGGTGTTCAGCGCGGTGATGATCCTGGCGCACATTGCCATCAAGAGTTTCGACCTGGTGGTTGCCTTGACAGGCGGTGGACCCGGTTATGCATCCGACCTGCCCGCCACCTTCATGTACGCCCATGCGTTTAACCGCGCGCAGATTGGCCTGGGCTCGGCGAGCGCCATTCTAATGCTGGGCGGTGTGCTGGCCATTCTGATTCCGTATCTGTATTCCGAATTGAGGAGCCGTCGGCATGGCTAATGTGATTCGTCGTCAAACGCTAGCCGCGCGCGTCAGTCGACTGGCGGTATACAGCGTGCTGATCCTCGCGGCCCTGTTCTATCTCCTGCCGCTGGCGGTGATGTTGATGACCTCGGTGAAACCGCTCAGTGAAATCAGTGCCGGCACGCTGCTGACGCTGCCGCAAAACCCGACGCTGGCGCCATGGACCAAAGCCTGGGGCGAGGCCTGTACCGGCATGCGCTGTGATGGGGTTGGCGGCTACTTCTGGAATTCCTTCGCGATTGTGATTCCCGCCGTGCTGATCTCCACAACGATTGGTGCGCTGAACGGCTACGCGCTGACCAAATGGCGCTTCAAAGGCTCGGAACTGGTTTTTGCGCTGATGCTGTTTGGCTGTTTCATTCCGTTTCAGGTGGTGTTGCTGCCCATGGCGCAAACCCTGGGGTGGCTGGGTATTTCAAGCTCCCGTGCGGGGTTGGTTCTGGTGCACGTGGTGTTCGGGATTGCCTTTACGACGCTGTTTTTCCGCAACTTTTATGTCGGCATTCCCAATGAACTGGTATCAGCGGCAAAGCTGGATGGCGCGGGGTTCTTCCGTATTTTCTGGCGTATCCTTCTGCCCGTCTCGACACCGATCATCGTGGTATCGGTGATCTGGCAGTTTACCCAGATATGGAACGACTTTCTGTTCGGGGTGGCGTTCTCGGCCCACAACACCCAGCCCGTCACCGTGGCGCTCAATAACCTGGTCAATACCTCCACCGGCGTGCGCGAATACAACGTGGATATGGCAGCCGCGATGATCGCTGCGCTGCCCACCTTGGTGGTCTACGTGCTGGCAGGAAAATACTTCGTGCGTGGGCTGACGGCGGGCTCGGTTAAAGGCTAATAACAAATAGGATTTTCATTATGGCAGCGTTAGAAATCCACAATGTGCGCAAAGAGTTTGGCGCCGAGCGGGTCCTTAAAGATGTCAGCATCTCGATTGATTCCGGCGAGTTTCTGATATTGGTGGGCCCGTCTGGCTGCGGCAAGTCGACGTTAATGAACACCATTGCCGGGCTTGAACCGGTTACCAGCGGCAATATTTATATCGATGGTGAAGACGTCACCTGGCGCCCCCCGGCTGATCGGGATATTGCCATGGTGTTCCAGTCCTACGCCCTCTACCCGAGCATGACGGTGCGTCAGAACATCAGCTTCGGGCTTGAAATGCGCAAGGTGCCAAAGCCAGAGCGTGAGGCTGCGGTCGAGCGCGTCGCCGACCTGCTGCAGATCACTCCGTTGCTTGAGCGCAAGCCTTCGCAACTGTCAGGCGGGCAACGCCAGCGGGTGGCCATGGGGCGTGCGCTGGCGCGGGAGCCCAAGGTCTATCTGTTTGATGAGCCGCTATCCAATCTGGACGCCAAGCTGCGGGTGGATATGCGCACCGAGATCAAAAAGCTTCACCAGCGTCTGGGCACAACGATTGTTTACGTGACCCACGATCAGGTTGAGGCAATGACGCTGGCAGACTGCATTGCGGTCATGCGTGACGGACATATTTTGCAGCTAGGCAGCCCAGACGAGGTGTATAACAATCCGGTGGATATGTTCGTGGCCGGTTTTATGGGGTCGCCATCGATGAACTTTATCAGCGCGATGCTTGAGCGTGATGGTGACGGCTATGCGGTACGTATCGCCACGCCGGATGAGGAGGACCTGTGCCTGCCCTGGCCAGCGGCACGGGTTACCGACGCCATGACCGAGCAGCTGGGCAAGCAGGTGACTCTGGGCCTGCGCCCCGAGCATTTCAGCGAGGAGGATGAGCGCTTGAGCGCCCAGGCGGAAGGGACGCTGATGCATGCCAGCGTCACCGTCGTTGAGCCGACCGGCGCCGATATGCTGCTGCGCCTGCCACTGGGTGAGCAGGAGGTCACCGCGCGGGTAGGGCCCAAATGTGCCGTTGCCCCCGGCGAACGCCTGGCGCTGCGGGTTGATATGGCCCGGGCGATTCTGTTCAACGCCGAGACCGAGAAGCGACTCGCGTAAGCGCTCAAACCTGCGGACAAAAAAAGCCCTGCCAGATCAGCAGGGCTTTTTTGTCACCGTTTTCCTTTCAACTGCGTAAGTGCCGCAATTCGCCATTGAGCGCCTTGATGATCGAGTAGCACATCAACAGGAGTACAATGGAGAACGGAATCGCGGTGGCGGTGACGCCCGCCTGAAGCGCTGACAGCCCACCGCCGATGAGCAGCACGATCGCGATGAGCCCTTCCACGATGGCCCAGAACATCCGCTGCGGCCGTGGCGCATCGATCTTGCCGCCAGCGGTGATGGTATCGATCACCAGAGAACCGGAGTCCGAGGAGGTGACAAAGAAGATCAGCGCCAGAACGATGCCCAGGGTCGACATCAGGCCCGTCAGTGGCAGTTCGTTGAGCATGCCGAACAGCGAAAGCTCGGGTCTGTAGCTGTCGATCACATACTCCTTGACCAGGCTGGCGGCAGGGTTGGCGTAGAGCTGATCGAGCGCGGTCGAGCCGAAGACACCCATCCAGATAAAGATGAACAGGCTGGGTACCAGCAGCACACAAAGCACGAACTCACGCACCGTACGGCCCCGCGATACCCGCGCGATGAACATACCGACGAAAGGTGCCCAACTGATCCACCACGCCCAGTAGAAGATGGTCCAGGACTGGCGATAGGCATCGTCGTCACGGCCGAAAGGCGCTGATAATGGCAGAAAGTCAGTGACATAGGTGGCAAGCCCTGACCAGAACCCGCTGAGCGCGACCAGGGTGGGACCGGCGAACAGCACGAAAAAGAAGAACAGGACGGCCAGGATCATGTTGATCTCGGAGAGCTTCTTCAAGCCGCCCTCTAGCCCGCGCCAGACCGATACCAGCGCCACTGCGGTGACCAGAATGATGACGATGACCTGGGTGAAGGTACTCACCTCCAGGCCGAAGACGAAGTTCATCCCCGCATTGGCCTGCTGAGCCCCAAGCCCGAGCGAGGTCGCCAGCCCAAAGAGGGTGGAAAACACTGCCAGAATATCGATGACATGCCCCCACCAGCCCCAGACGCGCTCGCCGAGAATCGGAAAGAACGCCGAGCGGATAGAGAAGGGTAGGCCCTTGTTGTAGGTAAAGATGCCCAGTGCCAGTGCCATCACCACATACACTGCCCAGCCGTGGATGCCCCAATGCAGGTAGGTGCCAGCAAGGCCCAGGGCGCTGGCGTCGGCAATTGCGTCAGGGTTCAACTCCCCGTCGCTCCCGAACGGCGAGGTAACCCCCAAAGGCAGGGAGACGTTGGCATGATAAACCGGCTCCAGCACCCCGAAGAACAGCAGGCCGATGCCGATCCCGGCGGTGAACAGCATCGCAAACCAGGAGAGGTAGCTGTGCTCTGGACGGGCATCAGGGCCGCCCAGCCTGACCGATCCGTGGGGCAGGACGACCAGCGCCAGGGAAAACAGAATAAAGAAGTCCACTATGATCATGAAGTACCAGTCCAGTGTCCCCGTGGAGAAGGCGACGATGGCCTGGAAGGTGTTGCTTGCCCGATCGGGGAACAACAGGGTGAGGAGAATGAAAATAATTGACGCAACTGCTGATACAGCAAAGACCCGGTTGTGAATATCAAAACCAAAGGGGCCGAGTTTTCCTGAGATATTGTCTTGGCCAACGACATAGTCAGTCTGCATGTCGTCTGCCATGGGTGGGGATTCAGAATCGCTTGAATCATTCATGCAAGATTTCTCCTCATTCGAGAATGGTGAGACAAGCGACTATCATGGCGACAATCAGCGTTGAAACCTAACGGGCTTTCAACGGAAGCCGCCTATCAGGATGTTTACTGCCGGGATGAGCGGTCTTGGGGCGTGGTTTCCTTGTCGAGGCGCTTGATTTGTCGCCACAGATCCTGGCGCAAGTCGCTGAGTTTGGGTTGCTCTTCGGCGGTAAAAGCCACCGGGCGGCACAGCCGCTGCGCGCGTAGCCCAAGGCGGGCGCTGAGCAGTCCGGTGGCGAGGCCCTGGCCGGCCCTTGCGGACAGGCGACTGGCCAGATCCAGCGATAGCATATCCATGCTGGCATCGGTGGCGAGCTCGCTTGCCCCGGCAAACGCCATGTTATGCAACACGTGGCGAAACAGCCGCAGACGGCTGGCGTAGCCCAGTTCAAGGCCATAAAGACGGCATAGCCGATCCACCATCGCCAGGCTGCGCCAGGCCACCAGCGCCATGTCGACCAGTGTCAGGGGGCTGACTGCCACCATGATGGCGGTTTCGCCGGACATGCGTGTAATCAAGCGCTGTGCTTCCCGGTCCCGGGGGGCGAGGAGGTGGTAGCGCAATAATGTCTGGATCTCTTCGCCGCTATGGTGGGGCTGACAGGCGCCTCTGAACGCTTGCCAGTGCGGATCATCGTCGGCCAGCTTGAGCTGGCGTTTGAGCTGTTCGGCCATCTGCTGGGCTTGCTTGGCAGAGCGTTCAGGCAACTCGGCCAGGTCGCTGCGCAGCCGGTCGTGGCGTTTTAAGCGTCTTAAGCGGCCCAGTTCCTTGAGCAACGATAATCCGCCCAGTCCGATCAAACCAATGCCGAATGCCTGCCAGGCCATCGTCAACCACTGGGACTGGGCCATCGCCTCGGGAATACCCGTGGCCAGTTCCAGGGTGCCCAATACGGCGCCTCCGCCCAGCGCCAGCATCAGCCCCCAGCGGCGTTTGCGCGGCGCGCCTAGACGAGCCTCGGGGAGGGCTTTTTCCTCGGCGGAAGGGGGCAGGGGCTGGTGGTGATCGGTAGGCGTAAAGGTTTTACGCTGGCGCAGCTCGGCATCAGGACCGTCGCGGGTTTCCTGGGGGTCATCAAGGCTGAAGTGCCGACGTGGCTGAGGGGTGGTCATGTGAGTTTATCTCCAATCAGCCAATCGATAGCGGCGTCCATGCGAATGTGACCAAGGGCTTCAGATCGCGTATCCATTGGGCGAAAGCTGGGGAAGTCGAAGCCTTGCTGTTGCCAGAAGTCGTGCGTCGGCAAGCGGGGCGGCACATCGCCGGGATACACCAGGACATCTTCGCCCTCAAGCGTGGTGCCCCGCAGAGCGGGCGAACGCTGACCGTTATGCACCACTTCGCGGGCTTCGGTGGCACGAATCGCGGCCAGCGAAAGTGCCTTGACAGGAATGTTGGCAAAGCGCAGATCCTTGAGCGGCTCGGCCAGCAGGGCTTCCAGCAGTTGTACGACATGGCGGTGCTGGTCGGGGGTGACATGGTCCGCTTTGGTGGCGGCGATGGCCAGCTTATCGATCTTGGGGGCAAACAGCCGCGTCAAAAGGCTTCGCTGGCCATAATCAAAGCTGTGCATCAGCTGGCTGAGCGCCTGGGACAGGTCCTCGAACCGCTCAGGCCCGGCATTGAGCGCACCCAATACATCCACCAGGACAATCTGGCGGTCGAAGCGGCGGAAATGGTCACGGTAAAAGGGGCGCACGACCTGCTGCTGGTAGTAGCGAAAGCGCGCCGCCAGGGTGGCATACAGGCTGTCGGGAGGAAGTGCCTCCAGTTGTTCTTTGGGCATATTGAGCTTGGGAAGCGGGAAAAACTGCAATACCGGCGCCCCGTCCAGCTCGCCTGGCAATAAAAACCGCCCCGGCTGGAGGTTGGAGAACCCGGCCTGCTTGGCGCGTCGAAGCCCCTGAGCATAAGCTTCAGCTAGGCTTGCCAGTTGCGCTTCGTCGGCGTCGGCAGCGGGGTCGAGGGTTTCCACCTCGGTCAGCCATTCTTGGAACATGGCGCGGCGCTGGTCGCCTGAGTGCAGCGGCTGTGCCTGGCACCAACTGTAAAAATCGTGCTGCAGCAGCGGTAAATCGAGCAGCCACTCGCCGGGGTAATCGAATAAATCCAGCGTGAGGTGGGCGATGTCGGGCGCTAACCAGCCCTGATGAGCGGGGCGGTAGCGTAACTGCAGACGCAGTTCGCTGATCCCCCGGGTGGGCTCAGGCCAACGGGGTGGGGTATCGCGCAGCGCGGCCATTCCCGGGTCGTAGGGAAATCGCGGCACGCCCAGGTCAGGCTGGTTAAGGCGTTGGGCGCCGAGCAAGCGCCCCTCGCGGGCTGCCGGCAGCAGGTCTAGCTGTGCTTCAACGCCAGCGTGGCGGAGTTGATTGACCAGGGAGGTCAAAAAGGCCGTTTTGCCCGCCTGGGAGAGGCCGGTGACCGCCAGCCGAAGCTGGCGGTCGCGGCCGCGTTCTATCAGGTTACTCAGCTCGCGATGAAACGGCTGGCGCATGGCGCGTTGTCCTCTATCAAGGTTTGCAAAGCTCAGCTTCTGCTTAACGTCGTACCCAGTAGATGTTGGGCACCGGGGACCAGCCATACGGGATCCAGACGGGTATTGGCGGCCTCGACACACACAAAGCGTTTGGCGGCCTCGATAGAGGTATCAGCAGGGGGCTGTTGGTCCGGGTGCCACACCACGGTGGAATCGCTGGACTGTTTGCCGATGCGCAGCGTGCGGGGGCCGTCATGAAGCATCACGGCTTCGTTGGAGTGATAGATACGGTCTACCGCACCGCGAATGGCCAGGATGCCTTGCTGCTCGCTTTCCGCAAAGTCGCGCAGCTTGTCGAGATAGCGTGCACCGGTCAACCCTTCCAGCCGGCACTGATGAGCATCGTCGACCGCGAGATAGGAATGCAGTGCGCCACTGACCTTTACCGGGCTTTCGCCCACGTTTTCAGTGATCAATTCCACTGCGAGCCGCTGGGCATTGGCCTGGACGACCGCGCGCACCGTCAGTTGGGAGTGCAACGGCTGCGTCGGGGAGAGGTGAAGTTCGATTCCCTCGGCATGTTCATCGGCCGCTTCCAACCGCCAGTCGGCATGCCGCGCCAAGCCGTGGAAGGTGCCGCTCCGGTCGGGCGTTTCGTCAGCGTAGCGTTCATCGGCAAACCAGGGCCAGCAAAGCGGAATGCCGCCACGGATGGCTCCAGGCATGGGCTGTGGGGTGGGGGTTACCCATAACCAGCCAAGGTCATTGGGTGGTCGAAAGTGCAGCACCTGGGCACCTTGCAGCGAGACAATCAGTTCCCCCCAGGGGGCGTTGAACAGTACAAGGTCGCGGCCTTGCCAGTGAGACGTTTGCTGGCCGTCTACACCATCAAGCAACTGCTGGAGGGAGTCGGGAATCATAGGCAATCCTTTTTTCAGCGTAGCCACTGTCAATGAATATTATTAACGCCGTGTGCTATGTTAAAACACGCAAGGAAACAGGATAACATTAACCACAGGTACGGAAAGGAGGCGATATGGGTTTCATTGCTTGGTTGATTATTGGTGGTCTGGCTGGCTGGATTGCTGGCAACATCATGCGAGGCGGAGGTTTTGGCGTTTTGGGCAATATCGGCGTCGGCATTGTGGGCGCCGTCTTGGGTGGTTTCCTGTTTAGCCTGTTGGGTCTGCAGGCCGGTGGGTTTATCGGGTCACTGGTAACGGCCATCGTCGGCGCTGTGGTGTTGCTGTGGGTTATCAGCAAGGTGAAACAGTCCTAGCGTCCTAGTCGGCAATTAACCGTTGGGCACTTGCCACGAACCCGCGCCGTTAAGCGCGGGTTCGTGTGTTTTGGGCGTTACCAGCCGCCCTGGCTTTCAAGCAGGCTGCGCGTATTGTTGTTCAACGCAAGCCTGAAGTCGGCACTCCCCAGGACCATGGCATCACTTGAACGCACCACGCGGGCACTGACGTAGACATAATCCTGCCCCTGTGCGTAGGTTCCCATCAAGATGGAGCGTGCATCGTGCTGTGCGCTCAGACGCTGAACTTGCCGAGACAGGATCAGCTCGCCAACGCTTTCTTCGATAAACATGCTGTCGCGCATCTTGACCTCGCGCACCTGCATGCCCTGGCGCCCCAGTGCCGATGCCATGAGTTCCGAGCTGATACGCCCAAGCGTGGAGGATTGACTCAGGTTGTCGATGCTCACGAACGTCGCGGCAATCATGGGGCTATAACGTGTTATGTCGGGGTTGCTTGCCACCATCTGCTCAGCCGCTTTTTGTGCAAGTTCGGGCAGGTCTGGAGCGGGTTCCTGTTGTTGCGTATTACCGCCGCCAAGCGCACTACAACCCATAAGGCTCAATACAAAAAGACCGGCCGTTAACCACCGGATAGCGGAAAGCGGGCGCGTTAAGTGCATAACGGAAAATGACATCGCAGACATGGCATTACCACCTATCCGTAATGGAAACCGACGGCGTTGACGGCGCTGAGGGGGTACGGTCGGGCGCATAGTGACGTCGGTCGCCGCTGTTAATGTAATAAATGTTCGACGATGAATAGAGGATTTGCTCACCGTCGAGAATCTGGGTGGTGACGATGATCTCTTCGTTACCGGTGTGTGTCCAACTGCCGCTGGTCACGTCAGCGGCGACAGCGGCCGGGATAAGTCCCAGGGCGGGTTCCGCCCATTGATTGATCGGTATCGCGGCCACGGCTATACCGCCTGCCAAGGCGGTGAATGCCCCCATCGGTGGGCGTACAAAGTCTCGATCCCGGTGCTCAACGACGTCAACGTCAATATGAACCTCGGCGCTGCTGGGCAGAGGTTTGGTGGTCAGGTTGGCACCGCGCGAGACCAGTTCACTGGTGAGCAGAGTCCGAAAGCCGCGGCCAAATTCGCCGCCGCTGTAGGCGTGGTTGGCGTCTTGCGGGGCATCCGGGATGTGTAAATCGCGGAAACGGACACGCTCGCGCTTCAGGATCTGCGTCGCCTCATGGCGGGCAAGAACATTCCAGTGATGGGCAGCCTGCATGCGCTGCTGTTCACTATAGGGATACGTAGTGGCAATGGGCGCTTGCGAGGTATTGGCATAGAAGCAGCCACTTAGCGTCAGACAGGCCATGCCGATGACGAGTGGGCGTAGCGCTGACGAGGGTATATCAATTTTACGGGTGCGCACCGGGTGGTTCCTTCTCGCTACGAAACGGCTTTTTGATAGACTAGGCAGCGCTAATGACAACGCCACGCATTAATAGTCGGCCAGGGGGCCAAAAACTTGAATGAGTAATCACACGGATGCTTGAAGATCACCGCAGTGGACCTCGCCACGACTCGCTCATGTCCCCGTACCGTGAAGATGACAGCGGTAGCATCTGGATGGTGAGCTACATCGATATCATGACGCTGCTGGTGGCGCTGTTTGTGATCATTATTGCGGCAGCCGGTGCCACAAGCCCGGCGTGGATGGCCACAGAACCACCACCTGAACCGCTTTTTGATTCGCCTCCGCCGCTTGAAGTACCGCTGCCAGAAGCCCTTGCCAATATGCGTGATGAGCGAAGATATTCGACCAACTGGCTGGGTGGCGAGTTGCTGACCAGCACGATCACGGCGGCTCAGGGGGTGGCTGGGCGGCCCAGACGAACCACGCGGGGTGTCCCCCCGCTGCTCGCCATGCCTGACCCGGTAGCAGAATCACCAGCCGCGTTGCCTGAACGCCGTTTGCCGATGCCCTTGGTGCCGGTTGAACAGTCAGCGCTTCAATTTCCGCTGGCTGATTATATGGTGGTCCTCACGGATAATCCCCCAAGTAATGTCGAGACGCTCAGCGATAATGCCATTGACGCTGCATTGGCCCTGAGAGAGCAGATGGAGAGCTCCCCTTATCTACCTGATTTAGAAGGTGTCGAAGTCTCACGGGTAGAAGAAGGTATCAGTTTGCGAGTGCAGGACAAGCTGCTGTTTCCCTCAGCAGAAGCCGGGTTAACCGATGGTGGAAGCGAACTGATCAGCACGTTGCTTGACACCATCCAGCGTTATGACGGTGAAGTATGGGTTGAGGGCCATACGGATAGTCGAACGATTGACACCCCTGAATATTCATCCAACTGGGCGCTATCCAGTGCCCGGGCGATCGCGATTGTGGAGGCCTTGGAAGAGGCGGGCGTTGCATCGGATCGCTTACGTGCCGTTGGGCTGGCGGCTACTCAATCCCTGGCAGATAATGACACGGCAGAAGGGCGGGCGCGTAACCGCCGAGTCGAAGTTGTCATCCACGTAGAATAAAACCCTTGCAGAAAAAAAGCCCGCCGGGGAAGGCGGGCATAAAGGGCTTGGCTCACTGCAGCCCACTGGCAGAGGGGGTGGGGTGTACAGGGTTGCCAGTGGGTACAATTTGAGTATAGCTATTTATTAAGTCTTGCCAAGCTTTGTATTGGTTTTTTTGTTATCAAATGTAATGCTGGGCGGCACCATCCTGGCGCTGGTGTCTGTGCATGCCCTCTCTGAGTGCACCAAAAAAGCGCGCTGCAATGTCTGCCTCGGGGGCAACCGTTCTCGACTCTGGGTATTCCCCCTCTCCACCTTATGGATATCAAAGCGTTAAAAGTGTTGGCACGTATTGTGCTAGGCAATAAACACGCTGTCATCGCCATCTCCAACAAGTGGTGATTGAGCGCGTCCACCGCTTAGCAGTAGAGAGGCTGCGCCATGCTTGAACACGCCAGCGCTTCGGCGCCCCCCGATGACCAAGTGGAGCTGTCGCGCCTTGTGGTCACCGACCTCGACGGTTCGCTGCTTGACCACCATAGCTATGACGCCTCCCCGGCGAGGACTTGGCTCGCCCGATTAAAGCAGGCGAAGGTACCGGTGATCCCCGTGACCAGTAAAACGCGTGCTGAACTGCTTCCTCTGCGTGAAACGCTTGGGCTGACGATGACCCCGTTTGTGGCTGAAAATGGTGCTGTCATCGGCCTTCCGCCTGGTTGGTGCCACGCGCGGCTGGATCGGCCGGGCAACGGCCGCGACGGGATGGTCATCAAGCATCCAAGCGTTGATATTGGTTTTATTCGGGCCCGTTTGAAGGTCTGGCGCAAACGGCTCGATGTGCGGTTTACCCCGATGAGTGAGCTTACCCTTGACGACTTGACGGGGCTGACCGGACTCGACGCTATCCAGGCACAACTTGCCCGCCAGCGCGAGGGTAGCGAGCCCTTGCTGTGGCACGACGATGACGCGTCGCTGGAGAGGTTTCGCCGCGCCCTGGAAGGTGACGGCCTGCAACTTACCCAGGGTGGCCGCTTTTATCATGTTATGGGTCGTGCATCCGACAAGGGCAGTGCGGTCACCTGGCTGGTTGGACGATTCCGGGCGCTGCGCGGTCGTGAGCCGCTGTCCATCGGCCTGGGCGATGGCCCCAACGACGTGTCGATGTTAAACGTCGTCGATCAGGCGGTCGTGATCCGTGGCCACCATGAGCTGACGGTTGACCCTACTAACCCCCATCTTTACCGCACACAAGCCACTGGCCCCGAGGGCTGGGTAGAAGGCATGTCTCACTGGTGGGGTAACGCGTTTACGCCGACCAATCCGCGTGATGCAAAGGAGGCAAACGCATGAGTGATTTCCACCAGAACGGCGTGATTACTGACTTTCACAATCTGACGCGTCGCCCGGTTGAGGCGCTGGAAGAAGAACTCAGCCAGTTTGCCCGGCGGCGCCCGATGGGGTTGATCCTGCCATCATTGTTTTCAGAGCTTGAGGGTCCGGCACTTTCGGCCATTGTCGATGAACTGGTCAAGGTGTCCTATCTCGGCGAGATCGTGATTGGCCTGGACCGGGCCGATCGCGAGCAGTTTTTATATGCACGGGAGTTCTTTTCACGCCTGCCTCAGCACACACGTATCCTATGGAACGACGGGCCCCGCCTGCGTGCCCTGGACACCGAGCTTGAACAGCACGGGCTGGGCGCACTTGAACCTGGTAAAGGGCGCAACGTCTGGTATTGCGCGGGTTATGTATTGGCGTCTGGGCGGTCATCGGTGGTGGGGCTGCACGACTGCGATATTCTGACCTACGACCGGGGGCTGCTGGCGCGATTGATGTACCCGGTTGCCCATCCCCGTTTTAACTACAGTTTCTGCAAGGGCTACTACCCGCGCATTGCCGAGGGAAAACTCAACGGGCGAGTATCGCGCCTGATGGTGACGCCGCTGCTGAGGGCGCTAAAAACTGTGTGTGGTCCGTTGCCTTACCTCGATTACCTGGACAGCTTCCGCTATCCGCTCTCGGGTGAGTTCGCCATGCGTAGCGACGTGTTGGAGGGGATCCGCATCCCGGCAGACTGGGGGCTTGAGATTGGCGTTCTCTCCGAGCTTCAGCGCAATTACTCGCCGCGTCAGCTTTGTCAGGTCGACATTGCCGATGCCTACGACCATAAGCACCAGCCGGTCAGCGAGGAAAACCCTGATACCGGTTTGAACCGCATGAGCCTGGATATCGCCAAAGCCCTTTACCGAAAGCTGGCCACTCAAGGGATCACGTTCAGCAGTGAAGATTTTCGCACCCTGAAAGCCACCTACTACCGGCTGGCGTTGGACCTGATCGAGGCTTATGACCATGACGCCACTATGAACGGTTTGAGTCTGGATCGTCACAGCGAAGAGCAGGCCGTTGAACTGTTCGCCAGCAACCTGCTGGAAGCGGGCAACCTGTTTCTGGATAATCCCCGCGAACGACCCTTTATTCCCAGTTGGAACCGCGTTCAGGCAGCGGTGCCCGACATTCTAACGCGAATGCATGAGGCAGTAGAGCTGGATAACCAGGGCGATGTTTAAGGTGGTTTTAGCCAATGTGCGAGGACTGGCTGGGCAGGCCATGTAAGGGACTTGCCCAGCCAGAAAGGCTTTATTTAGCCATGGTGAGAGGAGGGAAGGGTCTGCATTGCGGCTTGGGACCCGGCAATCTGGAAATGTGAAACCCGCTGGCGTAGCTCAAAGCTGAGATCCGCCAAGCGTTGGGTGGCCCCGGTGCTTTCTTGTACCAGTCCGGCATTTTGCTGGGTCATTTGATCCATCTGGGTGACAGCCTCGTTGACCTGCTCGATGCCATAGCTTTGTTCCTTGGTAGCCGCCGAGATTTCTTTCACTAACGTATCAAGCTGCCGAATATTGTCGACGATACCGCTAATCACGCTACCGGTGTCGCGCACCTGGCGGCTACCTTGCGTGATATGGGTGTCAGAGTTGTCGATCAGTGTCTTAATCTCTTGTGCCGCTGCCGCTGAACGGCTGGCCAGTTGGCGGACTTCACTGGCGACCACAGCAAAGCCACGCCCCTGTTCACCCGCCCGAGCCGCTTCAACAGAGGCGTTAAGCGCCAATATATTGGTTTGAAATGCAATCGAGTCGATCGTCTCGATGATACTGCTCATTTGTTTCGCGCTATCGTTAATCGTCGACATGGTATCGATCACCGATGCCATCGCTTCGCTACCTTGCTGAGCATTGTCGGTGGTTTTGCTTGCCAACTGGCTTGCGTGGTCAGCGTGTTCGGCGTTTTGTTTTACCGTTGCCGTCAGTTGCTCCATGCTGGAAGCGGTCTCGGCGAGGGACGCCGCTTGTTGTTCTGTCCGCGTGGATAACTCTTCGTTAACGCCGACGATCTGTTCAACAGAGGTGTTCACGTTATCCGCGCTCTGGTGAATGCTGCCAATGGTGTCTGATAGCGTTTCACGCATACGATCAATATCAAACAGCAGGCTTTGCTGATCGCGGGCGGAGAGTTGTGTCGTGCGCGTTAAATCGCCGTCGGCAATATGCCGAACCACGCTGGCGGCGTAGCGTGGGTCACCCCCTAAACGGCGGGACACATCGCGAATCACCCAGCCCATCAGTAGCGTCACCGGCACCCCAATGATCAGCAAAATAACGGCTGAGCGAATCAGACTCGACACAAACGCCGCGTTGATATCGTCGACATACACGCCGGAGGCCAGCGACCATCCCCATTCGGGCAAGTGGTCGACGTAGCTCAACTTGGGAATTTGCTCCTCACCGCCCAGGCGGGTGGAGTAGTAACCCACGTGACCGCCTCCAGCCTGCGCCACTTCGAGCAGCTCGGCATACAGCAGTAGGCCGCTGGCATCCTGGTAGTCCGTCATGCTGGTGCCGGTATCGCGGCTAGGGTGAGAAACGATGTTCAGGTCGTTATCAAACGCAAAAATATACTCGCCGTCCCCAAAGCGAACGCTGGCCATGTTGTCTACGGCCCGCTCTTGGGCTTCTTCAAGGCTCAGTTCTCCTGCATCGACTTTTGCCTGGAGCGCCTCAATCTGGCTATGTACGCTTTCGATAACGTACTGCAGGCTATCCCGCCGTTCACTCTCGATGGTTTGTCGATTTTCCCATGCCAGCCATCCGACCATTAACAGCATGGCGATCCAGATAATGGCAAGCGTACCCCACAGTTTTTGTGTTGTTGTCATGCGCGTCATAATGCTTCCTGATGATGTCGATAATATGTGTTATGTGTGAGAACCAGCCACATAGTACTTATCGACCCGATCAGTAAAATCTTGACTAACCACGCGAGTTGTCCAGTTAATAAATTTTATTGTTTACATGTAAAATATTTATATTAATTTCTTCTAATTTATTGGCTTATACAAGCCAGAGGCGACAATATTGCCGCCTCTGGCCGATAGCATCGTTTGATGGGGGCGTTAAAAAGCCCAGCGTCAACCAGCGCGGGCGTGCGTCAGCGTATCGAGCGCACTTCGCGGTATACCGGTGCTGGTTTGGCAGCTCAAACAGCGCAAGACGGCGCTTTGCTCGCCAGTACCTTCGAGGCGAAAGCGGGCTAAAAATACTGAGGTGGTTGATTCGAAATTACCGCAGCGGCGACAAATGATGTCAACACCGCGAACTTTGTAGTTGATGATGATAGGTTGCACGCTGACCTCCTACCCGTGGGTGTTGTTGGGCCTAGCCGTGAATTACTCGTCACACAACCCGGCAGCGACAAGTGGTGGACTATTAACCATAGGCCATTGCGATGACATCGGTGAGCAAATTAATCATTTTTTTCGGCTTTCATATCCTGGGTTAGATAAACCAAGGCTTTAGAAGTGCACTGTGAACATCTAGCGCAGAGGATGCGCACTAGGGAAAACCAAGCAGGACGCTTGATGGACTCAAGGATGCACGAACAGGACGTTCGTGAAGACTTTTCAAGGAAGACATGACGAAACCCCGACCAGAGATGGTCGGGGTTTTTTCATGGGACACGCCGCAATTAATCGGCTTTATCGTCGTTTTTTTCCTCGTCGGGTTTGTCGCTGCCCTGATGGCCGAGTGGGCTTGCCTGGTCAAGGCGTGGATGGTTATCGAGGAATTCACGCTTGAGGTCAGGCAGCTTATCCAGCGCTTTCAGTGTGTGGGTTAACGCATGGATGGCGGCCAATACATCCTGCGTATTGCCGGTTTCCGAAATCGTGTGCATGTTGCGGATCGGGAAACCAATCGACGTGGCGGCACTGTCTACAGACGCCAACACCCCTGCCATACCGTCGGTGCCCGTATCAACGCCGACCATGTCGCGCTGCATGGGGATCTCGTTCGCCTTGGCGGCTTCGGCAATCACGCGGTTCAACTGTTCACTGGCGATCGAGCCCACCGCCATGGTGAAGCCCTTGCCCATCTCTAACGGCTGCATGCGTTTGTCGCCGATGCCGGGAGCGGCCACGTAGTCGTGGTTCACATCGACGCCAATCAGCGCATCAGGTTTCATTTCGCCCGCCATAACGCGGCTGCCGAAACGGCCAATCTCTTCGTAGCTGGCAATCGCGAACAATACTCGTACATTTTGGGTGCCGCCTGCCTCGGCAATTAAGCGCGCTACTTCAGCGGTTACAAAGCAGCCCAGGCCGTTATCCAGATAGGCGCCGTAGAAGGTGTCGGGGCTGAAGCCGGGGCGAATAGGGCGATCAAAAATAATCGAGTCGCCGGGGCGTACGCCGAGGTTCAATACCTGCTGTTTCTTGTTTTCGCCGTGGATCTGCAGGTCCAGATAGATCTGCTCTTTCTTCAGGCCTTTGCTGCCATCGCGCATGGCGGGGTCAGAAAAATGAATGGCGCCCAGGGCTTCCACCGTGCCGCCTTCAATGCAGCGGTAGTTGCCGGGGGCTTCCGGGTCTTCGCTAAACAGCTTCACTTCATGGCCGACCAGTACGGTGGGCAAGAAGGAGTCTGTGTTGATCCAGATCTTGCCGTCTTCACCAATGGAGCGGACCTGCATGCGGATTTTATCCGCATGGCCGATGATCATGACCTTGAACATGTCATCCTGACCGGGATGGGTGTCGAGCACGACGCCCGCATTGCCCTTGAACTGGTGCAGATGCCAGTCCGCAGGGGCGAAAGACTCAAAATGCGGTTTTAGCACGCCGTACGTCATCGCTGCCTCCAGGCCCACAGGGCTGGGGGCGGCAAGAATATCGCGCATCAGTTTGAATTGCGCGTCAGGCATCGGTTGTGTCCAGGGTTTTGCACTATCGCTCATTCAGCTTTCTCCCGTTGGTGGATAATGCAGCCTAGTGTGCCAGATTATGCAACCATACGCGCACTTGGCAGGCGACGTTTAGACGATGCCATGTCAGTGAGGTTCAGCTTATGATGGGTTTAGTAAAGCCGCATATGGCAATCATGAGCTCACGACGAGGGCGTCGATATGACCACCGCTACCCTTCGCTCCCAGCGCTTCAAGGTGCTGCTGGCGGGTGTGTTCAGTCAGTTGCTGTGTATTGGGGTGGCGCGTTTTGCCTATACGCCGTTATTGCCCGTCATGCAGCAGCAGAGTTGGATAGGCGACGCCGATGGCGGCTGGCTGGCAGCGCTGAACTACGCCGGCTATATGCTCGGCGCCCTGCTGGCGGCAACCGTGCGCAGCATCCATGTCAAAGATACCTTGTATCGGCTGTGTCTGGTGCTGGCAGTGCTCACCACGGCGGGTATGGCCTTGACCGAGCATTTCTGGCTCTGGGCGGGACTGCGCTTTCTGGCGGGGTTTTCAAGCAGCGGTGCGATGCTGCTGGCCTCTGGGCTGATCATGCATTGGCTGATTCAGCACCGCCAGCGCGTTGAACTGGGCATGCATTTCGCCGGGTTGGGCCTGGGCATTGTGCTCGCTGCCGTTGCGGTAGAAGCGATGCTGGCGCTGTCAATGGACTGGCAGGCGCAGTGGTGGGCGTTCAGCCTGCTCGCGGTAGGGCTGTTGGTGCCCGCCTGGCGCTGGCTGCCGCGGCCATCGACTGTCGTGACCGGTACCTCGGGGGATAAGACCGCCGCCGCTAAACCACCCACCCATACCTTTATGCGCTGGATGCTGGCCGCCTATTTCTGTGCGGGTTATGGCTATGTGATCAGCGCCACCTTTATTGTCACGATTGTGGAACGCGAACAGCTGTTGGCCGGTGCCGGTAACTGGACCTTCGCGTTGGTGGGACTGGCGGCGGCCCCTGCGGTCATCCTGTGGGACCTTGTGGCGCGCCGTATCGGCTATTTGGGAGCCCTGATACTGGCCATGAGCCTACAGGTTGTCGGTATTGTGCTGCCCGCCATGACGGCGAATCTGGCGGCGGTGCTGCTCAGCGCAGTGCTTTATGGCGGCACCTTTCTGGGTTGTGTCAGCCTGGTGCTGACCATGGCGGGTCGGTTATATCCCGCCAGCCCGGCAAGGCTGATGGGCAAAATGACCCTGGCCTACGGCAGCGCGCAGATCATCGCCCCGGCGCTCACCGGCATGCTGGCGGAGGTGACCGGCCATTATAACGTCGGCCTCTGGCTGGCGGGTGGCTTTGTAGCTCTGGGGGCGCTGTTGCTCGCCTGGCTGCGGCGCGTCGACCAAACCGCGCAGCGTCTCGATGCCGACGCCAAAGCAGCGGTTTATGCCACGTAATCGACGAGCGCGCGCCACGTTTTTTTGCGCATTCGCTGCAAAATCCCTAGGATAAGCGCTTTTTTCCAACAGGGTGGTAGATCATGGCGTCTTCTGGGCAACCGCGCATCCAATGGTTAGGCCGCTGGGGCTTTATGCTGGCGGCGACGGGCTCGGCCGTTGGATTAGGCAATATTTGGAAGTTTCCCTATATCACCGGTGAATTTGGTGGTGGGGCCTTCGTGCTGGTCTACCTCGCCTGTATCTTGGCGGTGGGGGTGCCGGTCATGATGACCGAGATTGCCTTTGGGCGGCGCGGCCTGGGTAGCCCGGTCGATGCCATTCGGCGGGTGGTCAACGAGTCCGGTCGGTCTTCAGCATGGTCATTGATCGGCTGGATGGCGATGCTCTGCGGCTTCATGATTCTGTCGTTTTATGTCGTTGTAGCAGGCTGGTCGTTCTCCTACCTTTGGAAGATGCTGACCGGCGGACTTTCGGGTAGCAGCGTTGACGATATGGCCGCGGTGTTTGGGGCCAATAACGCTAACCCCTGGAATCTGGGCTTCTGGAGCACCCTGGTCACGCTGCTGACCATGCTGATCGTCGGTAAAGGTGTGCAGGAAGGCATTGAAAAGAACGTCAGTTGGATGATGCCAGGGCTGGTATTGATGCTGGCACTGTTGATTGTGTTTGGCGTTTTCTCCGGCGGCTTTGGTCAGGCGTTCAGTTTCCTGTTTTCTTTCAATGCGGGCAGTCTGTCCAGTGAAGGCATGCTGGCCGCGCTGGGTCACGCCTTTTTTACGTTATCGCTGGCTTCCGGGGCAATCCTGACTTACGGCAGCTATCTACCAAAAGGGACTTCCATCGGCCGCACTACTCTAAGCGTGGCGATTGCCGACACCGTGGTGGCGTTAATGGCCGGACTGGCCATTTTTCCGGTGATTTTTGCCAACGGCATGGATCCTGCTGAAGGCCCAGGGCTTATTTTCATGAGTTTGCAGCTGGCGTTTCAAGCGATGCCGCTGGGCACGCTGTTTGGCATTCTGTTTTTCCTGATGCTGTCGATGGCCGCACTGACCTCGGCGATTTCAATGGTCGAGGCGACGGTATCCTGGCTATGTGATAACAAAGGTATCTCGCGTAAAGCAGCCTCGTGGGGCACGGGTATCGTGCTATGGCTGATCAGTACCCTGGCGATGATGTCGTTCAACCTGGGCGCCGACTGGACGCTGGCGGGGAAGAATTTCTTTGACTGGCTGGACTACCTGACCTCGCGCTTCATGATGCCGCTGGGCGGCCTGGGCATGGTCGTGCTGGCAGGCTTTGTGTTGAAGAGCGAGACGTTTCGCGATGAACTGGGGCTTGCACCGCTGCCTTATGCGCTGTGGCTGACCATGGTGCGTTACGTTAGCCCGCTCGGGATTGTGGTGATCTTTATCGACGCGCTGGGAATCTATCAGGTCTCGTTTGTCGCGCACTGGCCGTGGTTACTGGTGATTCTGGGTGCCATGGTGGCGTTGGGCGAAACGTTAAGCCCGCGTCTGCACCATGTGTGGAAGCACCGCTGAGGGCTGTTACGGCTTCGGCTGTTGCCGTTTTTTCCGGGCATCGGCAATCGCGCCGGGGTGAGTGCCGGCTTCCAGTAGCTCATCCCAGCGCGTGGTAAAACGGTTGGAACGGTGGGCACAGCGTAGGTGCCATGGCGCGTCGTCATCGGTCATCCCGAAGCGGATCGTGTCTTGCCCCATACGCTGGTTGATGGCGTCCACCGTGGCCATTAGCAGCGGATGGTGTCGAGCGGGTGCATCGAGCAGCGATAGCTGATGCTGTTGGGCATCGACGAGATCCAGCAACATCACGCCGGCTTTCATGAACCGATAGCCGGGTCGATATATCTGTTCAAGGCCCTGGCGGACGGCGTCGAGAATAACGCGTGTATCGTCGCTGGGGGTGGGTAACGCGACCAGGGTGTGGGGAAAGTACTGTGGCTGGTCTTGACGATGGCGGTTGGTTTTCAAGAACAACATCACCGAGCGTGCCAGGCTGTGCTGTTCGCGAAGTTTTTCGGCACTACGCTGGGCATGGCGGCGCAGTGCCTCGTGTACCTGAGTCTTTACCCTGGTGGGTTGACCGAAAGAGCGGGATGTCATGATGCGCTGGCGGGGTTGATCCACCGCGTTCATTTCCAGGCAGGGGGTGCCACGCAGTTCCAGGGCAGTGCGTGCCAGCACCACGGAAAAGCGTTTGCGCAGCTGTTTTTTATCGCACTCGCGTAACGCCCAGGCGCTATGGATGCCGCTAATGGCAAGCCGTTCGGCAAGCCGCCTGCCCACGCCCCATACTTCGCTGACCGGCGTTTGCTTTAGCAAGGCTGTGGTGTTGGCATCATTCCCGCCAAGCAGGCAAACGCCCTGGTAGTGTGGCTGCTTCTTGGCCGCATGATTGGCGAGCTTGGCCAGGGTGTGGGTCGGTGCCAGACCGATGCATACCGGTAATCCAAGGCAACGATGTATGTCCCGATGTAGGCGCTCACCCAGAGCCTGGCACTGGTGCTTGCTCATGCCCTCCAGATAGATAAACATTTCATCGATGGAGTAGGGGGCGATGTCGGGGCAAGCGTCGTGCAGCAGTTGGGCGAGCCGTGCCGACATGTCGCCATACAGCTCATAGTTGGATGACAGCAGATGAATCTCGCCGCGCTGGCGTAGCCCTTCCAGTTTGAAGGCGGGAGTGCCCATGGGAATGTCCATCGCTTTCATTTCCGCGGAGCGGGCAATCACGCAGCCATCGTTGTTGGACATCACACCAACGGCTTTGCCTTCCAGATGAGGCTGGAAGACGCGTTCGCAGCTGACGTAAAAATTGTTGGCGTCGACAAGACCGATCATGACCGTTACATCACCGCAGGTATTCGTGAATGACCGCCCGAACCACCCCCCATACCTGACACTCGCTGTCTTTCAGGGGCAGCGGTGGGTAATGGGGGTGAGCGGAGCACAAATGCGGCGTGCCGCGATAGAGCGCGTAGCGCTTGATCAGAAGTTCGTCGTCGAACATGGCCACCAGAATATGCCCCAGACGGGGCGAGAGGCTGCGGTCAACCACCAGCAGGTCGCGATCGAAAATCCCCCAACCCTCCATGCTGTCACCGGTGGCGGTCAGGTAAAACGTGTGGGTGGGGTTCTTGATCAGGCGCACGTTGAGATCCAGCGTGCGCGGTTCGTAATCCTGGGCGGGGGAGGGGAAGCCGCTAAACCCAGCGCGGCCATGTAGGGGAGGAAAGGGCAGCGACTGATGCGTTAACGGCACGGCTGGCGCGATAGGCGATAACGGCTGCGTCATGGTCAGCCTCCTCACTGGCAGTATATGTATTTATATACAGTATTCGGCCATGAGGAGAAAATTGCAAGGGCTGGCCGTCTTTAGGAACCTTCGTGAAGGTTTATCTTGCCAGCCAGAGGCCCACCACAATGGCGCTGGTCACGGCGATAAAAAAGACCCAGTTGCGTGTTCGGGTGTCACGGTGGGGTTTCATAAAAGCCTCATTAGCAGGAAAAAGATGGACGTTGGCGAGCGCCCGTAATTTTGTACAGACATCGGTGTTTGGCATGGTACCGTTTGTGCTTTATGCCGTCATCTTGCCGCCTGGGGCGGTTGGTTTGCTTAGGATAGGTTCATAATGTCTCAACCCACTGCAACGCGTTATCCTCATTCCCTTTACCTCGCCCAAGGTCGTCTGGCGGCGCTGAGCTGGGGGCGTGATGCGGCCCCTACTTGGCTGGCGCTCCACGGCTGGCTCGATAACGCGGCGAGTTTTTCACGGTTAGCGCCGTTGCTGGTGGAAGCACTGGATATTCGCATTGTGGCTATCGATTTTCGTGGTCACGGGCATTCAGCACATGCGGCGGCGGGCGAGGATTATGCGCTGTGGGATTATTGCCACGACGTGCTTGATGCCATGGACGATTTGGCCATTGAGCGAGTGGCATTGCTCGCCCACTCCATGGGCGCCGCGGTGGCCTGCCTATTGGCTGCCGCCGTGCCGGAGCGCATTGAGTTCATGACGCTGCTGGATGGCTTGGGTGCGCTCAATACGCCCTCTGGTGACACGACAAGCCAACTGCGCAAGGGGTTAATGGCGCATAGGCGGCCCATTTCCCGGGCGCCGCGTTATCCTGATCTGGCCACCGCGGTGGCGGCTCGAGTGGCCGGTGGCGTTACACCGTTAGACACCATCACCGCCACGCCGCTGGTGGAGCGCAATGCCGACGTAACGGCCGACGGACACGTGCAGATGCGCACCGACAGCCGCTTGTTGAAGCCATCGCTGGTACGCTTTACACCTTCCCAGGTGTTAGCGCTACTGGCCGACATCCAGGCACCGGTGCTATTGATAGAAGGTGAGGAAGGCATCTTAGGCAAGCGCGACTGGGCAGAAAAAGCCCGCCAGGCGGTACCGCACTTAACACGCCATGTACTGGCAGGCGGTCATCACCTTCACCTGGAGCCCAAGGCGGTATCTGGGGTTGCCGAGGTGATGACGCAATCATTAATGAAACGTCGGGATCAGTCGTAGGAAACGAGCGATGAACGAACAGAGCCTGACCGATGGCAGTGTATCGAGAGGTAATAAAGTGGCACTGGTGCTGGGTAGCGGCGGTGCCCGGGGCTATGCACACATCGGCGTGATTGAGGCGTTGGAGGCACGGGGCTACGAGATCATCTCGATCGCCGGGTGTTCCATGGGCGCGCTGATAGGCGGTATTTATGCGTCGGGTAAACTGCCTGACTATCGCGAATGGGTGTGTGATCTGGACTATCTGGATGTGCTCAGGCTGGTCGATGTGACCTGGAGCCCAATGGGTGCCATGCGGGCCAGCAAGATCATGAGCAAGTTGGAAGGGCTGGTGGGCGATACATTGATGGAAGACCTGCCGATTCCGGTGACCACCGTGGCCACTGATCTGGTGCGCCAGCGCGAGGTATGGTTTCAAAACGGCCCGCTGCTGCGCGCGATACGGGCATCAATCGCCGTCCCCGGCGTGATTACCCCTGTGCATCTGGGGGATCAGGTACTGGTCGACGGAGGTCTGCTGAACCCGCTGCCCATGATGCCCATACTGGCCGCCCACGAAGCAGATTTTGTGGTGGCGGTGAACGTGACTGCCCACAGCCCGCAGCCGGTGTCTTTGGAGGCACTGCTTCCCAAGGATGAGAATAACGACAGCCGCACCACCCGGGAGCGTGACCGCGATGCCAATATTGGCGGCTGGATGGACGAGGTGCGCGCCACCACGCGGCGGCTATGGAGCGAACTGGGCAGCAGTAGCGAAGAAGAGGGTGAGGTGGATGAAACGATGGACCTTCGCGGCAAGCGCGAATGGGGCAAGCTGGATATGATCCTCGAATCATTCGATATTACCCAAGCGGCACTGGCCAAATATAAAATTGCCGGTTACCCGCCCGATATTCTCATCGAAGTGCCCAAAACGGTGTGCAGTACGTACGAGTTTCACCGTGCCAAGGATCTGATCCGCCTGGGCCGTCACCTGGCCGATGAGGCCCTGGCGCGGCACGTGCCCGATAGTGCGTCGGATGCGCAAGAATCGGGTGTGGCAGAATAACGAGCCTACTGACCGCGCTTACGTAGCAGGATATAGACCGCACCGGTGCCGCCGTCGATCTCGATGGCGGAACAGAATGCCAGGACCCCGGGCCACTCGCGCAGCCAAGCATTGGTGTGGCTTTTAAGTACTGGAAAATCGGCAGTGGTGCCCCAGGCCTTGCCGTGGACAACCAGCACGCAGCGAAGCCCCTGAGCGGTCGCGTCACGTAGAAAGCTCTCTAGCTCCAGCCGGGCTTCTTCAAGGGTGTAGCCATGTAAATCTAGGCCAGCCTGCCAAGCCGTCTGGCCGCGCTTGAGTTGGCTGAAGGTGCGCCAGGGCAAATCGGCGACGCTGAATTCCAGGTATTCGGAAGGACGTACCGCCTCGACCCGGCCGTCGGAGGTGCGGCCGCTGGTGGCAAAGGTACTGCTTTCCACCGCCGCCTGCCGTCTGGCCTGCTGGGCATCATCATTGCGCTTGGGTTTGCCGGGGTCGGCCTGATTGGTGGCCATGCGACGCACGCCCGCGGCTTTCAGCGCCTGGCGGAAAGCACTGATATCGTCATCATCGGGCAGGTGGCGGTGTCGTGTCATGACAGGCTCAAATGGCAAATGGGCAAAACGGAGAACAGGCGCACAGTATAGCGAGATGCACGCTGCTGTGAACCGGGCAGCGTCAAAGGTACAATCTTTTCTTTAGCCATGCCGTCTCCCGATGGGGATGGTCGCCTTTGTTGACCAGGAGCCAATGTGACCCAGCCTCTCAACGCCGAGACTTCGCCTTCCTCCCTCACCCTGCCGGATACGGCGCTGGTGAGCGAGCTCATAACCTTACGTGACTACCTGCGCTGGGTATCCAGCGAGTTCTATTTGGCGGGACTCTATTACGGCCATGGCACCGAGTCGGCATGGGACGAAGCCGTTGCGCTGTGTCTGGGGGCACTGCATTTGCCCTGGAATGTCGACCCGGGTGTACAGGATGCGCGGTTGTTGCCGATGGAGCGCGAGCGCATAGTGGTCCTTACCCGTGAGCGAATCACCACGCGCCGACCGCTGCCTTACCTGTTAGGTGAGGCTTTTTTTGCCGGTTATCCGTTTAACGTTGATGAACGCGTGCTGATCCCGCGCTCACCGATGGCGGAGCTGATCGAGGACGGCTTCGCGGCCTGGTTCCCCGAGGAGCCGCCCGAGCGGGTACTGGATTTGTGCACCGGCTCCGGTTGTATCGGCATTGCCACCGCGCTTTATTTGCCCACTTGCGAGGTGACGCTGGCCGACATTAGCCAGGAAGCCCTTGCCGTGGCGCGCCAGAATATCACCCGCCACGATGTCGGCGAGCGCGTACGTGCGGTTGAAGCCGACGTGTTCAGCGGGCTGGAGGGCCAGCGCTTTGATGTCATTATTTCGAACCCGCCCTATGTCGATCAGCGTGACTTGGCCACCATGCCCGCCGAATTTCGCCACGAGCCTGCCTTAGCGCTGGGAGCGGGTAGCGACGGTCTGGATATCGTACGACGCATTCTGCGCGAGGCACGTGCGCACCTGACCGATGAGGGGTGGCTGATTGTCGAAGTGGGCAACTCAGACCGCCACGTGGAGGCTGCTTTTCCAGAAGTGGCGTTCATGTGGCTTGAATTCGAGCGTGGCGGCCAGGGTGTCTTTGCCCTGAGCGCTGCTGAACTCGACGCCCATGCGGCGTCTTTTGCGTGAGGAACTAAGGCTCATGTCCGGCAATACATTTGGCAAACTATTTACCGTTACCACCTTCGGGGAAAGCCACGGCCCGGCGCTAGGCGCGATCGTCGATGGCTGCCCGCCAGGGTTGCCTCTCTCCGAGGCGGATCTGCAGCACGACCTGGACCGCCGCCGCCCCGGTAGCTCGCGGTATACCACCCAGCGCCAGGAAGCGGACCAGGTGAAAATCCTGTCGGGCGTTTTCGAAGGCAAAACGACCGGCACCTCGATTGGTTTGATCATCGAGAACACCGATCAACGCTCGAAAGATTATTCAAAAATCAAGGACCAGTTTCGCCCTGCCCACGCGGACTACACCTATCACCACAAGTATGGTCACCGTGACTATCGTGGGGGAGGGCGTTCAAGCGCGCGGGAAACCGCGGTGCGGGTCGCCGCGGGTGCCATTGCCAAACAGTATCTGGCGGCTCAGGGAGTGCAGGTGCGTGGCTATATGAGCCAGCTTGGCCCGATCAAGATAGATTTCAATTCCTGGGATGCTGTCGGGCAGAACGCGTTTTTCTGCCCCGATCCCGCCAAAGTGCCCGAGCTTGAGGACTACATGGATCAATTGCGCCGCGATCAGGATTCCGTCGGCGCGGAGATCACCGTGGTGGCCGAAGGCGTTCCGGTCGGGCTGGGTGAGCCGGTATTTGATCGCCTGGATGCTGATCTGGCGCATGGTTTGATGAGTATTAATGCGGTAAAAGGGATTGAGATTGGCGCCGGGTTTGGGTGCATCGATCAACGAGGCAGTGAGCATCGCGACGAGATGACGCCGGAAGGCTTTTTGTCCAACCACGCCGGCGGTGTTCTGGGGGGGATTTCCAGCGGCCAGCCCATTGTGGCCCGCCTGGCGCTCAAGCCGACGTCGAGCATCACCACGCCGGGGCGCTCGATCGACGTCAACGGCAATGCCGTCGAGGTGGTGACCAAAGGTCGTCATGACCCTTGCGTGGGTATTCGCGCAACGCCCATCGCGGAAGCGATGATGGCGATAACGTTGATGGATCACTGGCTGCGGCAGCGTGGGCAAAACGGTGCAGTAAGCGTTGATACACCACGTTTAACCCAACGCTAGCGGCAAGGTGTCCCTCGCATATCGCTGCTACACTCAAATAAAACAATATTGGTTAATATTGGTTAATGAAGCAGGAGCCGCCAATGAAGATTAACGTTGAGTTCGATCTCACCCCCGATGAGTTTCGCCAAGCGCTGGGGTTGCCCGACGTTGAAGCGTTTCAGCAACACCTGCTTGAGAACATCCAGCGGCAAATGGAGTCCGGCGTTGAGGGGTATGACCCCATGAGCCTGATGCGGCCTTTCCTGCAGCAGCCCATGATGCAGCAGGGCCTTTCACAGGGGTTGTCCAATTTCGGCACCTATCAGCAGATGATGCTGGATATGTTGAAACAAGCCGGGAATGCCAGTAGCAGCGATGCACCTGAAGAGGAAAAGGCTCAAAGTGGCACGACAAGTACCAAGAGTGCCAATGCTAATGCCAAGGCAACGGCATCTTCCCGGTCACGGGCAAAACGGAAATCGGAGTAATGAAACCCGGACACGACCAAAGCGCTAGAGGCCGTTTTCGTCAAGGTAGTTGCAACATGACCTGTCAATCATTACTCTTTTTGCAGTGCAGCAATTCGTGTTCAAGTGAGTCACTCACGGCTCATGCCAAGGAACGAATAGAGGAGTAGATACCATGCAAGATAAAATGATGGACGCCTTCAACGCCCAGACCCGCCAAATGTTTGAGCCGATGCGCAAGATGAACTCGCTGATGCTCAACAACATGGAAAAGATGACCCAATATCAGCTGGAAGCGATGAAGCGCTACAGCCAGATGGGTACCGAGCGCCTGCGCAGCGCAACCGACGTTCAGGATGCTGAAAGCCTGCGCGACTTCGGCACGCAGCAAGCGGCGATGATGAACGAGCTGTCTCAGAAAATGCAGGAAGACGCTCGCGTGATGAGCGAGATGAGCCTTGAATTCAAGGCAGAGATGGAAAAGCTGTTTGGTGAAGCAGGCAAGCAGATGGCCGACCAGGCCAGCGCCGCGGCCAAAGGCGAGCAGCCAGCCGCCGCCAAGGGTGAGCAGTCCGCAAAAGCGAGCAGCCAATCCTCGCGTAAAAGCTGATTGACCCGATTGATCGCGGCGCCCAAGGGCGCCGCGCCTATTTTGAGCCTTTGATTACCTGCCATCAAACAGGCTGCGTTAGCGTTGCCGCGCCGGTAAAGGAGAACGAAGATGTCAGCAGAGTGGGAATTACCGCCCCATGGCCTTTCTCAAGAAGAGCTGGAAGCGTGGAATGCACAGCTGAAAGATATTGGTGAGCAGTATCAAGGTCTCATGCAGGATCTGTTATCGCGCATTGCGCCAAGCGAAGCGGCAGACTCCGTGTATAGCGACATGCGGGAAAGCTTTGAAGCCGGCGCGCAGTCATTAATGCAGAACCCGACGCTATTATGGCAGACCCAGTCACGCCTGTTGCAGGACCAGTGGCTGCTGTGGCAGCAGGGCATGCGGGCGATGGCCGGTGAAGAGGTATCGCCAATGGTCACGCCGGAGAAAGGCGACCGGCGATTCAAGGACGAGGCCTGGACCCGGGAACCCCACTTCATGGCCATCATGCAGCAGTACCTGCTGTTTTCCCAGATGGTGGATGAGCTGGTGGACAGTCTGAGCGGGATGGACGAAACCCATAAGCGCAACCTGGCCTTTTATGCGCGTCAGGTCGTCAACGCGATGTCGCCGACCAACTTTGTCACGACGAACCCCGAGGTCATGCGCCGCACGCTGGAAACCAAGGGGCAGAATCTGGTGGAGGGGCTTGAGCGGCTGCGCGATGACCTGGCCAATTCTGCCGAGGGCATCAACGTCCGTATGACGGATCGCAGTGCCTTTGGCGTTGGCGAAAACATCGCCGTTACCCCTGGGGCCGTGGTGTATGAAAATGAGTTGATGCAGCTGATCCAGTACACGCCCACCACCGAAAAAACCTATAAAACACCACTGCTGGTCGTGCCACCGTGGATCAACAAGTACTACGTACTGGATCTGCGCGAAGATAATTCGATGATGAAGTGGCTTGTCGACCAGGGGCATAGCGTATTTCTGATTTCCTGGCGCAATCCGGGGCCGGAACAGCATGACATCACCTGGGCCGATTACATGCAGTTGGGCCCGATTACCGCCATGGAAGCGATTGAAAAGGCTTGCGGTGAAAAGTCCGTCAATCTGTTGAGTTACTGCGTTGGCGGCACGCTGACGGCATCGACCGTGGCCTATCTCACCAGCACACGGCGTGGCCGCAAGGTTAAATCGGTGACCTACATGGCCACCCTGCAGGACTTCCGTGATCCCGGCGATATCGGTGTATTCCTCAACGAACGCGTCGTAGAGGGCATTGAAGAGAGTATGCAGTTGAAAGGTTATCTGGACGGGCGCTCGATGGCCTATACCTTTAACCTGCTGCGTGAAAACGATCTTTTCTGGTCGTTCTACATCAATAATTATCTGAAAGGTGAAACCCCGGCTGCCTTCGACCTGCTTTACTGGAACACGGACGGTACCAACCTGCCTGCCGGAACCCATGCCTGGTACCTGCGGCACATGTACCTGGAGAACAAGCTGGTCGAGCCCGGCGGCATCGAACTTGACGGGGTGAAGATCGATCTCAGGAAAATATCGGCGCCCAGCTATTTTGTGTCGGCCAAGGAAGACCATATTGCCAAGTGGAACAGCTCCTATTACGGCGCGCTGTTGCCAAAAGGGCCATCAACCTTTGTGCTGGGCGGTTCGGGGCACATTGCCGGTATCGTCAATCCGCCCCATAAGCAAAAATATGGCCACTGGACGAACGATCAGCTGCCTGAAAGCCATGAAGCCTGGTTTGAGGGGGCGACCTTCAATGAAGGGTCGTGGTGGCCTCACTGGCAGGCCTGGGTCACCGAAAATGGCTATGCGGACCCGGATCCGAAAAAAATGGTCGCCGCACGTCAGCCAGGTGAGGGCGAGTTAAGCGTGATCGAGCCCGCCCCCGGGCGCTATGTAAAGACCACGATTCCTGAAGTGTTGGGTGAAATACCTGAATAGGTGACCAAGTACGTTCCGCCTGATGAAGCCCTGCCTTAACGGTGGGGCTTTTTTCGTATAACCAGACAATCGACGGTGTCGCTGACATAATGTCGCATCAGGGTTGCGGAAACCTGGAATCTGGCTATGGTGATGAAGCTTTTGAGATGCTCAACATCGTCAGCGCGCAAAGCGTCTAGCGTGTCAGTTGACTAGAACAGCACCGAAAAACTCAGTCCTTCCCCAAAAGGAGAAATAAGATGGTCAGTCACCTATTCCAGGCCCCTCGGCTGTTAGCCGGTGGCATGCTGCTGATGCTGATAACCGCCGGACATGCCAGTGGACAGGACGTGCAGGTCAGTAACGCGCGATTGAGTTTGTTGCCCGGTGAGCAGCCGGGAGCGGGGTATTTTCAGCTACATAATACCGGCGACGAGACAGCTGTTTTAGTCGGCGCGCAAAGCGAGGCCTTTGAAGACGTCGAGATCCATATGAGCAGCGAGGAAAATGGCATGGCGCATATGCACGCCATGGAGCAAGTGGAAATCGAGGCGGGGGAGCGTTTCGAGTTTGCCCCAAAAGGCCATCACTTGATGTTTATCGGGCGTCTGAAAACCTTTTCTGAAGGTGATGATGTCGAGGTGATGCTGGAGTTTGACGATGCTCAGCAGCTGTCGGTCACGTTCGATGTGGTATCCCCTGTATCGCTTTAATACGCTGTCACGCAGGACGAGTCAATGATGAAACAGTTGTTTATTGTGCTGGCTGCGCTGTGGCTCGTCGGCTGTGTTGATCGAAGCTGGCGCACGGCAGAAACCCACGAGATCATGCCGCCGCTGGATTTTTCGTTGATTGACGAAAACGGTCAGGCCGTCGAGGCTGAAGAGTATCGGGGTAAGGTCACACTGGTTTACTTTGGGTATACCTATTGCCCGGATGTGTGCCCGATTACGCTGGCCAGGCTGGCAGGCACGTTGAACCGATTGGACGATGACGTCCGTGACGACATCCAGGTGCTGTTCATCTCCGTTGACCCGAAGCGTGATACCCCCGAGGTCGTAAAGCGCTACACCAATGCCTTCGGCCCTGAGTTTATTGGCATTACGGGAGACCTGGCGGAAATAGACGCCCTGACCAACCGTATGCGTGTCACGTATGATTACGAAGAACCCAACCAGCGTGGTGACTATATTGTGACGCACACAAGCGCGGTTTTTGCATTTGACCGGGAAGGAGAGGCACGATTCCTGATCCGTGACAGCCATCCGATCACTGATGCCGTTGCCGATATCAACCAGCTGGTGGATCAGGGGGACTAGGTTACTGGCAGGCGACGGATAGACTGCAGCGCGACTTATAACGTCGTGACTTTATATCCAGGATCACGTCGTCGCTTTGCGTATCGTACATGAACGACGCGTAGCCGCGGTCAGACGAAGCGGTACGGTACAGCCCACAAATGGTGTAGCCGTATTGCACCTTCTGTAGCTTGGCAAGCTCGATGTCACCGGGGGAGCCGAGGGTTTGCGACAGGGCACGCTGAATATCATCGTCGACATTGCTGTCGGATAATGCCTGTCCGCCAAAAATGGCGCCGCCCAGTAGCAACGCCAGGATTACCGGAAGCGCGACGAGCAATAAGAAGGGGCGAGATTTAAGCATGGCAATACCTGTAACGGCGTTATCGACACCCGGCCGCATACCGACCTGATTGCCCAGTTTACCGGCGGCGAGTCTGCGGCACACCCACCAGCACCATGAGTGCGGCTAAAAACCACACCGGCCAGCTTCCCATCCGGGTAAACGGCGTTAACCCCTGGGTGGCGTAGAACTCGCCGGTGAGCGATGTGGTCTCGAACTGGGGCGCGCGCTCGACCACGCGACCCTGTGCATCAATGATCGCGGTAATGCCGTTGCTGGTCGCACGAAGCACGTAGCGGCCATTTTCCAGCGCCCTGAGACGCGCCATCTGCAAGTGTTGGTGCGGGCCGATCGAGGCGCCAAACCAGGTATCGTTGGACAGCGTCATCAATACATCGCTGTCTCTGGCGCGGTCGGCCACCAACTGCGGGTAAATGATTTCATAGCAGATGGCATTGCCGATGCTGACCCCCGCAGCCTGCATTGGCGCCTGGTCGGACTCCCCTTTGGTAAAGCTCGACATGGGCAGGTTGAAAAAGTCGATAGCCCCGCGCAGCAGACTTTCCAGTGGCAGGTATTCGCCAAAGGGCACTAAATGCTCTTTTTGATAGCTGCCTTCGACATTACCCACACCTACCACGCTGTTGAAGTAGCGCTCGTTGATGTCACGCTGAACGATGCCGGTCATCAGTGCCGTGTCGGTGGGCAGATTGCTCTGTACGCGCTCAAGCACCGGGCGTGCCTGGGTTTCCACCATGGGCAGGGCCGTTTCCGGCCACACAATCAGGTCAACGTTATCGGCGACGTCGCGGGTCAAGTCGCTGTAAATGTTGGCGGCATTGCGCTGGCCTTCAGGGGTCCATTTTTCGAGCTGGGGAAGATTGCCCTGTAGCAGTGCGACCCGCGTGGGTGTTTCGGCGGGTGTGGTCCACTGCGAGGGCAACGCCAGTGGTAACAGCCAGACAGCCGCCAGTGGCGCGAGTGTCCACCATTGGCGGCGCAGCAGCAGCGCCGCGCCGAGTGTGCCACTGAGGGCAACCAGCAGCGATAGCAGATAGACACCGCCGATGGGCGCCCAGCCGGCCAGCGGCGAGTCTACATAGCCTGAGCCGAGTAATAGCCAGGGAAAACCGGTGAATAGGTAGGTGCGCAGGACTTCTCCCAGCACCCAGATGCCGGCAAAGCTGACAAGGGCCAGTCGGGGGCCGGTAAAGCGGCGGTAGAGCCACAGCGTGCCGGCGTAAAACAGCGCCAGTACGCAGACGAACAGGGCGGTGAGAAACAGCGCAAGCGGTACGCCGGTATAGCCGTAGTCGTGGATCGATACGTAGACCCAGGAAGCACCGCTGCCAAACAACGCCACCCCGTAGAGCCAGCCCTTGAGGGCCGCCTGGGCGGCGGTCAGTTGATGAGTGCCTGCGTACATCAAGCCTGCGGCAACCGGCCCTAACCACCATAGCTCAAATGGCGACGCCGTCAGCGTTGTGAAGCCGCCAGCCATCAGTGCGGCGATTAGCTGTCGATACACAGCTGGGATGCTACCCATAGCGAGATATCCTTATGTCCTGAACGTTGAGGCGTGAAGGCTAGGTGTCGTTCTGCTCGTCGTCGCTGCTGTCAGGGCGTTGTTCCCGGTAGGCCTCAAGCAGGCGGATGCGGCGGTTGTCGGCGTTGAGGACCTCAAAGCGCCAACCGCCCAGGTGGGTATATTCGCCGCGTTGCGGCAGGTGGCCAAATTGCTGCATCACCAGTCCGCCGATGGTATCGAATTCATCGTCAGAGAACTGGGTATCGAAGTGCTCGTTAAAGTCGTCGATGGTGGTGAGGGCACGGATGGCATAGCGCTTGTTGTCGAGCTCGCGAATATCCTCTTCCTCGTCGGCGTCGTGCTCATCTTCAATGTTGCCGACAATCTGCTCAAGAATATCCTCGATGGTAATAATGCCCGCCGTGCCACCGTATTCGTCGACCACAACGGCCATGTGGTTGTGGGTGTCGCGGAACTCTTTAAGCAGGCTGTTGAGTCGTTTGGATTCAGGAATGAACATCGCCGAGCGAACGATATCAGCCAGTTGAAACGCATCGCGCTCGGCCTGGGTCTGTGAAAGCAGCGGTAACAAATCCTTGACCAGCAGAATGCCTTTTACATCGTCAAGGTTTTCGCCAATCACCGGATAGCGTGAGTGACCGGTCTCTTGAATGAGCGCCAGGTACTCTGCGCTGGTCTGATCAAGAGTGATCGCCGAGATCTGTGAGCGGGGGATAAGGATTTCGCGAACCTGTTGGTCGCTGATTTCCAGTGCGCCTTCAATGATCATGATGGCGTCCTGATCAAGCTTTAAACGCCCTGCCGCGTGGCGTAGAAATTCCAGTAACTCATCGCGGGAGCTGGGTTCGTCGTTGTCGCCCGAAAGGGCGCTAAAGAGTTTCTCGAGCCAGGATCGTTGATTGGCGTTGCTCGATCGGTCTTCGCTCATGCAGGTAATCTCTTGTTGACGGACTCAGGTAGCGTGATTCGAAAGGACGTTTTATCACTGACCGGGGGCGCGGTACCAGTTCAACGTATGGGCCTTAAGTCTCATATGTCGCCAATATAAGGGTCGGTGATACCCAGGGTGGCAAGCAGCTCGCGCTCACATTGCTCCATCACCTCGGCGTCTTCCTCCTCAATGTGATCATAGCCCAACAAATGCAAGGTGCCGTGAATCACCATATGGGCGTAATGATGCTCAAGGGCTTTATGCTGTTCTGCAGCCTCTTTTACAACAATGGCATGGCAAATCACCAGATCGCCGAGTAATGGCAGCGTGATGCCCGGTGGATTCTCGAACGGGAATGACAACACGTTGGTGGGCTTATCCTTGCCCCGGTAATCATGATTGAGCGACTGACTTTCAGCGAGATCGACGAAACGCACGGTCAATTCCTGACGTGGGTCGTCGGGGTGCCGGGCAAGCACATCGCCCACCCAGCGGATGAGCTGTGCCTGCGTCGGTAGCTGTTGGTCGTCGATAGCCGCCTGACGATCGATCACGATATCACTCATCGCTTGGTATCCCCTGGGCCTTCGCGGCCTTGCAGGCGGGCTTCCCGCTCTTGCTGGCGCGTTTCCCGGCGGGCGCGTTCCTCGGCTTCCTGCTGGGACTCGAAGGCGTCGTAGGCTTCAATTATTCGCTGCACCAGTGGGTGGCGAACCACGTCCTTGGCGGCAAAGTGGGTGACGCCAATTCCAGGCGTGTCTTTCAGCACGTCGAGTACCTGAATCAGGCCCGAGCGCTGGCCCTTGGGCAGATCGACCTGGGTGACGTCACCGGTAATCACGGCGGTGGAGCCAAAGCCAATACGCGTCAGGAACATTTTCATTTGTTCGGGCGTGGTGTTCTGGCTCTCATCCAGAATGATATAGGCATTGTTGAGCGTCCTGCCACGCATGTAAGCCAGCGGGGCAATTTCGATCACCTGGCGTTCGATCAGTTTGGCGACCTGTTCGAAGCCGATCATTTCGTAGAGCGCATCGTAGAGCGGACGCAGGTAAGGATCGATTTTCTGGGCGAGATCGCCAGGCAGAAAGCCGAGCTTCTCACCGGCCTCCACTGCCGGGCGGACCAGTAAAATACGTCGCACTGCCTGCTGGTTGAGCGCTTCCACGGCGGCCGCGACGGCAAGGTAAGTTTTACCGGTACCCGCCGGACCAATGCCGAAGTTAATGTCGTGTTCGCGAATGCTGGTGACGTAGCGCTGCTGATTCAGGCCTCGGGGTTTGATCATGGTGCGCGGTGTGCGCATGATCACTTCGCCGCTGTCGCCTTCAATATCGTCTTCTTCCTCCAGCGCTTCCAGGCCGGATTCCTGGAGAAACAGGTGGACCGTGTTGGCCGATACTTCTTCCGCCGCTGTTTCACGGTAGAGGTGTTCCAGCACGTTGGCAGCGGCTTTGATGCGATTGGCGGGCCCAGCCAACTGGAACACATTGCCTCGGTTGCGCAGCGTTACGTCCAGGCGGCTTTCGATCAACTTCAGGTGCTCATCCTGCTGACCACACAGGCTGGCAAGGCGCTGTGGGTCATTGGGTTCAAGGCTTAATGTGGTAATGCGGTTGGCCTGAGGCGATGGCTGGCTCAAGAGTGAAAAACCTGTCGGTTGATGGGTGTCAATGTCAGCTTACTGCCCCAAGCGGTGTTGGGGCAATTACCTGGGATAAGCGATGTTCAATAACGCTCAGGGGAGGCGAGTTCACCGCGCAGTGAATTGGGCAGGGCCTCGGTGATTTCCACGTCCACGAAGTAGCCGATCAGCTCGGTGGGATTGGCGGCGCGGAAGTTGACCACCCGGTTATTTTCCGTGCGCCCGGACAGTTGACCTGGGTCTTTTGGCGAAAAGCCGGTCACCAGGATGCGCTGGGTAGTGCCCACCATGCGACGACTGATCTGGCCAGCTTGCTGGAGAATACGCGCCTGCAAGATCGCCAGACGTTCTTTCTTGACGCTTTCCGGTGTTTCATCCTCAAGCGCGGCGGCTGGTGTGCCGGGGCGTGCCGAGAAAACAAAGCTGAACGAGTGGTCGAACCCTATGCGATGGATCAGGTCCATCGTCGCTTCAAAGTCTTCTTCCGTCTCGCCGGGGAAGCCAATGATAAAGTCGGAGGAAAAGCTTATATCCGGGCGGTTGGCAAGAATCCGCTCCATCTTTTCGATATAGGCCTCTGCCGTGTGGCCACGCTTCATCGCGCTCAAGATGCGGTCCGAGCCCGATTGCACCGGCAGGTGCAGGTGACTGACCAGCTCGGGTATATCGGCGTAGGCATCCACCAGACTGTCAGTGAACTCAACCGGGTGCGAAGTGGTGAAGCGAATGCGGTCGATGCCCTCGACCGCCGCGACACAGGCGATCAGTTCAGCAAGGTCAATTTCATCGCCCAGCTGGTTTTCGCCCCGATAGGCGTTGACGTTCTGGCCGAGAAGGTTGACTTCGCGCACGCCCTGGTCGGCGAGGTGAATGACCTCATCCATCACCGCTTCAAACGGCCGAGAGACTTCTTCGCCGCGGGTGTAGGGCACCACACAGAACGAGCAGTACTTCGAGCAGCCTTCCATGATCGACACAAAGGCGGTGGCACCGTCTGAGGTCGGTTTAGGCAGGTGGTCGAATTTCTCGATTTCCGGAAAGGTCACATCCACCGCGGCAATTTGATTGTCGCGGCGTGCATCCAGCATGGATGGCACCCGGTGCAGTGTCTGCGGCCCAAACACCATGTCCACATGGGGTGCACGCTTGCGCAATGCTTCGCCTTCCTGGCTTGCAACGCAGCCACCGACGCCAATGACCAGATCGGGATTGGCGTCCTTGAGTTTTTTCCAGCGTCCCAGCTGATGGAACACCTTTTCCTGCGCTTTTTCACGAATGGAGCAGGTGTTGAGAAGAATGACATCGGCTTCGCGCTCGTTATCAGTCAGTTCGAGCTGATGAGAAACGCCGAGCATGTCCGCCATGCGGGAGGAGTCATACTCGTTCATTTGGCAGCCGTGCGTTTTGATGAAGAGCTTCTTCGCCATCGGTACCTGTCATCTATGGGTCGTCGGAAGGACGAGGGATGAATGGAGTGTCGTTGCGCCTGGGCGCCTATGATTGTGCGCATTATACGGACACAACCAACGGGCGGCTAGCGTTGACGCGGAATCGATGCTTGACCGTTACGTTTCTATCAGTATACTACGCACCGTGTTTGAGCAGTTCCCCGATAGCTCAGTTGGTAGAGCAAATGACTGTTAATCATTGGGTCGCAGGTTCGAGTCCTGCTCGGGGAGCCAATAAACTGATCTCAAATACGGCAATATTAGATTGTTCCTCGATAGCTCAGTTGGTAGAGCAAATGACTGTTAATCATTGGGTCGCAGGTTCGAGTCCTGCTCGAGGAGCCAAATTGCCCCGCACGATATATTCCTACCGTTTACGGTAGTCCTATTGTTCCCCGATAGCTCAGTTGGTAGAGCAAATGACTGTTAATCATTGGGTCGCAGGTTCGAGTCCTGCTCGGGGAGCCATCTAGCGTCTGTTTTCCTTCCTTTTATGACGCCAGCCATTAATCGATTGCGCTTGTCCTTTGTTTAATTCTTCTTGACGCTACTATTATCGAGCGCCTGATGTCTTGCTTCTGCGTGGCTGCTTGACGCGTATTGCCAGCGGCTTTGCCGATGCTTACGCCAGTGGCGTAAACTATCCGCATTATGGATCAGGTGGGGATAATCGTCTTGGGAAAATCCACTCCGTTGAATGCACTGCAGGTATTCAAGTGCTTGAGCGATGAAACGCGATTGATGCTGATGCTGTTGATTGCCCATGAGCAATCGCTGTGCGTGTGCGAAATGACCTATGTGCTTGAAGAGTCCCAGCCCAAGGTGTCGCGTCATCTGGCGCAGCTTCGCCAGTGCGGGCTGCTGGTGGACCAGCGGGACGGGCAATGGGTGTATTATCAGCTAGCGCCGCAATTGCCGACTTGGGCGCGGCATATTCTCGAGTCTGCACAGCAGGGCAGTGCGGCCCGATTGGCCCGTTTGACGCAACGCTTGGCTGCCATGGGCGACCGACCAACGCGTCGAGCGGCGCTCTGCTAGCCCGCTAAAAACAGCGCCGATGCCATTGTGACACCGGCGCGGTTGCAGCCTTTCCTTTTTACGCTAATTCGCTTACCGATTGACGAACCGCTGGGTGCTTTCCAGGTGCGCGTAATCGAGCAGAATTTCGGCGGCTTCCAGCACTTGGGCGCGCTCTACTGAGGTGTCATCCTCCTCGTCGGTATTGCTGTCTTCACCGTCACTGTCGCTAAGCGCGGCTTCGTCGCGAGCGTCGGTCCACTCTTCCAGTTCTTCAAGCCCCAGGGCGCGACGACGCTGGTTTTCCAGTGCCAACTGCTCGGCTTCCTGAGCCTGGGTTTCACGTTCGCGCTGCTCACGATTCAGGCTGACGCTGGTATTCTGCTCGCGAAGCTCCCGGGACAACGCCGATTGCCGCTCCAGGTAGCGGAAGTTGGGATTTTCCTCCGCGCGATTCTGGTGGGCTGATTGAAGCGCATCAAGGTAGCGCTCAGGTTCTCCGTAGCGCCGGTACTGGACGTCCTGAACCGTATCCCATTCCAGGGCGTGGTCCAGGCTGCTTTCGCCAATGCGCTCCGGGTCGATCAGGCTAGGGAACTCGATGTCGGGTTCGACGCCGCGGTTCTGGGTACTCGCGCCGGAAATGCGATAGAACTTGGCGCGGGTAAGCTTGATTTCGCCATGGCTCAAATCATTCAGCGTCTGCACCGTGCCCTTCCCAAAGGTCTGGCTACCCATCACGATACCGCGGCCATAGTCCTGAATGGCCCCAGCGAGAATCTCTGACGCCGAAGCTGATAGCCGGTTCACCAGCACGCCCATTGGACCGTCGTAAAGCGTGCCTGCTTCACTGTCGCCGTAGAGGTTGATACGCCCATCAGCGTCGCGAACCTGAACGGTGGGGCCACGGTCGATAAACAGGCCAATCAGCGAGTTGGCTTCCTGAAGGGCGCCGCCGCCGTTGTTGCGCAGGTCAAGCACGATACCTTCAACATCCTGGCGTTTTAACTGCTCGATTTCCTTGGCAACGTCGCGGGTGGTACTACGGTAGTCATCTTCTCCCGCCTGCCAGGCGTCGAAGTCGACATAAAAGGTGGGGATTTCGATCACCCCGAGGCGGTGGGTATCGCCATCACGTTCGACATTAATCACCTCGCTCTGGGCGGCCTGGTCTTCCAGGTCGACCGTATCGCGGGTGATTTCAACGGTTTGTGAGCGGGTCATGTCGACCGCCTGGGCGGGCACGACATCCAGCTTTACCACGGAACCTTTGGGGCCGCGAATCAGGTCGACCACGTTGTCCAGGGGCATGCCAACCACGTTGACCATCTCACCGTCTTCCTGGCCGACGCCGATAATTCGATCGGCGGGCTCAAGTACACCGGCGCGCTCAGCGGGGCCGCCCGCGACCAGGCTGGAGACTTTGACGTATTCGCCGTCGGATTGCAGGAGTGCGCCGATGCCTTCCAGCGAGAGGCTCATTTGAATATCAAACGATTCGCCCTGGCGTGGTGAGAGGTAGCTGGTATGCGGGTCAATGGTGCCGGTCACCGCGGCCATGATCAAGCCAAAGACGTCTTCCGGTTCGGTTTGCTCCAGGCGTGAAAGCTGCCCCTCGTAACGCTGGCGAAGATTATCAACGATCTGTTCCTCGTCCTGATCGCTCAGGGCCAGCGTCAGGGCATCATTTTTCAGCCGTTTTTGCCACAATGCATCCAGCTCGCGCTGACTCTCGGCCCAGGCGGCGTCCTCGCGGTCAAGCTCAAGGCGCTCGTTGCCCTGGAAGTTGAACGTCGCCTCGTCATCGAGGTGTTCGAGCAGCCATTCAATCCGAGCGGTATGGCGCTCGTTGAGGCGGTTGTAAAGGGCGAACGCCTCATCCAGATCGCCGTCGAAAAGCGTGTCGGCCAGATCGGTTTCCAGGTGACGGTAGGGCTCAATGTCGCTGCTTAGCAGGTAGGCCCGTTGGCCATCCAGAATATCCAAGTAGCGATCAAAGGCTTCTTGCGACCAGGCTTTATCAAAGCTGACATCGGCGTAGTGGCCATAGCGGAGCGAATCGGCAATTTCGACCGCCGCCTGGCGCTGTTCTTCGGTCGGCTCAAGTTGCGCTATTGCCATCGGGCTGGTGACAACCAGCATGATGGTTAGGGCGACTGAGCGCGAAAGCGTTGCAAACAAGCTCATCAGTCAAGCTCTCCCGGATTTGTGTACACTCATGCTTTCCTAGACCCGCATCTGACCAATGAGTTGCGAAGGCCGAAGGAGCATTGTAGCAGGTCACCTGCTTTGCTGAGACTCAAACATGTCGGTAAATGAGGATTTCAATGTCCGAAATATTCAACGCTGATCGCGTTTCGCGGTTATGCGAGTTCTTGCGCCAGTCCCCCACTCCTTGGCACGCCACTCATGCCATGGCGGAACGTCTGGCGCAAGCGGGTTTCGAGCGTCTGGAAGAAACGGCCAATTGGCAATTGTCGCCCGGTCAGCGCTACTACGTGACACGCAACGATTCATCCTTGATCGCCTTTCAACTGCCCAAAGGGCCACTGCAAAGCATGCGTATGCTGGGGGCTCATACCGATAGCCCCGGGCTGCGTTTAAAGCCCAATGCCACCCAGCATGCCGCTGGTTGGCTTCAGTTGGGGGTGCAGGTATATGGCGGTGCCTTGCTTGCGCCGTGGTTTGATCGCGATCTGGGGATCGCGGGACGGGTGCATATCCGCCACGCCGATGGGCAACTGGAAAGTGTGCTGCTTAACGTTGATCGGCCGGTAGCGATGATTCCGAGTCTGGCGATTCACCTTGATCGTGACGTCAATACCGGTCGCAGCATCAACCCGCAGACCCAGATGGCGCCCGTGCTGATGCAAAGCGATACCGAAAGGCTCGAGGATCTGCTGGCATGCTGGCTGGAAGCCGAGCATGGCCTGCGGGCGGTCGACGTGGTGGACTTTGAGTTGGGCTTTTACGACGTTCAACCGCCTTCGCTGGTGGGCGTCAACCAGGAACTGATCGCAAGCGCGCGGCTGGATAACCTGCTGTCGTGTTTTGTAGGCCTGGAAGCGTTGCTCGACTGCGACGGTCAGCAGGGGGCGCTGCTGGTCGCCAATGATCATGAGGAAGTCGGCAGTGCCAGCGCCTGCGGTGCTCAGGGGCCGTTTCTGGGCGATGTGCTGAAGCGTATCAATGCACAAATGGGCAGGGGGAGTGAAAAGGGCAGCGACGAATCACTGATTCAACTGATCCAGTCATCGCTGATGATCTCTTGTGATAACGCTCATGGGCTGCATCCCAACTTTGCCGAAAAGCACGATGAGCAGCACGGACCGTTGCTGAATGCCGGGCCGGTCATCAAGATCAATGCCAGCCAGCGCTACGCGACCAATAGCGTGACAGGCGCGTTGTTTCGGGATATCTGTCGCGCCGCCGACGTGCCGGTGCAGTCGTTTGTGACACGGTCTGACATGGGCTGCGGCAGCACCATCGGCCCGATTACCGCCACTGAGGTCGGCGTGCCCACCATTGATGTGGGGCTACCCCAGTGGGCGATGCACTCGGTGCGCGAAACGGCGGGTACCCACGACGTCGAGCACCTTACCCGGGCGCTGGTCGGCTTTTTAAACCGCAAGATGCTGAATTGAGCCTATCTGTCACCCATAAAAAAGCCCGCTGACAGAGTCAGCGGGCTTTTTTTAATATTTGCTTGGTGGCTACGCCCTGATTTGAACAGGGGACCCCATCATTATGAGTGATGTGCTCTAACCAGCTGAGCTACGTAGCCATTCAACGGAAGCGCATGATACGCATCTGCCTTGGCCGCGTCAAGCCCGCCATGCTCGGCGTTACGGTTCACCGGCCGATAGCGGTAACCATTGCATGGCGGGCGCAATCACGTCCTGGTAGTTACGGATTCGTTGTACATAGTGCACCGGCTCATACCCTCGGGCGTAACCATAGCGTGTCTGCGGGTAGTAGCGCTTGTCGGCTTTGAGCGGCAGGACTTCCTTCATGTCCTCCCAGGAATTCGGGTCTTTGCCCAGCTCCCGGGCCAGCTTTTGCGCATCCAGCACATGGCCGCGGCCAATGTTGTAGCTTGCCAGGGCCAGGTAGGTGCGATCCGGTTCGGGGAGGTTGTCGGGAAGGCGTTGATGGCGGTCGGCAAGATAGCGGGCGCCACCATCGATGGACGCTGCCGGGTTCAGGCGATTGTCGACACCCAGGGATTGGGCCGTGTTCTGCGTCAGCATCATGATGCCACGCACACCGGTAGGGGAGACCGCTTGCGGGTCCCAGTGCGACTCCTGGTAGGCCAGTGCGGCGAGCAGGTCGGCTGGCATGCCGGTCTCTTCCTGAGCCTCCAGGAAAAGGTCGAGGAAGTCCGGCAGGCGTTCGTCGATGCGCCGGTTGAGCGCACGCAGATCAACAAAGTCGAACTCGCTGATATAGGCGTAGTAGCGTTGCTGCACCTCGTTGATGCTTTCCTGGCCCTCGGGGGTTGCCATCCACCTGTCGGCCATATTGGCCAGGGCCTGTTGGTTGGCGGGTAGATACCAGCCCAGCCGGTCGCCGCTGGTGAGGTTGATGGCCACTTCCAGGTGTGGGAAGTGGCGGCGGACCAACTGCACGATATTGGAGTCGGCAACGGTGCAGTCAATACGCTTCTCGGCCACTTCGGTCAGTAATATCTCAGTGGTGCGCGGATCTTCCTCGAAGTCGATGCCCGTATGCTGGTTGACCAGGCTCTGCAGTTTTGCGGCGTAGCTGGAGTCTTCCGTGACCCGGATATCGACCCCGGCCATTTCTTCTACCTGGCGTGGCATGGGGCGCATGTCGCGGTGACAGACCAGTTGCTCGACAATATCGGTGTGAGTGGGGCCTTGGCGGAAGTGTTCATCCCGGGAGGGCAGGTGCGTCAGCCCAGCGGCGGCGAGCTGTTGCTCACCGCCCTGCAAAGATTGGAGCACCCCTGAAGTGGACTCGGCAAGTGTCCATTCAACCTCCCAGTCGTTGGCGTCGGCGAACGCTTCCACAAGGTCGTGCTCGGGACCCGCGGGATTCCCGTGGCGATCAAGGTAGTAGGTCGTGGCGCTGTTGCGGGTAACGACGTTAAGCGATCCGCCCGGTTCAGGCGGATCGATCTGCGTGATCGTCGGCTCGCTCTGGCCGCAACCTGAAAGCATGACCAGCGGGAGCAGAAGGCTGAAAATAACCCGATTGGATCGGGATGTATGACCAATCGTGCGGTCATCTGGGTAGCAGGAATTAGGCATTGATTAACCCTAGCAGGCTTCAGCGCCGCCAGGAAGGCGGCGCTTAAACGCTGGGTTATCGGTCGTTAAGGTGCGCCGCTACCCTTGAGGGGGCTGGTTGCGGGCTAGACATTGAAACGGAAATGTACCACGTCGCCATCCTTGACGATGTATTCCTTGCCTTCCAGTCGCCATTTACCCGCGTCTTTGGCCCCTTGCTCGCCGCCCAGTGAGACAAAATCATCAAAGGCGATCACCTCGGCGCGGATAAAGCCTTTCTGGAAGTCAGTATGGATGGCGCCAGCCGCTTCCGGTGCGGTGGCCCCTTGCTTGACAGTCCAGGCGCGCACTTCCTTGACACCCGCCGTGAAATAGGTCTGCAGGCCGAGCAGCGCATAACCGGCGCGAATCACGCGGTCCAGGCCGGGTTCTTCCATCCCCATCTCGCTTAAGAACATCTCGCGTTCTTCGTCATCCAGCTCGGCGATTTCGGCTTCGATCTGGTTGCACACCGGCACCACGACAGCGCCTTCTTCAGCGGCGATTTCGTTGACCACGTCGAGATAAGGGTTATTGTCGAATCCGTCCTCATTGACGTTGGCAATATACATGGTGGGCTTGAGCGTCAAAAAGCCAAAGCTTTTCACCTGAAGCTGTTCTTCTTCGCTCAAGCCAAAGCTGCGTAGCGGCTGCCCCTCGGCGAGGTGCGGATGAATTTTATCCAGCACGGCCTTGGTGGCAATAGCGTCTTTATCGCCGCCTTTGACGACCCGTACCAGCCGCTGGCTGGCCTTTTCGACGGTATCCAGGTCGGCAAGCGCCAATTCAAGGTTGATGGTTTCGATATCAATGCGTGGGTCGACCTGATTGGAGACGTGAATCACGTTGTCGTTATCGAAACAGCGCACCACGTGGGCGATGGCCTGCGTTTCGCGGATATTGGCCAGAAACTTGTTGCCGAGCCCTTCGCCTTTTGATGCGCCTGCCACCAGGCCGGCAATATCGACAAACTCCATGGTGGTCGGCAGGACTTTCTGCGGTTTGACGATCTCGGCCAACGCATTAAGGCGCGGGTCGGGCATGGGAACGATCCCGACGTTGGGCTCGATGGTGCAGAAGGGGAAGTTTTCTGCATCAATCCCCGACTTGGTAAGCGCATTGAAGAGTGTTGACTTGCCGACATTGGGCAGGCCGACGATGCCGCAGTTAAAACCCATAAAGTGTTCCTGAAATAAAATGGTAGGCGAGAAATAATGGCCATTCTACGAGATCAGCCCGCTGCCAGCTACGGGGGCAACGCTACAGCTTGAAGCTGTGCAACTGATTCATGGCTTTGGCCCAGTCACCGGCCAGTGCCATGGGCAAGGTTGCCTGGCATTCTTCGATCGCGCGTTCAATCGCCGCTTGTTCTTCCTTGCCAGCGCGGCCCAGCACGTAGTTGGTCACCTGGCGTGCGTCGCCCGGGTGGCCGACGCCAATCCGTACGCGGTGAAACTGCTTCTGGTTGCCGAGTGCGCTGGCGATATCCCGCAGCCCGTTATGGCCGCCGTGGCCGCCACCGGTTTTATAACGCGCCTGACCAGGAGGCAGGTCGAGCTCGTCGTGGGCTACCAGCAGGTTCTCGGGGGCAAGCTTGAAAAACTGGCTCAGTGCCGCGACGGCCGCGCCGCTGCGATTCATAAAGGTGGCGGGCTTGAGAAGATGTACGTCCTGATCGCCGATGCGTACCTTGGCATAGTGCCCGAGGAACTTTTTTTCCGGACGCAATTCGCCATGCACGCTGCCTGCAATGGCATCGACCAGCCAAAAGCCGGCGTTATGGCGCGTTGTCGCATACTCCGGCCCGGGGTTGCCGAGTCCAATGATGGCCGTTACCTGGCTCATTTTCCACCTCCAAAAAATTTCCAGGAGAAATTTTTGACGCCGCGCCAGCGGCGGCCCCAGGGCGTCTGCCACGCATGGCAGGTCGCAAAAAAAATCAAGCGCCGAAGCGCTTGATCTTAACATTACGAAGGCCGTGCAGGCACGGCCAACGCTGACAGCTTACTCGGCGCTTTTGTCTTCTTCGCCGTCACTGCCGCTTTCGCTTTCACCACCTTCATCTTCGTCGTCTTCAGTCGCACGAACCTTCATCTTGGTGATGCTAAGAATCGCGTTGTCGTGATCTTCACCGTGAGACAGGTCAACCGAGGTGACGCCCGCCGGCAGGGTCAGGTCTGACAGGTGCAGCGTGGTGCCGACCTCGACATTGCTGATGTCAATTTCCAGGTAGTCAGGAAGATCTTTCGGCAAGCAGCTGATCGCCACTTCGTTAGCGAGAACGTGCAGTTCGCCGTCCTGGTCTTTGATGCCGACACACGCTTCTTCGCCCGTCACGTGCAACGGCACGTTCATGGTGATTTCGTGGGTGGCGTCAACACGCAGGAAGTCGGCATGGGTGAGCAGCGGCTTGTAGGGGTGACGCTGAAGGTCACGTACCACGACCTGCTCGTTTTTGCCGTCAATCACGAGCGTGATGACCGAGGAGAAGAACGATTCGTCTTCAATCGCCTTGTAAAAAGCGGTCTTTTCAACGGCGATCGACTGTGCGTCTTTGTTACCGCCATAAACAACGGCCGGTACCTGTTCGTTCGCACGACGCAGGCGGCGGCTCGCACCTTTCCCCAGGTCGTTACGAACACTGGCTTTCAAGCTAAAATCAGACATGGAATTGCCTCTTGGTTTTGAGTAAGGAAACGCCGCCGTCCGCGACCAGACGACGACGTCCCCAGGAGCCCGTAAGCGGGCTGTGATGTCAGGCGATTAGTGGAACATCGCGCTGACAGATTCTTCATTGCTGACGCGGCGGATGGCTTCCGCGATCAGGCCAGCAACGCTCAATTGACGAATTTTACCGCTCCGCCGCGCTGCGTCGGAAAGCGGGATGGTGTCGGTCACCACGACTTCGTCAAGTTCTGAGTTGGTGATATTGTCGACGGCAGGGCCGGATAATATCGGGTGCGTGGCGTAGGCGACGACGCGCTTGGCACCGTGATCTTTCAGCGCTTCACCGGCTTTGCACAGCGTACCGGCGGTGTCGATCATGTCGTCGACAACCACGCAGGTACGGCCTTCAATTTCACCGATAATGTGCATCACCTGGGCTTGGTTAGCCTGAGGGCGGCGTTTGTCGATGATGGCCAGATCGGCATTAAGCTGTTTAGCGATGGCGCGGGCACGCACAACGCCGCCGACATCGGGGGATACGACGACCAGATCGCTGTAGTTCTGACGCTCGATGTCGTCGAGCAGAATCGGCGAGCCATAGACGTTATCGACCGGTACGTCGAAGAAGCCCTGGATCTGATCGGCGTGCAGATCCATGGTCATGACGCGATCAACCCCGGCCTTGACCATGATGTCGGCGACCACTTTGGCCGAGATGGGTACCCGTGCCGAACGCACTCGGCGGTCCTGGCGGGCATAGCCAAAGTAGGGCAGCACGGCCGTGATGCGAGTGGCTGAGGCGCGCCGCAGGGCGTCGACCATCAGGATCAGCTCCATCAAGTTGTCGTTAGTCGGCGCACAGGTGGACTGCAGGATGAAGACATCCTTACCGCGCACGTTCTCATTGATCTCGACCGCGATTTCACCGTCGCTGAATTGGCCCACCGTGGCGTTACCCATACGGCTGTCCAAGCTCTCGGCAATTTTTTGAGCGAGTTCGGGATTGGCGTTCCCGGCGAAAACCATCAGTTTTGACACGCGCAGCCACCTTTGCAGTGTTGGGGTTCAGGGAGGAAAACGCAGGTCAGCGTTAGGCTGGCTGGGGTACCAGGACTCGAACCTGGGAATGCCGATACCAAAAACCGGTGCCTTACCACTTGGCTATACCCCAGTAATGACCTAATGCGATGACCGGGCGATTCAGCAGCCCAAAGCATCATGTAGAGGAGAGGTGTTGAGTCCGCGAGCTACCCAGGCGGAGCCATGATGGCCCGCTGCTTCGGCAACTGCGTGTGCCGTCTGCGCATCTTCGAATGCTGCAAACACACAGGCGCCCGTGCCGGTTAACCGGCTTGGTGCATGCTGTGATAGCCAGTCTAGGGCTTGTGCAATGGCTGGATAGTGCTGTTTGACCACCGCTTCACAGTCATTGCGCCACTCCGACGCTCCCCCCTGCAGTGCGCGCGCCATAGTAATGGGGCGGCTGTCGCGTGTCAATTGCGGGTCCTGGAATACTGCCTGTGTCGAGACGCTGACACCGGGGTGAATGATCACAAACCAGGGGGTGTCGAGACCCACCGGGGTGAGCTGTTCACCAACGCCCTCGGCCCAGGCGGTGTGGCCATGAACAAAGACAGGGACGTCAGCGCCTAGCTGAAGCCCAAGTGCGGCGAGTTCGTCAAGCGAGAACCCAAGCTGCCAGATCGTGTTGAGGCCAACGAGTGTCGTGGCCGCATCGGAACTACCGCCGCCCAGTCCACCGCCCATGGGCAACGTTTTGTCCAGGGTCAGCGTGGCACCCAGGCGGGTGCCGCTCACCTTTTGTAACAGCTGGGCAGCTCTTACGATCAGGTTGTCATCGGCGGCGATGCCAGGCATGCGGCTAGTCAGTTGAATTACGCCGTCATCGCGGGAGGTGATGGTTAGCTGGTCGCATAAATCAATAATCTGAAACAGCGTTTGCAGACGATGGTAGCCGTCCTCACGGCGACCTGTAATATGTAGAAGCCGATTCAGCTTGGCGGGCGCAGGCAGCGTCAGGGTTGTCATAATGCTTGGCTTACTGGCCTTCTTCGTCTGTGGAGCGCCATTCGTTAACGACCAGCGTGATGCGGATATCGTCGTAGTTCATCACCAGGCGGCGCGGTAGCCACATGCCTTCGAATCGCTCCCAGTCGCGATAATCGATTTCCCAGCCGGCCTGGACCAAATGACTGGGGAAGCCGAATTCGTCGGTTTCCATCTGGTAGTTATCATTACCGCCGGGCAGGCCACGTACCCAGTCGGGCATGGCGCTGACAGGCAGTGCCCAGCCTAATTGTTCTTCCATGAGGGCTTCGGGGGTTTCGGCCTCGAAGCGGCCTTCGCTGTTGGACAAGGTAAAGCGCCCCTCGCGTCCTTCCAGCACGTTACGTCCACCGCCAAAAGGACCGCTGATCAGCATGCGGAAATAATGTGGGTGCTGGTTCCAGTCGAGGTTGGCGCTGGTGTTTTCATCAGGGGTGCGCAACCCGGCCTTGCCAACCAGCGTCCAGGTGTCAAAGTCATTGACCCGGTCTTCCTGGGCGTCCCAGTCACCGGCTTGACGGCTGCCTTCGTCCTGGGGGACTTGAGTGGCACACCCGGCGAGCAATAATGCCGCTGCACAGGCCACAAGCCTCGATGCCCGGCGCAAGGGATGGGGCGGTATACAGGTGGAAGCAATAGTGGGCATGTCGGACTCCTTGTCAGTTCATCGGTCAACGGCTGTCGCGAGAGGGTAAGCGCCGTAGATGTTTTAGAGGTCGTTTGCTGGGTCGAGTTCGGGATAACGCTGTATTAATCCATCAATCGTCGGATGGTCCTGGGTGCGTTGCTGTACATCACGGATGATTTGGCGTGCTTCTTCGCTGCGCCCCAAGGCATGCAGCACCTCGGCAAGATGGCCGGCAATTTCCTGGTCGGGCATGCGCGCATAGGCTTTTTCGAGCCAGGGGAGGGCTTTCTCTGCATTGCCCAGGCGGTAATACACCCAGCCAAGGCTGTCGAGTACCGCGGGGTTGTCGCCGTCAAGCGCATAGGCGCGCTCAATCAACTCGCGGGCTTCTTCCAGACGACCGGGAAGATCGAGATCCGCCAGGGTATATCCCAGCGCATTCAGCGCCACGGCATTGTCGGGTTCGATGCGAAGCACATGGCGCAGGTCTTCCTCCATTTGTTCAATATCGCCCATCTCCCAGGCGCGCATCGCGCGGAAGTAAAGTAGGTCGGTATCGTCTGGCGTGCGTGCCAACTCACGGGTAAGAAGAGTGTCGGCATCATTGGTGCGGCCCAGTTCGTCGAGTAGTTGCACTTCCAGTTTGACCAGTTCGCTGAAGTAATCGTCGTGACGCATGCGTTCGACACGTAAAAAAGCACGTGCGTCGATGAGCCGGTCGTCATCAATGAGCATTTGCGCCGCCGTGGCGCGAGCGGGCAGGAATTCCTCACCGCTGTCGACCTGCCTGTAGTAAAGCAGTGCGTTGTCGGTATCGCCTTTAGACTGGGCAATCACGCCCAGTAAATAGTAGGCCAGGTTGGGTGTGTCATCCCGGCCCATCAGTGGCTGAAGAAGCCGCTGTGCGGGGTCGGGGTGGCCCTCATCCAGATAGAGCTGGGCAAGGGCGACCCGTAACGCATCGCTGCCTGTGTGTCGATCGAGCAGGGCGTCGGTCTGCTGTTGGGCCGCATCAAGGTTGTCGAGTCGAATCTCGGCCTGAGCCAACAGTAATAAAAAGCGCACATCATCGGGGTTTTCCTGCAGGCCTTGGCGGGCAACCTGGCGGGCTTGGCCGGGGTTGCCGGTTTCAAACGCCAGTTGGCCTTCTACCAGCAGCAAGGAGGGACGCTCGCTCAAGCCTGAGGCCTGGTCAAGATAGTCACGAGCTTGTTCAGTACGCCCGAGTGCCGCTTCCCAGAGCGCCGCCGCTAGCAGGGCATCGGCTTGTTGTGCCGGGTCACTGAACGAGGCCTGATTCAAATGCTCGACAAGCCGGCTTAGCAGCCGGTTGAGAGGGCCCTGTTCGGCGATGGCGGTTTCGGCGAAACCGGTGAGTTCGCCATCCTGATTCGCCTCACTCAAGGCCAGACGGCGCTCCAGGCTTTCCATCCAATTGCCCTGCTGCAGCGAAAGCGCAGCGAGAAGTCGATTGGGGGTGTCGGCCTCAGGGTTCAGGGTTTGCCAGCTCTGCGCCGCTTCTTCGATCAGGCTTTCGTCGTTGCTGAAACGGGCGGCAAAAGTGGCGCGCTCAGCCAGTGCTTCGGCGCCGTAGCGTCTGGCAGCCTCAAGGTAACCCTGGCTGGCCCGCTTGAAGTCACCGCGCTGCCCGGCAAACTCTGCTTGCAGCAGCGTGCTCAAGCCAGCAGCATCCAGTCCCTGCGTAACAGGCGGGGCGTTATCCATGGGGTCGGCAGTTAATGAAAGCCGCTCGTCGTTGGCATTGGGCGACAATTGGCAGCCACTCACGGATAACGTGATGGTGGCCAGGAAAAATAGTAGCAGACGTAGTGGCATGCGGATCTCAATCAGTTGGCCGAGTGCTCAGCATAGCGGCTTGCCTGCCTGCGGCAAAGTGGTGTGCGCCAGATCATTCTGTGCTGTGATAAGATAGTGCACTTTATCGTGCGGCGTTTAGCCCTCATATCTCTGTCCAGACTTGCCTGAGCAAGCCCAAATTGACGTGAAGACCGACACACTAGCGAAGACGCCTAACCCATGACGCTCCTTGCCCTGGGAATTAATCATCGCACCGCCAGCATCGCCGTGCGCGAACAGGTTGCCTTTACACCGGCGCAGCTCGACCACGCGCTGATGGAGCTGCGTGCCCTCCCGCAAATCAGTGAGGCTGCGGTACTGTCGACCTGCAACCGGACAGAACTGTATTGCGTGACTGACGCGGCAGGCGAAAAAGCCGTCCTTGACTGGCTGAGCCGCTTTCATCAGTTAAAGGTCGATGAGCTGGCCCACTGTGCCTACCACTACCTGGATAATGAGGCGGTTCGCCACCTGATGCGGGTTGCTGTGGGGCTCGATTCCATGGTGCTTGGCGAGCCGCAAATTCTTGGTCAACTCAAAGAAGCCTATCAACAGGCCCGTGAAGCCCAAGGCTTGGGCAGCGAGCTCGAACGGCTATTCCAGCATACGTTTGCCGTGGCCAAACAGGTACGCACAGAAACCGGTATCGGCAAGAACCCGGTGTCAGTCGCTTATGCGGCGGTCAGCATGGCCAGCCGGATTTTTGATGATTTTGGCCGTTCAAAAGCACTGTTGATCGGGGCAGGCGAGACTATTGAACTGGTCGCCCGACACCTCCATGAAGCCGGGGTGCGAAAGCTGACGGTAGCCAACCGGACCCGTGAGCGCGCCGAGCAGGTATCAGCGCCGCTCGGCGGCACGGCGATTACCCTGCCGGAGATCCCGGCGGCGCTGGAAGAAGCGGATATCGTGATTTCCTCTACGGCGTCTCCGCTACCGATTCTAGGCAAGGGAATGGTCGAGCGTGCCCTCAAGAAACGTCGTCATCGCCCGGTGTTCATGGTCGATATTGCCGTGCCTCGGGATATCGAGCCCGAAGTGGGCGACCTCGCCGATGTGTTCCTGTATACCGTTGATGACCTTGAAGAAGTTATTCAGGAAAACCGTCGCCATCGTCAGGTGGCCGCTGATCAGGCGGAGTCACTGATTGAGCATGGCGTTAGCGGCTGGCAGCATGAGCGGCGTATTCGCCATGGTGGCGAGCTTATTCGTGGTTATCGCCGCCATGGGGAGTCGCTGAGGGATACAGCGCGAGATCAGGCCCTTGAGCGGCTGGCGCGTGGCGAGGACCCGACAAAGGTTGTCGAGCGTCTGGCTCACCAACTGGCCAACCGGCTGATGCACCAGCCGACACAAACGCTGCGCGATGCGGCGTCTCAGGAAGATCACGCACTATTGGAAGCCGCACCGCGCCTGTTAATGCCGCCCAAGCCAGCCTTTGAGAAACCCTCGACATCGACGGCCAATCGCCAGAAGGATGATACGCCCGCATGAAAGAAACACTGCGCCAACGTTTAGATAGCTTTGCCGACCGATTTGAAGAGTTGTCGATGCTGTTGTCTGACCCTGAGGTGATCCAGGATCAGCAGCGGTTTCGCGATTACTCCCGCGAATATGCCGAACTTGATGAGCTGGTGGGGGCTTGGCAGCGCTATCGCCGAATCGAAAACGATATTGACGCAGCACAGCAGCTTAGCCAGGACAGCGACCCCGAGATACGCGAACTCGCTGAGATGGAGATCGACGACGGACGTGGGCAGTTGGACGCGTTAGATGCTGAACTCAAGCGACTGCTGGTGCCCAAGGACCCTGATGATGGTCGTGGCGTCTACCTGGAAGTCCGCGCGGGAACGGGCGGCGATGAAGCCTCATTGTTTGCCGGTGACCTGTTTCGCATGTATTCCCGGTATGCAGAAAAGCGCGGTTGGCGCGTGGAAGTGGTGAGTGCCAGCCATGGCGAGCAAGGCGGGTATAAAGAGATTATTTCCCGGGTTAAAGGTGATGGCGTCTACGCCCGGCTGAAATTTGAGTCGGGGGCGCACCGTGTTCAGCGCGTCCCCGCCACCGAATCCCAAGGGCGTATCCATACCTCGGCGTGTACCGTGGCCGTGATGCCCGAAGTCGACGATGTTGGTGATGTGGATATCAATGCCGGTGATCTGCGCGTCGATACCTTCCGCTCAAGCGGGGCGGGCGGTCAGCACGTCAACACTACCGACTCGGCGATTCGCATTACCCACCTGCCATCCGGCGTGGTCGTGGAATGCCAGGAAGAGCGCAGCCAGCATAAAAACCGTGCCAAGGCGATGTCACTGCTGGCGGCCAAATTGAAGCAAAGTGCCCAGGACGCACAGCGCCAGGACCAGGCCGATACCCGCCGCTCGCTGGTGGGCTCGGGGGATCGCAGTGAGCGTATTCGCACCTATAACTTTCCCCAGGGGCGGATTACCGATCATCGCATCAACCTGACACTTTACAAGTTGACCGAAGTGGTTAGCGGCGAGCAGCTCGATGACGTGATCGACCCGCTGGTGCACGAGTATCAGGCGGAGCAGTTATCTGCCCTGCAGGGTGCCTGATGACCCTGGATGTGCTGCTACGAAAGGCAACGGAGCGGCTAGTGCGGGCAGGCTCGCCCAGTGCGCGGCTGGATGCCGAGGTGTTGCTTGGGCATGTTATCCAACGTGACCGCACCTGGCTGTATACCTGGGGGGATAAAGGCTGTTCAACCTGGCAACAGGCGCGATTCGATGCGCTTGTGGCTGCCCGCGCCCAGGGCTATCCCGTGGCCTACTTGACCGGAGAACGCGAATTCTGGGGTCTGCGCCTCATGACATCGCCGGATACACTGATTCCCAGGCCCGATACCGAAACACTGGTGGCGTTGGCGTTAAGCCGCGCGGCACAGCCTCAGGGCCGTTTGCTGGATATCGGTACTGGAACGGGCGCGATTGCCCTGGCGTTTGCCAGTGAACGGCCCGATTGGCAGGTGACCGGCGTCGACCTGCTCCCTGCCGCCGTCGCGCTGGCGCAAACAAATGCCGCAAAGCTGGGCCTTGGCAATGCCTGTTTCGAGCAAAGTGACTGGTTTAGCGCCTTTGCTGTGCCCCGTGAAACGGCAGCTTTCGATGTGATTGTCGCCAACCCGCCATACATAGCGGCGGATGATCCACATTTGAAACGGGGAGACGTGCGTTTTGAGCCGGCGTCTGCCCTGGTGGCCGACGCCGATGGCATGGCTGATTTGCTGCATCTCATCGTCACGGCAAAGGCTTACCTGGCCGATTCGGGTTGGCTGATGCTTGAACATGGCCATGATCAAGCCGCCGAACTTCGCGAGGCCATGCTGGTAGCGGGCTATCAAAACGTTGAAACGGTTCGCGACCTCGGAGGCCATGAACGCGTTACGCTAGGCTTTTTAACTACCGCCTGATTCTTCAGTAATGGATCCTGCCATGAAAGCAAAAAACAAAACGCTGGACCGCATCGATTTGAAAATTCTGCGCTGTCTGCAGGAAAACGCGCGAATTTCGTACGTGGATCTGGCCACCGAGGTGGGGCTGTCGACCACTCCTTGCCTGGAGCGGGTCAAGCGTCTTGAAAAAGCCGGTATTATTCGCGGCTATCAAGCGATTCTCGACCCTCAGGCACTCAAGGCGAATTTACTGGTGTTTGTCGAGATAAGTCTGGAAACCCAGTCCCCCGCCGTTTTCGATGAATTCCGACGCGCCGTCGAAAAACTGCCGCAAATTCAGGAATGTCACCTGGTCTCAGGGCAGTTTGATTACATTTTAAAATGCCGTATTCCGGAAATGTCGGCGTATCGCCAGCTGCTTGGTGATGTCGTCCTGACCCTGCCGGGCGTCAAGGAGTCGAAGAGTTACGTGGTCATGGAGGAGGTAAAAGAAAGCTTCAGCCTGCATGTGCCTGAGTTTGAGGAATTCGAGGAAAAGTAGCCCATGATGGATGATCACGCGCTGCTGCGCTATAGCCGCCAGATAATGCTGCCAGAGGTTGATATCGAGGGTCAGGAGCGGCTGATCGATAGCCATGCGCTGATTGTCGGTGCCGGTGGGTTAGGGTCGCCGGCGGCGCTGTACCTGGCGGCGGCGGGGGTCGGGCATATCACGCTGGTCGATGCGGACAGCGTTGAGCTTTCCAATTTGCAGCGTCAAATTGCTCACCAGCAGGCGAGTATCGGTCACAACAAGGCGGATTCAGCCAAGGCCAGTGTGCAGGCGCTCAACCCCGAGTGCCGTGTCATTACGGTTGAGGAGCACGCCCAGGGTGAGCTGCTCGAGCGATTGGTTGCCGCCGCCGATGTGGTGCTTGATTGCACGGATCGCTTTTCCAGCCGTTACGCTATCAATGCCGCTTCGCAAAAAGCCAGGGTGCCGCTGGTATCCGGGGCCGCGATTCGTTTTTCAGGTCAATTGGCGGTATTTGACCCGCGTCTGCCCGAGGCGCCCTGTTACGCCTGTTTGTACCCACCCGATGGGCAGGGCGACGATGCGTTGAGCTGTGCAGAAAGCGGCGTGATGGCTCCCTTGGTCGGCGTGATTGGCTGTTTTCAGGCCGTTGAGGCGTTCAAGCTGCTTAGTGGTGCAGGCAAAGCCCACCAGGGACTGTCGCTTTTCGAGGCGTTAAGCGGACACTGGCGGCACTTTAATGTCCCCAGGGATCCTGCCTGCCCGGTGTGCGCGCCTGCCCATTAAGGGGTATCGGTTTCTTTGCTATTGGCGGCGTCGTCAGCCGGGAAGCTGGCTTTCTGCGGACCCTGTGGCTTTGACGACTCGTTTTTCCCCTTGCTGTTGAAGTCCTTCGGCGGTTGCGATGAAAAGACACTGTTGAAAATGTCGTTATCCGGATTCATGTCGATGCTGCCATGAAAGACGCTGCCGTCCTCCAGAACGAGGCAGGGAGTGGTGAGGGTGCCGGTCACGTGCGCCCCGTCATGAACCGTTATCTTATGCAGGGCAACCAGGTTGCCGTCCACGCTACCCGAAACACGCAAGGTATGCGCGTAGACATCGCCACTGAGGCTGCCATTTTTGCCCAGTGTCACCGTGTGTTGTTTGCAGGTCACGACGCCAGTGATCTGGCCTTCGATGGTAATGTCTTCGTCGCTGTTGATATCCCCATGAACCTGCGTATTGCTGCCAATGACCGAGGTGCTTTGCCGTGACGCCTTGGGGAGACTGATGGTCTCCTCGGTTTGAGGTATTTCCTGTTGAGCGTCAGTCGTGCTGTGTGGCGCGGTAGGCGGTTTGGTTTTACTGAACATGCGATATACCTGTTGGGGTTGATAGGGGGTGCCAAGGCGTCAATAGCAAAATGATGGCATCGGTTCATGCGATAATATTAATTTACGCTGAACATTGTTAAGTCAAAGCGCAAAGATACCGCGCAACTCGCCTTGTATTCTTGACGTTAGCTTATCAGCTTGGGTCTATAACATTGACGCTGAATGAAGAGCAGGGGCATCGCATCTCATGGGTACTGAAACATGGCTGATTTTGCTTGGCGTTACGGTTATGACGTTGATTATTTTGGATGGCAGGCGTAGAAAACTGAAAAAACGGGCAGCGAGCAGCCATAACGCTTCAAGCGTAAGCGCCCGAACCGATGATGCAGCAATGGTTGATAATGTACAGAGCCTGCCAGCTTTGTCCGGTGTGCTCACGGCGCCTGACGAGTCGCCCCTTCGCGACGGTTGTGTATCGCTTGAGCCCCCACGCAGAGAGGGAAGCTATCTGGGCGCCGCGACGCAGATAGCAGGCAACATCATTGCCAATGAAGGCGTGTCGATTAAAGGGCGCGTTGTGGGGGCTGTGATTGCCAGGCATCAACTGATCCAGTTGAGCGCCAGTAGCGTGGTCAGCGCTGACCTGGAGGGAGGGCATGTGTGTATAGACGGCTACCTTGACGGTGATGTCCATGCCAGTGATCGATTGACACTGATGCCGAGTGCCAACGTGCGTGGTGCGATGTCAACGAACCGCTTTGAATGCCATTCAGGTGCCAAGGTCACAGGTACCGTCGCAGCCTGTCAGCCCACGGGTAGATGACCATAAAAAAGCCCGCTTGGTAGCGGGCGCGACGTCAGTGTGATCAACGTCAAAGGGAACCTATCCAAACGTAGTTAGCAACTACCCGTGGATCGGTCAGGGGACTTTGGGGTCGGCACTAGAGACGGATCAGGTAGTCAAAGGCGCCCAGTGATGCCTTGGCGCCTTCGCCCATGGCAATGACGATCTGTTTGTAAGGTACGGTGGTGACGTCCCCGGCGGCAAAAATGCCCGGTACTGATGTCATGCCATGTGCATCGACAATGATTTCGCCGCGCGGGCTCATCTCGATGGGCGAGTCTTTCAGCCATTCGGTGTTGGGTACCAGGCCAATCTGCACAAAAATACCTTCCAGCGCGACGTGCTTGATTTCGTCGTTGGTGCGGTCCTTGTAGGTCAAGCCATTCACGCGGCTGCCATCGCCGATCACTTCGGTGGTCTGGGCGTTGAGGATAATATCCACGTTGGGCAGGCTCTTGAGCTTTTTCTGCAGGACAGCGTCGGCGCGCATTTCGCCCATGAACTCGATCAGCGTCACGTGCCTGACAATGCCTGCCAGGTCAATCGCGGCCTCTACGCCAGAGTTGCCGCCGCCGATCACGGCGACATGCTTGCCCTTGAAAAGCGGACCATCGCAGTGAGGGCAGTACGCCACGCCTTTGTTGCGGTAGGTCTGTTCACCGGGCACGTTCATTTCACGCCAGCGCGCGCCAGTGGCCAGTACCAGGGTCTTGCTTTTAAGCGTGGCACCGGACGCCAGTATCACTTCGTGAAGGCCGCCTTCGGTATCGGCAGCTTTGAGCGAGTTGGCGCGCTGCAGGTTCATCACGTCCACTTCATAGTCCTTGACGTGTTCTTCAAGCGCGCTGACCAGCTTGGGTCCTTCGGTATGCGATACCGAGATAAAGTTCTCGATGCCCATGGTGTCGGCCACCTGACCGCCGAACCGTTCGGCAGCAATGCCGGTATTGATGCCTTTGCGTGCCGAATAAATGGCCGCGGCGGCGCCGGCGGGACCACCGCCAATCACCAGGGTGTCAAAGGCGGCTTTTTCGCTGAGCTTTTTGGCCTCGCGCTCGATGGCACCGGTATCCACCTTGGCAAGAATTTGATCAAGGGTCATGCGGCCTTGATCAAAGGGTTTGCCATTGAGGTAGATGCTGGGCACCGACATGATCTCACGGTTTTCCACCTCGTCCTGGAACAGCGCGCCGTCGATGGCAACGTGGCGAATGTTGGGGTTGAAAATCGCCATCAGGTTGAGTGCCTGAACAACATCGGGGCAGTTCTGGCAAGACAGGGAATAGTAGGTTTCAAATACCAGTTCCTGATCAAGCGCACGGATCTGGTCGAGTACATCCTCACTGGTCTTGGGCGGGTGACCACCAACCTGCAGTAAAGCCAGCACGAGAGAGGTGAACTCGTGGCCCATGGGAATGCCAGCAAACACGACGCCAGTGTCTTCGCCGGGCCGGGTAATGGCAAAAGACGGTGTGCGCGGATTGTCGCCTTCCGTTGACAGGGTGATCTTGTCGCTCAAGCCGCTAATCTCTTGTAGCAGGCTGAGCAATTCCTTTGATTTATCTTCGTCATCCAGCGAGGCGACAAGCTCAAGTGGATGCGTCACTTTCTCCAAATACGCTTTTAGCTGATCTTTTAAATTGGCGTCGAGCATGATCGAAACAACCTCTTGGCTGGCAAAGGTGTGTGACGGCAACTGGGTCGTCGTTTCAGGGGGATCAGACAACGGCACCCGGGTGATGCCCGGGTGCCTGTTGAAAACTAGCGCGTTGCGGTGCCGTTAATTGGGTTAGATCTTGCCGACCAGATCCAGCGATGGTGCGAGGGTCTCTTCGCCTTCTTTCCACTTGGCAGGGCAGACTTCGTTCGGGTTGGCGCGAACGTATTGAGCCGCTTTCACCTTGCGCAGAAGTTCTTCGGCGTTGCGGCCAATGTTGCCGGCATTGATTTCAACGATTTGAATCTTGCCGTCGGGGTCGACAACGAAGGTGCCGCGCTCGGCGAGACCCGCGTCTTCAATCAAAACGTCAAAGTTGCGTGAAATGCGCAGCGTCGGGTCGGCAATCATGGGGAATTGCAGTTTGCCGATCGTCTCTGAACTATCGTGCCAGGCTTTGTGAGTAAAGTGCGTATCAGTTGAGACGCTGTAAATTTCGACACCCAGCTTTTTAAACTCTTCATAGTTGTCTGCCAGGTCGCCAAGCTCAGTGGGGCAGACAAAGGTAAAGTCAGCTGGGTAGAAAAAGAAGATGCTCCACTGGCCTTGTAGATCGGCATCAGAAACGTCAACGAACTCTCCGTTCAAGTAAGCGGTTGCGTTGAAAGGTTTAACTTCAGAATTGATCAAAGACATTCAGAACATCTCCATTGGCAGCGAATGACAGTAAAATAACTTGCTTATTAGACTAAGGATTAAGTCATGTCTAATAAAATTGGGAAAAAACATCGGTTAGATAGAAAAAAACTATTGAAGGCACCACCATTCATCAAGGTGATGTGTTGCGCTACGCTGGAGGTGGGCCGACTACCTGCGGAAAGAATACTTTTCTCAATCGTCTTGCGATAGCGGGCTCCGCGTCGCAAAATTCGCACGGTCAGTCGCGCAGTGGCGAACGGGTAAGGTCAAGAACCTTACTTGAGTTTATCGTTAGTTTCACTAAGGAGCAGGTTAATGGGGAACATCCACAAACTTTCCAGGGCCGTTGCGGCCATTTCACTTGCCGCAGCGGCAACCACCGTTAATGCCGATGAAGTCCGGGTTTACAATTGGTCCGACTATATTGCACCCGATACATTGGAAAAATTCACGGAACGCACGGGCATTGACGTCACGTACGACGTGTTTGACAGCAACGAAATACTGGATGCGGCATTGCTTTCGGGCCGGTCCGGCTACGATGTGGTGGTACCGTCTACCTACTACCTCACGCGGCAGATGAAAGCCGATGTTTATCAACCGCTGGATCACGACAAGATTCCCAATTTAAAGCACTTGAACCCGGCATTGATGGAGAACCTGGAAGCGGTTGATCCAGGCAGTGAGTACTCTGTGCCTTATATGTGGGGTACCAACGGGATCGGCTATAATGTTGATCGCGTCAAAGAAATCCTGGGTGAGGATGCCCCGGTCGACAGCTGGGCCTTGCTTTTTGACCCTGAGATTACCGGACAACTCAGCGAGGCAGGTTGCGGGCTGTCAATGCTGGATTCCGGCGATGAAATGCTCTCGCCCGCGATGGTATATCTGGGCTTGGACCCCACAAATGAAAGCCGTGAAGACCTTGAGGCGGCAGGTGAGTTACTTGCTAAAGTACGTGATGACATAACCTACTTCCACTCGTCTCGCTATGTGTCGGATCTGGCCAACGGTGATATTTGTGTCGCGGCCGGTTACTCAGGTGATATTTTCCAGGCGGCCGACCGGGCAGAAGAAGCTGGGCGTGACTTTGAAATTGCCTACAGCATTCCCAAAGAAGGCGCGGCACTCTGGTTTGACATGATGGCGATTCCCGCCGATGCGCCCAATCCTGATAACGCCCATGCCTTTATCAACTTTATTCTCGACCCGCAAATCGCCGCCGAAATAACCGAGTACGTGCGGTATGCCAACCCTAACGCTGCGGCGGATGAATACCTTTCTGATGAGATTCTCAACGATCCCGCCATCTACCCTGATACCGACGTGATGGATAACCTCTACGTGCAGGTTGAAAAGCCTCAGGACATCCAGCGCGCTCGCACTCGCATCTGGAACCGCGTAAAATCCGGCCGTTAAGATACGTTCATCCGACGGCGAGCCCAGGCATCTACACGATTGGCCTGGGCTCGCTGTTCGTTTTTTGATTGCCCGTTGTCTGCGGGCCTTTTCATGGGAGTGGCGAATGGTGACCACGCCGCTATCGAACGACGCGTCATCCAATCTTCCTGCCAATGCGGCTGCTATGCGTGCCCTGGGCAAAGCCCCTCGGTTTGCGGATGACATCGTGTTGGAGGTGAAGCGGTTAAGCAAACGCTTTGATGATGCCCTGGCGGTAGATGACGTCAACCTGCAGGTAAAGCGCGGTGAGATTTTTGCCCTGCTGGGGGGGTCCGGCTCTGGCAAGTCGACGTTGCTACGCATGTTGGCGGGGTTTGAAACACCCACCGAGGGACGTATCTTGCTGGGCGGCGACGATATTACCGCCGTGCCGCCGCACAAGCGGCCCATCAACATGATGTTTCAATCCTATGCGCTGTTTCCGCACTTGACCGTGGCCCAGAACATCGCATTCGGGCTAAAGCAGGACAAACTGCCAAAGGCAGATATTGAGGCGCGGGTCGCGCACATGCTCAAGCTGGTGCACATGGAGCGTTTTGCCAAGCGTAAGCCACACCAGCTTTCCGGTGGCCAGCGCCAGCGTGTGGCGCTTGCGCGCTCGCTGGCCAAACGCCCCAAGCTGCTGCTGCTTGATGAGCCGATGGGGGCGCTGGACAAGAAGCTGCGTACCGAAATGCAGCTGGAAGTGGTCGAGATCATTGAGCAAGTCGGGGTGACGTGCATCATGGTCACTCACGATCAGGAAGAAGCCATGACCATGGCCGACCGGGTGGCGATCATGGCCGACGGCTGGATCGAGCAGGTGGGCTCACCGATCGATGTCTATGAAAGCCCGGTCAGCCGCATGGTGGCCGAATTTGTAGGCACCGTAAACTTGTTCGAGGGGGAAATCGTCGAGGACGCTGCGGACCACTGCAAAATTGTGTCACCAGTGCTTGAGCGGCCGATTTATATCGACCATGGGATCACCACCCAGGCCGTGGACCGGCGGGTGTGGGCCGCGCTTAGGCCTGAGAAGATCTGGCTGACCCGCGAGTGCCCATCCGCCCCCCATAACTGGAGCGAAGGCAAGGTGGAAGATATCGCCTATTTGGGCGGCTTTTCGCTTTATTACGTGCGCACTCCCAGTGGTCAGCTCATCAAGGTCAGTATGGCCAATACCGAGCGTCGTGGCGACCGACCTACCTGGGAAGATCAAGTGTACGTGTACTGGGAAGATCATAGCGCCATGGTGCTGAACCGTTAGCATGGGCACCTTACTCGTCTATGAAAAGCGCCTTTTGCGGTGGGCGCTCAGGAGATCGCCTAAATGATGCCTGCTCGATTTTCCGCCATGCTGAAGCGCCTGCAACTGGGACGGCGTGCGGTGATTGCGTTGCCCCTTCTGTGGCTGACGCTATTCTTTCTGCTGCCCTTTGCGTTGGTGCTGAAAATCAGTTTCTCTGAGGCCGCCATCGCGGTGCCGCCGTACGGGCCCCTGGTTGAGGTGGTCGACCAAACCCTGAATATTGCGCTCAACCTGGGAAATTATCTTTTTCTGGCATCGGATTCGTTGTATGTGGCAGCGTATTGGGGGTCGCTGAAAACCGCCTTCATCTCGACCCTGGCCTGCCTGTTGATCGGTTACCCCATGGCCTATGCCATGGCGCGAGCGAGTGCCCGTTGGCAGATGATTTTATTGCTGCTGGTGATGCTGCCATCCTGGACATCGTTTCTGATCCGGATCTACGCCTGGATGGGCATCCTCAGCAACAGCGGCTTACTGAATAACCTGCTGATAGGCATGGGGCTGATCGACTCCCCCTTGCGTATGATGAATACCCAGTTTGCGGTGATTATCGGGATTGTCTATGCCTACCTGCCATTCATGGTGCTACCGCTCTATGCTCACTTGACCCGGCTGGATAATGCATTGCTCGAGGCAGCATCAGACCTGGGGTCGCGCAAGTTGAATACCTTCATCAAGATCACGTTGCCCCTGTCGATGGGCGGCATTATTGCTGGCTCCATGCTGGTGTTCATTCCTGCCGTGGGCGAGTTTGTGATCCCTGAACTGCTGGGCGGGCCGGATACCTTGATGATCGGCAAGATACTGTGGCAGGAGTTCTTCAACAATCGCGATTGGCCCGTGGCCTCGGCGCTTGCCATGGTCATGTTGCTGCTGCTGTTGATCCCCATTGTATGGTTCCACCGTCATCAGTCTCGGGAGTTGAACGAATGAGCCTTGCCAAGCCACGTCTCCGTTTCAGCAGCGTCATGCTGGTCCTGGGGCTGCTCTTTCTGTATGTGCCGATGCTGGTGCTGGTGGTGTACTCGTTCAACGCCTCCCAACTGGTGACGGTATGGGCGGGGTTTTCTACCCAATGGTATGGGGAGCTGTTTCGCGATGAGCAAATCCTTTCAGCCATATGGATGAGCCTGCGCATTGCCTTTTTCTCCGCCAGCATGGCGGTATGCCTGGGGACCATCGCGGCGTTTGTGATGACTCGTTATGGGCAATTTCGCGGCAAAACGGCGCTTTCGACCATGATAACGGCCCCCTTGGTAATGCCTGAAGTGATCACCGGGCTGTCGCTATTACTGCTGTTCGTGCAAATGGCCCAGATCACGGGCTGGCCTGCCGACCGGGGGATGGCGACCATCTGGATTGCGCATACCACCTTCTGCAGTGCTTACGTCGCCGTGGTGGTGGCAGCTCGACTGCGTGAGATTGATCGGTCTATCGAGGAGGCCGCGATGGACCTGGGATCGCCGCCGATGAAAACCTTTTTCTGCGTAACGCTGCCGGTAATTGCACCAGCGTTGGTAGCAGGTTGGCTGTTGGCCTTTACGCTGTCGCTAGATGATCTGGTGATTGCCAGCTTTGTATCGGGGCCTGGGGCCAATACGCTGCCAATGGTGGTGTTTTCATCGGTGCGAATGGGCGTATCGCCAAAAATTAATGCGCTGGCAACGCTGATCATTTTAGCGGTATCCCTGGCAACGCTGCTGGCGTGGTATATCATGCGTCGCAACGAGGCCAAGCGACAACAGGTGTTGAAAGCATCAGGTTAGAGCACATCGTCATCGCTGCCCAGACTGACGCTTTCCAGTTCGCCGGTGACCAGCGATACCTCGATAGCCAACTGGATGGGCGCGCAGCACTGGTGGCAATCCTCCCAGGTAACATGACTGCCCTGTGAAGGATCAATCAATAGTGTTAACAAGGTATCGCAGTAGGGGCAGTAGGCGTCATACTCTACTAAGGTATCTTCTTGCATGGTGCGATCCTTTTGCAATTGACACTTAAGTGTAGCAGCCGTGTCATCGAGAGGCATTGCCGTATGCAATCAGTTAGGCTAAACGCCGTTTTATAACGCAATGGAGAGCAGCGATGAAGTTACGACAGTTGGCCATAGCGGCCTTGGTGGCCTTGCCGGTAGCCGCATGGGCGGAAACACCCAACATAACGCCCGGGTCGTGGGAATTTGTCAGCACCACCACCGTGACCGGCGACATGCCGATTCCTGACCAGACCGATACCGAACAGCAGTGCATCACCCAGGAAGATCTGGACGATGCTGATTTGGGCTTTATTGAAGAAGAGGAAGGCTGCGAGTTGCTCAATCAGGACACCAGTGCTGACGGCCTTTCCTACAGCATGGTATGCCGGGCTGACGGCGGCGAAGCCAATATCGATGGTGATATGCAGTTCATGGGGGAGCGCATCGAAGGGTCTGTCGATATCATGACGCAATCGCCCATGGGCGAGCTGAACATGCAAACCCAGATTGAAGGTCAGCGCTTAGGCGATTGTTGAGCTTAGTCTGACGCGACATGCCAAAGAGGGCGCGCCGCTGAGGCGCGCCCTCTTTGTTTATTGGAAAAGGGTTATTGGAAACGTTTATTGCCAACCGAAATACAGGGGCACGCCTTGGCTAACGTTCCGATGTCGATTGAGCGATTTCATGCTCCAGTCGACGTTTGACCGCCCCTGGCGAGCCACTGTGTCGAGACAGTAAATCGTAGGCGACCGGCACCACAAACAGCGTGAACAGCGTGGCAGCTCCCACTCCAGCCATGATGACAATACCGATCACATAGCGCGACTCGGCACCCGGGCCGCTGGATACGATCAGGGGAACCGCTCCTGCCATGGTGGTGATGGCGGTCATTAAAATGGGCCGCAGGCGGGTGACAGAGGCTTCGATGAGGGCGTCACGGAAAGCCTTGCCTTCATCGCGCAACTGATTGGCGAACTCGACGATCAGTATGCCGTTTTTAGCGGCGAGTCCAATCAGCAGTACCAGCCCCACCTGGCTATAAATATTCAGCGATTGGCCGGTTAACCACAGCGCCAACAAGGCGCCGCTCATGGCAAGCGGTACCGTGAGCATGATGACCAGGGGGTGAATGAAGCTTTCAAACTGAGCGGCCAATACCAGAAATACCACCAGTGCGCCCAGCACCAGAAGGAAAGTGGTCGCGCCGCTGGCGTCCTGGAAATCCCTGGATGCTCCGGCGACGTTGGTCTGCGCTTCTTCAGGCAGCAGCGTATCCGCGCTTTGTTCAAGGTAGGTAAGGGCTTCTCCCAATGGGTAGCCATCCGCCAGGTTGGCTTCGATGGTGATCGAGCGCACGCGATCGAAACGGTTAAGCGTACTGGCCCCTGCCGCGTCGCTTAAGGTCACAAGACTCGCCAGGGGAATAAGCTCGCCCGAGCGCCGTGAACGGACCTGAATGTTATCCAGCGAGCGGGGGCTGTTCTGGCTGGCGCGATCGCCTTCAACGATGACATCGTATTCTTCACCGTTATCGACATAGCGGGTGACGTTGCGCCCACCCAGCAGCACTTCCAGCGTGCGACCGATCTCGCTGACCGTGACCCCCAGAGCGGCGGCTCGCTGCTCGTCTATCTCCACGTTGAGTTGCGGTTGCGTCTCATCGTAGTTGCTTTCGATGGCGCGAATGCGTGGGTTATCGTCGCGGATATGATCAATCAGTCGGTCGCGCCACTCGGCCAGTTCTTCGTAGGTGCCCCCGCCGAGTACAAACTGTACGGGCTTTTGCGTACGCTGGCCGAAGCCTTGACGCATGACCGGAAATGCCTGGACGCCGGGTAAGGTGTTCAGCTCAGCGCGAACATCGTCCATGATTGCCCAAGCGCTACGGCGACTGCCCCAGTCGGCCATATTGACGATGATGAAACCGCTGTTGAAGTTTTCAATATTGCCGTAGCCGCGAGGCGCACGAACGACAATCCGTTCCAGCTCACCGCTGTCGACCATTGGCGTCAAGCGGGCTTCTATCTCATCCATGTAATCCATCATGTAGTCAAAGGTGGCGCCTTCGGGCCCGTTGACCAGCACGATGAAGTTACCCCGATCTTCCTGGGGGGTGTACTCGTTGGGCAATAGTTGACTTAACCAGGCGGTTAGCGCAATCAGTAGCCCAAAGACGGCGATTACCCAACTGCGCCGCGCAAGTAACACGTCGAGTAACGATTGATAGCGGCGCTGGGCGCTGCGCATGATGCGTTGCACGCGTTGGGAAAGGCGGCTGTCGTGCATGCGCGGCGAGAGTATTTTAGACGCCATCATCGGTGTCAATGTTAGTGCCAGCAACGTGGAGATGGCGACCGCTGCGGCCATGGTGAGGGCAAACTCGGAAAATAACCGCCCAATATCGCCCTGCAGCATGCTGAGCGGCACAAAGACGGCGATCAACACCAGTGTGGTGGCAATGACCGCAAAGGCGATCTGGCGGGTGCCACGAAACGCGGCCACCAGCGGTGTTTCGCCTTCGTCATGCATGCGCCGATTGATGTTTTCCAGGACGACAATGGCGTCATCGACAATCAACCCGATCGCCAGCACCAGTGCCAGCAGGGTCAGCAGGTTAATGGTAAAGTTCATGACCGCCAGCGCAGTAAAGGCACCAATGATGGCGATCGGCACCGTAACCGCCGGGACCAGCGTGGTACGCAGGTTGCCCAAAAACAGGAACATGACCACAATAACCAATACCATCGAGATCAATAACGTCAACACGACCTGCTTGATGGCCCCCGAGACGAACACCGACGCGTCGTAGTTCAAACTGAGTGACATGCCATCGGGAAGCGTCGATTGCAGCTGCGCAAGCTCTTGGCGCACCGCGTCTGAAAGTTCAACGACGTTGGCGGTCGACTGCATGATCATGCCAAGCCCGACCATGGGAACGCCGTTGGCGCGGAAGACCGTGCGGTCCTCCACGGAGCCGACCTCGACGTCGGCGACGTCTCCAAGGCGGACCAGGTAGCCATCGTCGCCTTCGACAAGCGGGAGTGCCTGAAAGTCATCGGCGGTTTCAAAGGTGCGCGGTAAGCGAACGATGAATTGGCGATCCTCGGATTCAATGGCACCGGCGGGGAGCTCGACGTTTTCGGCCCGTAATGAATCTTCAATATCGCTGACGGTTAAGTTCCGTGCCGCCATGGCGTTGCGGTCAATCCAGATGCGCATGGCATAGTCACGGCCACCGCCCACGCGCACCCTGGCCACTCCCGGTTGTACCGAAAGGCTATCCACCAGAAAGCGGTTGGCATAGTCGGTAAGCTCGGTGATCGAGTAGCCATCTCCCGAAAGGCTTAGCCATACCACGACTTCCTCGCTGCTATCGGCTTTGCTTACCTCGGGGTTCTCGGCATCGTCGGGCAGGTTGCGCAACGCGCCGCCTATCCGGTCGCGCACGTCGTTGGCTGCCGCGTTGATATCCATGGTCAGGGCAAATTCGATATCAATACGTGAGCGGCCGTCCTCACTTTCGGAGGTGATCAGTTCGATTCCTTCCACCCCGGCGATGCGGTCTTCAAGCACCTGGGTAATGCGTGTTTCAACGACGCTTGCCGAGGCCCCGGGGTAGCGGGTATCAATACTCACGATCGGAGGATCCACGGTGGGGTATTCCTGAAGCGGCAAGCGATCAAGTGCCAGGAGGCCAAAGGCAATGATCAATGCCGCCATCACCACCGCCAGGACAGGGCGTTGAACCGATATGTCCGATAAGCGCATTAGCGATCAGCCTCAAGTAACTCGCGTACACTGGTATCCTCGTCAATCAGGCCCATCAGCCTCACCGCTTGACCATCCCTGGCTCGCTGCAGGCCATGCACCACGACGATGTCATTGGCCGCTAGCCCTTCGTTAATTTCCACTTCGCCTGCCCGACGCTCGCCCAATTCGACGCTCTGCTGGCGAAGCCGAGGAGTGCTCTCGTGATCGTCGATCAGCATCACAAAGTGGCGATTACCATTGGGTTGGACAGCTGCTTCGGGGACGACCACGCTTTGTCGGGGCTGCTGGCGAACTACGATTTCCATTAGCATGCCTGGACGTAGCCGTTCATCCGGATTGTCGATTTCCGCGCGAATGCCAATGCTGCGTGTTACCGGGTCGACGCGCGTCCCCAGGCTGGCAATTTCACCGTTGAAAACCTCGTCTGGATAGGCGGCGGTGGTGGCGCTGAGCGATAACCCAGGCGCAAGTCGGCTGAGGTAGGTTTCAGGGACACTGAAATCCAGCTTCATGACGTCCAGTTTGTCAAGCGTGACCAGCTCCATACCCGGTGTCACCAATGCACCAGGGCTCAAATTGCGTATGCCGACACGGCCACTGAACGGGGCGGTTAGTCGATAATCCGCAAGACGTGCACGTAATGCCGCAATTTCAGCCTCGGCCTGGTCAACGCGCGACTGGTTATCTTCTACGTCAGCGCGGGCTGCCAAATTGCGGTTCTGTAACTCAGAGGCGCGTCCCAGGGCATTAAGCCGCTCGTCTCGAAGCGATTGTGCGACCCTTAAACGTGCCTGCTCTTCAGCGTCCTGCAGGCGAATGAGCGTATCGCCCTCGGTCACACGCTGGCCGTCCTGAAAATTGATGTCGGCAATGGTATCGGTGACGGTGGCCGATAGCGTCACGCTTTCATCGGCGCGTAGCGTACCCAATGCTTCAATGGGGTCAGACCAGGGAGCAAGCATGGCGCGAACACCAATCACGCTGGGCTCGGATTGAGCCAGGCTGGCGATGGGGGCAGTGATGAGCAGTAGCGTGACAGCCAGGCGGCGGCACAATAAAGGCATAAGTCTCTCTGCAATACGTGGACCGCGTGCGCTGACGCCAGGCAGCGGTTTATGTTGTCAATGTCGATAGCTGTTTAATTTTATACAAAAGCTATATTTATTATTTCAATGATACAATAAAAAAGCCTTGAGAGGCTGTTAAAATGCCGCCTTTTGCCAAGCTTGGAGCGCTAACGAATGACCTACGATGTCGTGATCATTGGGGCTGGTGCGGCAGGCCTGATGTGTGCTGCCCAGGCGGGCTATGCCGGAAAGCGTGTGTTGGTGATTGATCATGCGAAAAAAGCCGGCAAAAAAATCCTGATGTCAGGCGGGGGGCGCTGCAACTTTACCAATCTTGGCACTACGCCACAGCACTTTTACTCGTCAAACCCCTACTTTTGTATTTCGGCGTTAAAACGCTACCGGCCCGAGCATTTTGTCGAGTTGGTAGAGCGTCATGGGATTGACTACGTAGAAAAAACGCCCGGTCAGCTATTCTGTGCGACCTCTGCCAAAGAGATCGTCCGCATGCTGCTCACCGAGTGCGAGTGGGCGGGCGCTGACATACGTCTCAGTACTCAGGTCACCCGTGTCGAGGAGCAGGGCAGTGCCATGCGGCTAACGACCTCAATAGGTAGTATCGATGCGGGTGTCGTGGTCGTGGCAAGCGGCGGACTGTCGATTCCGACCATGGGGGCGAGTAGTTTCGGGTACGACCTCGCCCGTCAGTTTGGCCTTGCCGTGCGGCCGACGACGCCAGGTCTTGTACCGTTTACGCTCAGCGATCAGTGGAAAGCCAGGGCCAGCGATCTGTCGGGAGTCAGCTTGCCGGTGACGGTGAGCGCTGGCTCGCAACGTTTTAACGAGCCCATGCTATTTACCCATCGCGGGTTATCCGGCCCTGGCATGTTGCAAGCGTCCAGCGTCTGGGCACCCGGCGAGGCGATTGAAATTGATTTATTACCGCAGCAGGATGCCAAAGCGTTGCTGCACCATGCCCGCGAGCACACACCTAAGCGCCAGTTGGCCACCTGGTTGATGGATTATTTGCCCAAGCGAGTGGCGCAATCGCTTTGTGACTGGTATCCAGAAGGCCACGACAAGCAACCGCTGGCGCAATACAGCAATACGCAGCTTGAGCGTTGGGCGGCGCGGCTAAATCGTTGGCAGTTGAAACCTGCCGGAACGGAAGGGTGGCGAACGGCGGAGGTGACGATGGGAGGGGTGGATACCCAGGCAATTTCATCCAAGACCTTTGAGGTCTGCGGATTGCCCCAATTGCGATTCATCGGTGAAGTGCTCGATGTGACCGGCGAGCTGGGGGGGTATAACTTTCAGTGGGCCTGGGCCAGCGGGGTAGCCTGCGGCCAGGCTTGCTGACCCAGGCAAACTGTGTCGGCTAGGTGGTCGCTTTGGCAAGCAACTTGAGCTTGCGGAAAAGCATGTAGCCCGCCAGGACTTTACGGCCACCTGCCAGCGCCCCCCGCGGATGACGAGCCAGGCGCAAGGCAATGATACCGCCGACGAAATAAGCAGGTATTTTAAAGCGTTGCCAATTGGAGTCGAGGGGAGATGCCGCCCGCAATAATTGATCACTGTCGACCAGAATATCCACACGCTGCTGCTCCAGCTCGGCTAACAGGTGCGCCTTTCGCTCTGCCCTGGAAAGCGGCTTGGTATCGGCGCCTGGTGGCTTAGCGGGGGCGTTGATCGGACTCATTTTTTGCCTCCAGCAAGGCGCGGTCGGCGGCTAATTGGTTCAGCGTTTCTTTCAGCAAGGTGTGCTGTTTCGCTTGGCGAAGCGCTATCAAGGCCAATGTAAAGCTGGCTACAATCAATACCAGAGCGCTTCCACCAATAGCGGCAAGCCGGTAGGTATCCCAGAAAAGTACCACGACCAGTGCCACCAGCGTGGCGACACCAAGCAGTAGCAAAAGCAGACTGGCGCCAGCCAACAACATCAGCACAAGCAGTCGTGAGCGTTCTTCTTCCAGCTCTACTACCGCTAAACGCAAGCGCGTTTCACCGTTGGCGATCAGCGAGTTGAGTAAGCGTTTAGCGGCTGAAAAAACGCGTTGGGTAGGCCCCAAAGCCATTAGCGACGACCGATAAGCATACCGATGATAACGCCGGCCGCTGCACCGATTCCGATGCTGGTCCAGGGGTTTTCGTGGACATAGCGGTCGCAGGCATCAGCCTGGTGTGTCAGGGAATCGCGGGTGTCTTCATAAATACGCTCACCACGCGCTTCCAGGCGCTGACGGGTATCCTTGAGACGCTGTTCGGCGCGGGTGCGCAGGTCGCGCATTTCGCCGCTGGCGTCTTTCGAGGTGGCATTGACCAGTTCTTCGACGGTATCGCTCAGATGGCGCAGATCTTCTTTCAGTTGATCGGCCTGAGCGGTGCTTTCGTTTTGACGTTTAGCCATGATGTCTTCCTTTGACGGTTAATGAACAGCTATCAGCATAGCAGTCGCATAGTCACTGACAAGCGAATTGGCTATCGGTTCAGGCCGCTGGCGCTGAATAACGGGTTTAAACTGAACCCGATGCTCAAGCGATGCACGCGGTGATCGTAGTCAATCAGGCTCTCGCCGTAACCGTAGTAGTACTGTACGTGAGCGCGTAGAGAATTGAAGGCCGGCCAGCTGTAGTCGATTTGCGTTCCCATATTGCCAGCGCTGGGGTTCCCTCGCAGTTGGCCACTGACCTCATGGTTGTCATCGAGTCGTTTGGCGATACGAATGTCGCCGTACCCCATATAGCGGTCAATATCCGGGTTGTCGTCGTCGCCTTCGGATTCGGGAACCCGCCAGTGGGGCGCAAAGGTGACGGCCCAGTCGCCACTTTGAAAGATGCTCTCGAGATAGACTCGGTTCCAACTACGCGAGAACGGGTCCGAACGGCCGTTGGACTGATGGTTGACTGCGATACGGTTGCGGGTGTTTACCCAACCCAAGGCCCCCCACGGTGCATCAATGTCAATAAACACTTCTGGCTCGTAGTTGGTCTCACGAAACGGCGAAGAGGCTTCTGTATTGAAGGCCTGCCACCAACTACGTTGGGTATAGCCAAAATAGACGTCGCCGTACTCGCCCCATAGTACATTCTCTGCCAGATTGACCTTGGCACTGAACTGGAACTTCAGTTCGGTGCTATCCGGTGAGGCATCTGAAGAGACACTTTTGAAGTTTTCGCGATTCTGTTTTTCATTATAGCTCACCGGAAATAGGTAGTTGGTCCGGTGCGTGGTAATCGAAAAGGGGTTGCGGCTGGATTCCTGTTCCAACTGACGCCGCTCGTTGAGATCTTCAATCGCGACTTCTTCAGGTGGTCGAATATCGCCAGTGTCCGTTTGACCCTCTTCTTCAAGCGCTTCGGCTTGCTGCAGTTGCTGGTGAAGCCGGGAGAGCTCATTGTTCAGCTCGCTAATACGCGCCTCAATATCCTCGCGGGTATTGGCGTGGGAGAAAGCGCTGAAGACGGTCAGGCCGCAAAGTAAAAAGAAGCTTTTTAGACGTCGGTGTCGAATGACCATCGATAACTCACATGGATAGGGTGGGGCACGTGCCTGTGCTTGAGCTGTTCTATCATGCTGACGACGTAAGTCAACTGTTATGATTGCGCCGCGACTGCCAACCCCCGACAATAGCCAAGCTCAATACTGATGCGTTAGCGAGGCATAGCGCTGTGGAGAAATTCGTCTTCCGTTTGGCAATGAAAGGGTTGTTGGTCCTGATGCTACTATTTTGTAGCGTTGCCTTGAAAGCGGCGACGGTGGACGATGTGCCCGACGAAGCCTCTCTCCAGGAACGGCTTGATCAGCTTGAATCTCAGGAAACATTAAACCCTCAGCAGGCGCTGGATCAACAAGCGTTGATCGCCGCATTGGAGGCTTACGAGCGGCTGGATGCCATCGAACAGCAGCTCGCGGAGCTGGAGGAGCGGGTAAGCCAGGCGCCTGATGCGCTGATTGCCGTCGAGCGTGAGCTCGCTGAGACTGAAGATAGCGATGACATGCCATCGATCGATGAGCTCAGCAACTTACCCTTGGCCGCACTGGAATCCGAGCAGGCAGAGGCGCTGACCCAGCTCCAGCAGCTTCAGAGCCAGCTTGCGGAAGTGAATTCGCAATTTCTGACGGCTCAAACGTTGCCCGAACGCGCCCAGCAATCCATGGCCGTCACGCTTGAGCGCATGGAGTCGCTGCGCCGTGACGCCACTGAACGTGAAACACTGCTGGGGGATCGTCAGCTATCCGCCCTGAATGATGCCCGCATGATTCAACTGCGTCTTGAGCGGGCCGTCGCCGATCGTGAGGTGGCTCTTTATCAGCGCCAGCTGAGCGCCAATGGACGGTTGCGTGATCTTGCCCAGCAGCGTCGGGACCTGTTGATGCTGAAAATTGATCAACAGGAGCAGCGGCTTAATTTGCTGCAAAACGTTATAGATAGGGAGCGACGGCTGGCATCAGAACAGGCGATTGCCGATGCTGCCCAGACAGATCCCCTGATTGCGGCTGGACACCCTGTTGTGGTGCAGGCTCAGCAGCGTAACCAATCGCTTAGTCTGGCGTTATTGCAGGCGGGTGAGCGGGATAACAGCCTGGTGCGCGACAATATCGATGCCCAGCGCCAGCTTGAACATGTGCGCCAACTACAGCGTAGTTTGAACGAGCAGATAGAGGCGATTCGCGGCAGCCAGTTGCTGTCACGGATACTACGCGAGCAGCGCCAGTCGTTGCCTAATGTCCAACCTCGTCGCGATTTGCAGGATGAGATTGCCGACTTGCGTCTCAAACAGTTCGATCTGGTTCGCCAGCGCGACCAGCTACGTCAGGCTGAGCAGTTGGCCAGGCAACGTCTCAAGGATGCCAATGTCGAACCGACCCCCGCGCTGATCAATACGCTGTCAAGGCTCTACCAGTCACGCCGCGAATTGGTCGATGAGCTTGAAGAGGTCTATGGACGGTTGCTAAGCGCTGCCGTCGAGCTACAGCTTAATCAACAGCAGTTGTTGGCCACTACCCAAGCGTTGCGCAGTACCATTGACGAGCAGTTGTTCTGGGTGGCCAATAGCCGACCACTGGACGTTAACTGGCTCCGGCAGTTACCTCAACATCTACGCATCGAGTGGCAGGAAGGCGAGTGGCGCGCTGCTTTGCCGAATCGCTGGCCGTCACCGGATTGGGAAATGTTGAGCGGTGTTCCTTTTTTTGCCGCTGGACTTTTGCTGGCCGTTCTACGCCGCCGGATCAAGAAGCGCCTGGCGACACTACACGGCCAAATTGGACGACTAAAGAGCGACACCCAGCTGCATACGCCCAGAGCCGTTTTTCTGAATGCCTTGCTGGCGATGCCAGGGCCGTTGGCACTGGCGGGAGTGGGGGTGGCACTGGGCGCTACCGAGAGTCTGCTGGCGGCGAACCTGGCTCCTGCCTTATTGCAGTTGGCGTTGAGCTGGGTTGTTGTCGCCTGGGGGAGACGGCTGTTGGTGGCGGATGGCGTGGCCGAGCAACACTTTACCTGGTCGCCTGCTTATAACGCCCAACTGCGGCGTTTACTGGCGGGGCTAGGGGTGGCGCTGGTACCGGTGATTGCCATTTCAACACTGGCCGACAATCTTCAGACGCCGCTCGCCCAGCGGCCGGTTGCCATGGGACTGTTAACCTTGGGGCTGCTGGCAATGAGCGTGTGCTTGGCCAGGTTGATCCTGGCCCATGTGCCCATTTTTGGCGTTCGCCTGTTTCGCCTGCTACTCGGTTTGGCCATGTCGGCAGTGCCTATCGTCTTGCTGGGGCTGGTGGTATGGGGATATGAATACACGGCGCTGAGGCTGGTGGGTCGCTTTGTTGCCACGCTCTACCTACTGGGCTTGTGGGTGGTGGTAGAAGCCACAGTGGTGCGTAGTTTGGCCGTGGCGGCAAGGCGCCTGGCTTATCGGCGTGCACTGGCAAGGCGACGCGCCCAGGTTCAGGAGGGTGCCGAAGGCGGTCTGGAAGTCGTAGAAGAGCCGCCGCTGGACATGGAACAGATCAATACTCAGTCGCTACGCCTTTCCAAACTGATTTTACTGGTTGCCTTCAGTGGCTTGCTGTATCTGGTCTGGGCAGACCTGCTCTCAGTGCTGAGCTATCTGGATCAGGTATCGCTATGGGAGAACACCGATGGCGAATTGGTCGATAGTGCGCTGTCGATTTCCGACCTGTCGGGTGCCCTGCTGGTGGTGGCACTGACGTTTATTCTGGCACGCAATCTGCCGGGGTTGCTGGAGGTCATGGTGCTTTCCCGCCTGACGTTAAAGCAGGGCAGTGCCTATGCGATCACTTCCTTGCTGTCGTACACCATTGTCGGGACCGGTATCGTGTCGGCCTTGGGCACGCTGGGCGTGTCATGGGACAAATTACAATGGCTGGTAGCGGCCTTGAGTGTGGGCCTGGGGTTTGGGCTGCAGGAGATCTTTGCCAACTTTATCTCCGGTCTGATTATCCTGTTCGAACGCCCCATCCGGATTGGCGATACCATCACCCTGGGTAATCTGCACGGCACGGTGAGCCGTATTCGCATACGTGCGACGACCGTGACCGATTTTGATCGCAAAGAGATCATCATTCCCAATAAAACCTTCGTGACCGATCAATTGATCAACTGGTCGCTCTCCGACAACGTGACCCGCGTGGTGCTGACCTACGGCGTGGTCCATGGCTCAGATCTGGCGACGGTACACCGCTTGTTGCGCCAAGCGGCGGATGAAAATGTCCGTGTGCTTGCCGATCCCGAGCCGCAGGTATTCTGCATGAGCTATGGGCCCCATAGCCTCAACTTTGAACTGCGTATCTTTGTCAACGATCTGCTGGATCGACTGTTTGCCGCCGATGAGATCAATTGCCGGGTGGATGCGCTGTTCCGCGAAGCGGGCGTACGCATTGCCTTTGAGCAAATGGATGTCTGGCTGCACCGGGCGTCGGGGGAGTCGGTGAAAGTGGAAACGCTAAAGCCGTCTCCGGGAACTTCCAATGACTAGTCGGTTTTTTGCGCGTAAAGCAGAAACTCGCGGTTACCGTCGCCGCCGGTAATCGGACTGATTTGCCAATGTTGGACGGTGAACCCCAGTGACTGGCATGCTTTCCTTAAGCGTTCCTCAACGTCATGATAATTCGCGTCATCGCGGACCACGCCGCGTTTGTCCAGTGCTTTCGGTGTCAGCTCGAACTGCGGTTTTACCAGAGAAATTAGCCGTCCGTGGCGCGGCAGCAGGGCGGCTATTTCAGGCAGGATCAAGGTTTGCGAAATAAACGATACGTCCATGACCGCCAAATCGACGGGGTGCTCGGCGAGCGCCTGTTGCAGGGTCTTTTCCCCGCGCATGGCGCGGGCATTGATGCCTTCCAGACAGGTGATCCGTGGATCGTTTCTAAGGCGTGCATCTAACTGGCCATGGCCGACTTCGACACCAATCACGTGGCGCGCGCCGGCTTGCAAGGCACAGTCGCTGAACCCCCCGGTTGACTGGCCGACGTCGAGGACACCCAGTCCGTCGAGTCGGAGCTCAAGTGCGTCAAGCATGGCCTCCAGCTTGAGGCCGGCACGTGATACGAAGCGCTCCTCAGGGTCCGGGGCAACGTACAGGCGGGTATCTTCGGGCCACTTTTCGCTGGGTTTGGTGAGTGCCTGCGTCGTCTCATCAAGCGAGACACGGCCATTGCGGATAAGGCGCTGAGCGCGGGTGCGCGAGCTCGTCAGCCCCTGGCTGACGAGCAGTTGGTCAAGTCGCATCATGTGTCGTTGGGTGGGGTGTGGTAAGGGCCTTCGTTGGCTTGCAGCTCTGTGGCGGGTAGCCGTTCGGCCCCCCAGCTTTGCTGCAGGTAACGTTTAACGGTATCGAGCTCGTCTTCGGTGACTGTCGCCAGTTCACCGCGTTCAAGCGGGTCAAAGTGATAAATATACAGCCGCGAAACAAATTGCGAAAACGGCAGCGAGGCTTCGCCGAAGCGTTCGCCGTGTCCCGCGGTGCTGACTTTTACACCATCCCCCCAATCCTGACCGCTATCGTTATTGGGATTGTAAAAATAAATGCGCATCACGTCGTTAGGATCAAGTGAGGCGCGCAGGATGGTGATGGCGTGCCAGCCAATGAAACGGGCGGCGCTGTCGGTGACGGCAATACCGGCAGGCTGCGGATGAATCAGCGGCTGGTTGCCATTGTAGTAAGGGTGGTAGCAGGCGTAGAAGTGACGAATAAAATCATTCAAGTCGACTAATTTGCCGGTAGCCACATCGACATTGATACGAAAGCCGCGGCCTGACCACCAGCCGTGAAATTCCGGATTCACCCAGCGGTGGGGGTCGCCTTCACGGCTAATGCAACGTCGACCCATTTCGGCGTAGATACGGTCCAGATGCGGCACCACAATCAATGAAACGGGGTCAAGGTCTATCGGTAGCTCCGAAGCCACGCCCGATAAACTCGCCATCGAAGAGATGGCCTGGCCTTCGAAGTGCATGATGATCTCGTCATCCCGTGCGGCCCAGGTGACCATCTGCAACAAGTAGTCCGGGTCATTGTAAGCCCACATTGATAACGCGCGGGCCGACTGACAGGTCGGGTTATTGCCCTGACCAACACCTAACGGCAAGCCCAGCATGCACAGCACGCCTTCCAGCAGGCGAGCCCTTGGCGACGCTATCTCGCCATAGGCAATATTCAGGCGTGCCTGAGACCATTCGGAAAGAGGCAGGTTGAGCTGGCGCCACATGGCCGGTGCCACCGGGGGCTGGTAAAGAATCCCTCGCTCGAGCATCAGGGCCAGCCCGTAGACGGCCTGGGCCGTGGCTGGATATACGCTGCCGCGAATCAGTGCATGAACCAGCTCGCGGTAACACAGCAGGCAATCACGGCCGGTTGACGAGAGCCCGAAGGCTTCAGACACCAGATGATCACCCTCTTCGAGCAAGTGACGCAGCAGGACCGCGTGGTAGGGCGATACCAGCCCGGTGTCGTGCATGGCTCGTGCGAACCCGGTTGCTTCAGCCTGTAGAGCCGATTGGTCCATGCCATCCAGCCGCTCGCGGTAGATATCAATGCCTGGGTCTTCGCGACACGCCTGGGTTGGCCCGAAGAGCGAGCTTACCAGCCTGTCGGCCCCCTGGCCGCTGGCCCCCAGGTCGATCTCGGGGTTTGCCTGGCACAGGGAGATTTGGGTAATCATCTGTTTGATGGAATCGACCTGAATGGGGCGCTGCTTGAGAATGCGCCATATTTCGTCAATCAACTGGTCGATGATGTGTTCGTAACCAATCCGTTCCGCCAGATACTGGAAGAGTTGGCGTGGAATAACGGCCAGGCGTCCCTGCTGTTCACGCTCAGCTTCGCTTGGCGCGGTAAACAGCAGCCATAGATTGATGGCGATGACCTGGGTCAGGTAATGATGCGAAAATTCTTCCGATACCAATGGGTGCGCATAACCACCTTTTGCCACGGCGAGTAAACGAATCTCGCTGAGCGTCTCGATGACCACCACGTTGGGGTCGGTGCTTTTAAGTGCAAACGTGGTCAGGGTTGGCACCAGATACTGGGGGGTTTCCCAGTCGGAACCCAAGAAGACGCCCGCCGCCTCAAATGCTTGCGCACGCTGCTCGAGCGCTTGGGCGCCGCCGTCCAGCATTAAAAGTTCGCGTGCTGTGTCCAAGACGCGGGGTAGTTCCGCTGGTTTTGATAACGCAGGCGCTTGCGACAGCAGGTGCACGGCGTCGTCAAAGTTGGTCAGCAGCCCGTTAAATTTATCGTCTTGCGTCGCTGGCTGTTGATCGGTGGTCACGATGACTCCTTGTCCCGGGTGAGCGGGGATTATACATAGAAGTCGAGATCTTCTTGATGTTTTAGTAGATCGCGAAGCGAATGTGCATTCTCACCCTTAAAGTAGACCAGACCGCAGTGGGTACCAAGCGGGATACTTTGGGTGATGGCACTGAAGCACCAGCCAGGAAGATCGCTATTGCTCCTGTTTGGGCCCTTTGCATGGGTGATTGCTTCTGGATGAAGGACAAAAAAGTCAAACAGACTTGACTACCCTACACACAAGCGGAGGTTTCGGCCATGGAAGGGTTGTCCGAACGGCAAACGCTTGCATACGGGAATATGTTAAGCTTCACCGCTAAATTAACGTTCCAGCGGCAAGAGGAAAAGGCCAAGATGGCGGCCAAGCCAATTTACCGAGTGGTGGTGCACCAGCAGGGTGAAATTTGGGATTTATACGTGCGCGAGATATTCCAAAGCGAACTCTGGGGCTTTATTGAAGTCGAGGAGTTTGTCTTTGAAGATTCCTCGAGGGTAGTAATCGACCCTGCGAGCGAAAAATTGCAGCGCACCTTCGAAGGCGTGAAGCGAAGTTACCTCCCGCTCAACGCGATCGTGCGCATTGATGAAGTGGAGCGTGAGGGACCTTTGAAAGCCGTTAAAAGCGACGCGCAGGTGGCGGAGTTTCCTCGTCCGTTTTCACTCCCACCGCGCGGAGATTAGACACGTTAGCGCTGCCGAAGGGCAGTGACTTAATCAGGACATTACGTCATGCAGATAGCTCAATTTTGTCATCGTTACCGGGCGGTTGCCGCCGGTGTATTAGTCAGTGTGTGGTGTGTCAATGGGGTGGCCCAGCCGGAAAATGAGGCCTGGGTAAGTGATGAGCTTTCAACCTATGTACGCAGTGGCCCCACGGATGGCTACCGCATTGTGGGGACGCTGAATGCCGGCGAGCAGGTTGAGGTGCTTGAAACTAGCGGCGACTACACCCGCGTGCGCGGTGATGGCGGCGATACCGTATGGATTTTGAGCGATGAGCTCCAGGAAACGCCCAGTGCCACCGAGCAGCTGCCAGAACTCGAGTCACGGGTGGCCGCGCTTACCGATGAGTTAGACGGTATCAACGAAGAATGGGAGCAGCGCGTGGCCACCATGCGCGATACCTTGGAAGCACGTCAGCAGCGCATTGATGAACTGGAAACGCGTAACGACCAACTGAGCAGTAATGTCGATGAGTCGAGCGAGCAAGTGCGCGCCCTGCAAGCACGGCTTGATACCCAGGAAGAGGACCTGCTGCTGCGCTACTTCATGTATGGCGGAGGCGTCGCCGGTGCTGGCCTGGTTGTCGGTCTTATCGTGCCTCACCTGCCACGTCGGCGTAAAAAACGCGATCGCTGGTTTTAATGGGCGTATGAGCGACCAAAAATGACGGATCTCTGGCGAGCCCGGTGGCAGGAGGGGCGTATTGGCTTTCATTTGCCCCAACCCCACCCCGCGCTGACACATTACTGGCCATCGCTTGGCGTGCCTGACCGCGCCAAGGTACTGGTTCCCCTCTGCGGTAAAACGCTGGATATGCGTTGGCTTGCTGAAGCGGGGCATCCAGTGCTGGGTGTTGAGCTGGCGCCTGAGGCAATCGAGCAGTTTCTTGCCCAGTCATCGACTTCGGTATCGCGTTATCAACAGGCGGGGTTCAACATCAGCCGCCAAGGCAATATCGAGTTGTGGTGCGGCGATTTTTTTCACTTGCACATTCAGCAGGCAAGCGAAATCGGCGCGTTTTACGACCGCGCCGCGCTAATCGCCCTGCCCGAAGCGACGCGCCAGCGTTATGCGTTTCATCTTGCCCAACTGACGCCGCCGGGGGCCAAAGGGCTGCTGGTGAGTGTGGCACACCAGGGAGAGGGCGGGGGCCCTCCTTACAGCGTCCCGCATGAGGAAGTCGAGGCACTGTTGACGCCCAATTTCCGGTTGTCGCTGTTGGAAGAGACCGAGCCGGATGCACGCGGGATAACGGAAACCGTTTGGCATTTAGTGCGTCGAGGGCCGCTGGAACCATAAAAACCTCTGACGCACTAACGTAATGGTCAAAGGGGTTAGCGGGCCAGCAGTTGGCCAAGGTCCTGGTCACTGAAGGCGCGATTCAGCGCATCGCTTAGTAGGTCGTTAACCATTCGCGTGTTGGTATCCTTGTCGGGCTTGACCGCATACTCCTGAGTGCGCCTGGAGGTGTAGGTGCCCGTGTAGGTGGTGCCGTCATTGCGCGCGATGGCGCGTAACACGCCTTCAATCCGAGCTTCGTCGATCAATGGCTGGTCGCTGTTGCCCTGCACATAGGTAAGGCTTGCCAGTTCCAGCGTCAGGCTGGGACGCCCGTCGGCGGCTTGCCGGGTGGGCGTGAAGCCCATATCGGCGACTGCCCGCTCGGCTTCCTGCTGCAAGCGTGGGATGATTTCATGGCTGTTGACGGTGATTTTCGCGGTCGACATGCCACCGCCTGCACGGTTGCCGATCACCTCGCTGTCACGACCATCCTGCGCCAGGACAGTCACTTCCTGCCCCTGACCGACTGAAGGTACGTTGGCGGTGCGTTCCGGGGAAAGCTGCAGGTAGTGGGGGCTGGCACAGCCCGCAAGCCACACAGTGGCCAGCAAGGAGGCAGATAAAGTGAGCAAATGACGCCGTAGCATGGAGTTCTCCGCTGTTGTTGAAACTGTCATCAGAGCGTCAGTATAACGCTGGTAGTGCGCCAGCGGTATGATCAGACGATGCGGGTTTGCCAAGTTGTTTTTAACCGCTGACTGTGAGCCACTCTCGGCCGTGCAAAGCTGGCTTCGCTCCATGGACACCAACCAGGCGTTGTGATGACGTATACCGATCTATTTGAAAATGACGAAATGAAGTTGATTAACCTGTTGCCGCAGGACGGCGAAGCCTATTACCACGGAAAAATCCTGGATGCTGGCGCGGCGGATCGTTATCTGGAGCAATGTATTGATCAACTTAGCTGGGCGCATGATCGTGCGTTCATGTTTGGCAAAGAGATCGTGACCCAGAGGAAGATGGCCTGGTACGCGGATGAGCCCGTCTCCTATACGTACTCCGGGCATACCAGGACGGCGTTGATGTGGCCTGACGTCTTGCGCGAGATTAAGCAGCGGGTGGAGAGCAGCAGTGGCGATATCTTCAATTCGTGCCTGTGTAATTTTTACAGCTCGGGCGATGAAGGCATGGGGTGGCACAGCGATGGCGAAAAAGAGCTGGTTGAAGAGGGGGCGATCGGGTCATTGACGCTAGGCAGTGCCAGAAAATTCTCGTTTAAACATAAAGTCACCGGCGAACGGGTGTCGCTGAGCCTTGAGCACGGCAGCTTGTTGATAATGAAAGGCAGTACCCAGAAAAACTGGCTACATAGCCTGCCCAAAACCAAAAAAGTCTCTGATCCGCGGGTCAATTTGACCTTCAGGCAGATGCGTTTCTGAGGCTTGAGTCAGAAAACATAATCCTGTTATTGACGTCGGTTGCCCCGTCCGGGGCAGCCGACGGACTGTGCAACTCACTATGCGACTTGAGTTTTCGCCATCGTGTTTTCTGTTGCGTCGGGGAAGCGTCGCCAATGCCTCGGGTGGGCGTAAAGCCGCTGGCCGCGGCGTAATCCCAGCCGGTTGAAATCGGCGTGGCGCACCGTTGCCAGCCAGGGCTTTGCCAGCCAGTCGGCTTCCAGCTCCACCCGGACTTCGGCGCCCACGGGGGAAATCGCGGTGATCGTCACTGGCAGGTGGCTCTCCGGGGCGGGCTGCTCGGCCAGGCGAATCTCATGGGGCCGCAGCAACAATTCTTCGTCGCCATCCGGCAGGTCCACCGCCAGGTGCGCGTCGCCGCAGGTAAGCGTGCCGTTGTGTACCTTGCCTTCCAGGTAATTGACGTCGCCGAGAAACTCAAACACAAAGCGGTTCTGGGGTGCCCGGTAGAGGGTTTCCGGCGTATCGATCTGCTCAATACGCCCGTTGCTCATTACAACGACGCGGTCAGAGAGCTCAAGGGCTTCCTCCTGATCGTGGGTCACAAACACGCTGGTGAAGTTAAACTCTTCGTGTAGATGACGCAGCCAGCGGCGCAACTCCTGGCGTACTTTGGCATCGAGCGCGCCAAACGGCTCGTCAAGCAGTAGAACATCCGGCTCGACGGCGAGCGCACGGGCCAGTGAAACGCGCTGTTGCTGTCCACCGGAGAGCTGCGCCGGGTAGCGGTGGGCAAAGGCTTCGAGTTTGACCATTTCAAGCAGCCGATACACCCGGGCCCGGATGTCCTGGGCAGAGGGCCGCTTCGCACGCGGCATGACAGTCAAGCCAAACGCGACGTTGTCGTAGACGCTCATGTGGCGGAACAAGGCGTAATTTTGAAACACGAAGCCAATCCGCCGGTCACGGACATGCACGTGGGTGACATCGCGCTCGCCGAATAAAATCTTGCCGGGCGTCGGTGTTTGGTCGGCGTTTTCAAGCCCTGCAATGATGCGTAGCAGGGTGGTTTTACCCGAGCCGGAAGGACCTAGCAGACCAACCAGTTCGCCTTCCTGGATATCCAGATTGATCGGTTCCAGCGCTTGAGTCGCGCCAAAGTGCTTGGCGATATTGTGTAAGCGAATGCTCATGCAAATGCCTCCCGGCGCGACGAGCGCCATTCCAGCCCGGCCTTGGCGGCGAGCGTCAGTAGGGCAATCAATGCGAGTAGAGCCGCGCAGGCAAAAGCCCCCACGGCGTTATAATCCTGATAAAGCTGCTCAAGGTGCAGGGGCAGGGTGTTGGTCTGGCCACGAATCGCCCCGGATACCACCGAGACGGCTCCAAACTCACCCACCGCGCGGGCGTTGGTGAGAATGATGCCGTAAAGTAGTGCCCAGCGGATGTTGGGCAGGGTAACGCGCCGAAACGTCGTCCATCCCGATGCACCGAGCGTTACGGCCGCCTCTTCTTCACGTGAGCCCTGGGCCTGCATCAAGGGAATCAGTTCCCGGGCAACAAAGGGGCAGGTGACAAAGATGGTCACCATCAGGATCCCCGGCCAGGCGAACATCAACTGAATATCGTAGCTGTCCAGCCAGCCGCCGATCCAGCCGTTGCGCCCGTAGAGCAGCAGGTAGATAAGCCCGGCGACGACGGGAGATACCGCGAACGGTATATCGATTAACGTTTGTAGCAGTCGACGGCCAGGAAAGCTGAAGCGCGTCACCAGCCAGGCAAGTGCCACCCCGAACACCAGGCAGACCGGAATTGTCAGCAGGGCAATACCCAGCGTCAGGCCGATTGCGTGCAGGGTGTAAAAGTCACTGACGTTTGACCAGAACACGCTGACACCCTGCGAGAAGGCCTGAGCGAAAATGGCGACCAGCGGCAGCAGTAGAAATAGCCCCGATAGGCCCACCGCCGCTGCAATCAGCAGGCGGCGGATCAGTGGTGCATCCCCAATTCGACGCATTACCCCTTACCTCCATGCAAGCGACGAATAAAGCGCCCCTGCCAGACATTGATCGCAAGCAACAGGGTCAGCGAAACAAACAGCACCACCGAGGCGATTGCCGAAGCCCCCGCGTAGTCGTACTCCTGCAGCTTGACGAAAATCATCAGCGCGGTGATCTCGGTTTCGTAAGGCATATTGCCAGCGATAAAGATAATGGCGCCAAATTCGCCGAGTGAGCGCACAAACGCAAGCCCCGTGCCAGTGACCAGCGCCGGCCATAAGTGGGGCATGATGACCCGACGAAACGCGACACCGTCAGTGGCGCCCAGTGACATCGCCGCCTCGTCGACTTCAGCGGGCATGTCCTCCAGTACGGGTTGTACCGTGCGGACCACAAACGGGATGCTGGTGAACGCCATCGCCAGGGCAATGCCAACCCAGGTATAGGCAACCTGAAACCCCAGTGACTCCAGCCAACCGCCCATCCAGCCACTGCTCGCGTAGAGCGTTGCCAGGGTAATGCCAGCCACCGCTGTAGGTAAGGCGAAGGGCAAATCCATCAGCGCGTCGAGCAGCCGCTTGCCGGTGAAGTCATAACGGACCAGCACCCAGGCCAGCAGCAGGCCAAAGACGGCATTGACCAACGCCGCGACGGCGGCCGCCCCAATGGTCACCATGTAACTGGCGACGACGCGGCCTTCAGTGATGATTGCCCAGTATTCAGCGAAGCTCAGTCCGGCGAGTTGGCCAAACAGCCCGGTAATGGGCAGCAGCAGTACCAGCGAGATAAACAGCACGCTGATACCCATGGAAAGACCAAAACCCGGCAGCACGCGCGCGCTGCCGGAGTGTCGAAGGGCGAAGTGGCTCATGTCTCAGTCCGGCGGATTAGAGAATTAGCGGCGCTGAAGTTGGTCCAGCATGCCGCCACCTTCAAAGTGCGTTTCCATCGCTTCTGGCCAGCTACCGAAAACATCTTCAACTTTCAGCAGGTCGGTTTCGGGGAACTGATCGGCAAATTCCTCGACCACCGCCTCATGGTGCACACGGTAGTTGAAGCCTGCCAGCAGTCGCTGGGTGTCCTCACGGTAGAGATATTCCAGGTAGCTTTGCGCCAGGTCGCTGTTACCGTTTCGCTCAGCATTTTCGCCTACGACGGCCACGGGGAACTCAGCAAGGATGCTGGTAGGCGGCACGATGACTTCGTAATCATCGCTGCCATATTCCTTGCGAATGTTATTCACCTCGGACTCGAAGCTGATCAGCACATCGCCGATCTCACGTTCGATAAAGCTGGTCGTCGCGCCGCGACCGCCGGTGTCGAAGACCTCCACGTTGGCGAGGAAGGTACGCATGAAGTCCTGAATCTGCTCTTCGTCGCCGTCAAATTGCTCGTCGGCAAAGCCCCAGGCGGCCAGGTAGGTATAGCGGCCGTTGCCCGACGTTTTCGGGTTGGGGAAAACGATTTCAACGTCTTCGTTCACCAGGTCGTCCCAGTTTTCGATGTCCTTGGGGTTATCCTTGCGCACCAAAAACGCCGTGGTGGAGTAGTAGGGCGAGGCGTTGTTGTCCAGCGCCTCCTGCCAGTCTTCATCAACCAGGCCCGCCTCAGCGAGGACGTTGACATCGGTCACCTGGTTGAACGTCACGACGTCAGCGCGCAACCCTTGCATGATGGCGCGTGCCTGGGCAGATGAACCGCCGTGGGATTGGCTGACCTCAACGTCTTCACCGTGTTCTTCTGCCCACCAGGCTTCAAACTTGGGGTTGATCTCGGCAAACAACTCCCGGGCAATATCGTAGGAGGAGTTCAGCAGTTCGCGTTCCTGGGCAATGGCAGGGCTTGAAAGCGTGGCGCCGATAGCCAACGCCAAGACGCTACGACGGAAAACGACAAATGACATTCTAAGCTCCTTAATAACTTAGCCAGTGTTGGCAATCTGGTATTGATAATATAGTTAGCAAGCTTAAACCTGTGATTGTGGAATTACAATTCTGTTTTATATTCTTTTTTAGAATATATGTTAAAGACAATGCCTGACAAACCCCGCTGCGCGACGCTTCTGGTAACATGCAACCCCTTGAATGCGGTAATGGCCGTTGTTTACTCACTTTGGTAAAGCAGGATTGTTGATATGACCGCTGCGCGTGATTGCTTAATTGCTCCCTCGATTCTTTCCGCCAACTTCGCCCGCCTGGGAGAGGAAGTGGACAATGTGCTCGCGTCAGGAGCGGATATCGTCCACTTCGATGTCATGGATAACCACTATGTGCCCAATCTCACCATCGGACCGATGGTCTGCAAGGCATTACGCCAACACGGCGTGACAGCGCCCATTGATGTGCATCTGATGGTCAAGCCAGTGGATCGAATGATCAGCGATTTTATCGAGGCGGGGGCCAGCTATATTACCTTTCACCCGGAAGCCTCCGAGCACATTGACCGCTCGCTGCAGCTGATACGCGACAGCGGCTGCAAAGCTGGGCTGGTATTCAACCCCGCAACGCCGCTTTCCTATCTCGATTACGTCATGGATAAGGTCGACATGGTGCTGCTGATGAGCGTCAACCCCGGTTTTGGCGGGCAGTCGTTCATCCCCGGTACGCTGGATAAACTGCGCGATGCGCGCGCGAGGATTGATGCGTCAGGGCGCGCGATCCGCCTCGAAGTCGACGGTGGCGTCAAGGCCGATAACATAGCCGATATCGCCGCTGCCGGGGCGGATACCTTCGTCGCCGGGTCGGCGATCTTTAATGCCCACCAGCAAAGTGACCCGCACGGCTATGATTCCGTGATTCGGCAGTTGCGCGAAGCGATTGCCAGTGCCTGATTTAAATGCTTGGTTTAATTAATTAATGCAGCTTCATGCGGGGTTTCAGGTAACGATTGAGCTTATCGACCAGCCAGGCAAGGCCGGTTTTGGGCGCGCCATGGATCGATAGCTGGTGCATTCGGTAGAGCGACGCGTAGGCACGGCGTGCCAGCCAACCCTCCAGGAATAGCCCGCGTGATGCAGAGCTGCGCATCAGGCTGCCGACGGCATCGTAACGGGCAAGGGACACCAGCGAGCCGTGATCCCGGTAGCGAAAATCGGCGAGCGGTTTGCCTTCCAGCTGATTGACCAGGTTCTTGACCAGGTGTTTGGCCTGCTGGTGAGCGGCCTGGGCACGCGGGGGTACGGCGCTGTCGTCCCCCTGCGGGCAGTCGGCACAGTCGCCCAGGGCAAAAATCGCCGGATCATCGACGCTTTGAAGCGTTTTAGCGACCTTGATCTGGTTTTTGTTATTGGTCGAAAGTCCCTGCTCCGCGAGAAACGGCGGTGCCTTGATGCCCGCCGCCCAGACGTTGAGGTCGGTCTCGATCACGTCATCGTCGCCGGTAACCAGGCAGCTAGCCTGGGCCTCTTTGATCGCAGTCCCCACGTGGACCGTGACGCCCATGCCTTCCAGCTCTTGCTGAACGGTCTGGCTGATGCGTTCGGACAGGCCCGGAAGCAAGCGCGGTGCGGCCTCGAGCAGGTGCACGCTGATTTGCTGGTGGTCGGTGGCGGTCACCCCGTAGGCATTGAGCATCCTTGAGGCGTCAAACAGTTCGGCGGCCAGTTCCACCCCGGTAGCGCCACCGCCCACTATACCGATGGTCAGTTGGGGATGCTGGCGCAGCGATGGGTCCGTGTAGCGCAGGAAGGTATTGATCATATCGCGCTGAAACGCCTTGGCTTGCTGGGGCGAATCGATAAAATGGCAGTGCTCGGCGACCCCTGGCGTGCCAAAGTCGTTGGATACGCTGCCAAGGGCCATGACCAGGTAGTCGTAGCCTAGCTGTCTTGCGGGGAGAACCTCCTCGCCTTGTTCATCCACAATGGGGGCCAGGTGCAGCTGCTTGGCCTGGCGATCAATGCCGGACAGCGAGCCACGCTGGTAGCGATAATGATGCGCCGACGAATGACCGCGGTAATCCACTTCGTCCATGCTGGAGTTCAGTACCCCGGTGGCCAATTCGTGCAGCAACGGCTTCCAGACGTGGGTTGTATTACGGTCAAGCAAGACAACATTGGCGCGCTCAGGCTTGCCAAGCTTACGTCCCAATTGAGTTGCCAGGGCCAGTCCGCCGGCACCGCCGCCAACGATCACGATGGTGGGAAGGCTCATGTCTTACTCCTTGACTGAAATAAGACTCAGCATAGAGGTTTCTTGCGGTAGTGACGAATGTAAGCTGCGTTTCATATAGCAAAGCCGGTCTCAGGGCGCGTCCTGGAGCCAGCTTTAGGTGATTTTTAAGTAGAAAGGATGGTCACTTGCACCCACTTCTTCACGGCAAGCGTATGATTGCCTTCGACCTCGATGGCACGCTCATCGATTCGGTTCCCGATCTAACGGTCGCGGTAGCCCATGCGCTGGCCGACCAGAAATTGACAATGCCAACGTCAGATAACGTTCGCGACTGGGTGGGAAACGGCGCTGCCGTGCTGGTTGAGCGGGCATTAACCTGGACGTTGGGCACGCCACCCGATGCCCGGCTTTTTGAGCGTGCTTACGCGGGGTTTTTACACCATTATGCGGCGGCCCCCAATCAGTTGACCACCTTATATCCTCACGTCGGGCAAGCACTGACGGCGCTCCGCGAAGCAGGCTATATCCTGGTGCTGATCACCAATAAGCCAGAGCGCTTTATTGCGCCTATTTTGGACCACTTCGAGTTGAACGCCTGCTTTAATCTGTGCCTGGGCGGTGATTCCCTGGCTGAGAAGAAGCCTTCCCCGTTACCGCTGCTGTACGCTGCTAACGCCTGCGGTGTGCCCCCCGGCGATTGCGTGATGGTGGGGGATTCACGACATGATATCGCAGCGGGTAAAGCCGCTGGTTTTACCACCCTGGCGTTGCCCTATGGCTATAATCACGGCGAACCGATCAGCCACAGCGATCCTGATGCCGTACTGACGTCACTCGCCGAGATGATCACCTGATATGAAGCTGCCAGGCTCCTAGTCTTCTTCTCTGGCACCACCCAGGGTGGCATGCAACTGTTCGGCGTTGTGGCGCAGCATGTCCGCGTAGCTGGATGCCGGTCCGTCACCGCCGCTGAGGGCGTCCACGTAGAGTGGCCCCGCCAGGGGAAGACCGACATAACGTGCCTGGGCGTCCATGTGAATCTTTGGTGTGGTGCTCTCGAAAAACAGGCCGGGTGGTCGCTTCTCGGCCAGCCTTGCCTGCAGGCGGGCCATCGCGGCCGGGGTCCCCAGAGTTTCGTGATTGACGCCCCACAAAGCGTCGTACTCGAACGCGTAGGCGTCGGCGAAGTAGGCAAGGCCTGCTTCACTGGTCACAAGCGTTCGGTTCGTCTGGGGAATGCCGCCCAGGCGCTCTTCAATATCGGCATCGAGCTCTTTCAGTGTCTGCTTGAGATCCGCGGCGCGTTGATCGAACGCGTCAGCATGGTCCGGTGCATGTTTTGACAGGGTTTCGGCGATAACGTCCACATAAGCAGCGGCGCCCTCGGGGGCCATCCACATGTGGGGGTTCGCGTAGCCTTGATAGCGACCAGAGGTAAGCGGCAGCGCAGGGTAATCTGCATTTTCGGCCAAGGCCACCATGGGCAGATCATTTTCCACAATGGCTTTTACATCGCGCAGCCAGGGCTCTAATTCCAGGCCGTTGTAAAACACGAGATCGGTTTCTTCCAATGCCAGCACATTGGGCGGGGTAAGCTCCCAACGATGGACGTCTTCGTCGGCAGGAACGATCACATCCACGCTTGCAGCGTCACCCGCCACTCGCTTGACCAGATCAGCGATCACCGAAAATGACACCACCACCCGAAGCGAGGTTTGCGCCGTTGTCGAGGGGCTGGCGATCATCAATGCCAGCAAGAGCAGCCCCCATTTCATGACATTGTTACGCATCCCACGCTCCTGACTCTCTTGAAAAGCGACTGATAATAAAGATTGTTCTACCGCGATACCAGTTCCCGTTAGCTGGGAGGCGTCCCGCAAACGCTACGTGACCACTGCGCTGGCAACTTATACCTTAACAGCATAGCGTGTTCCTGTGGGTGGCCCGGCGTCAACGTCTCCTGGTCGCCTTCTTAACCCCTGCAATGACGCACCGGGTTGGGGTATCATCGTGGTAAAGCAGTTGTTACTGATCGTTTTACCTAAAGGGTCGACAGCCAATGGCAAAGGTGAAGGTCGCCAAGCGCGTCCTTATGCTGGACAATTACGATAGCTTTACGTTTAACATCGTTCAGTATCTGGTCGAGTTAGGCGCTGAGGTCGTGACCCATCGTAATGACGAGATCACCATTGAGCAGATGGCGGCACTCTCGCCAACCCATCTGGTTATATCGCCAGGCCCCTGTACGCCCAATGAGGCCGGAATTTCCCTGTCGGCCATTGAACATTTTGCCGGCACGCTGCCGATATTGGGGGTGTGTCTCGGGCATCAGGCCATTGGACAGGTCTACGGCGGCCATGTGGTGCGCGCCCCAGAGGTCATGCATGGTAAAACCTCAGCGGTAGAGCATGATAACCAAGGGGTGTTTACCGGCTTGGATAACCCGTTGGAAGTGACCCGTTACCATTCATTGGTGGTGGATAAGCAACGCTTGCCCGACTGCCTGGAGATAACCGCATTGACCGCTGATGACGACGTTACGCCAGGGGTTATCATGGGCTTGCGACACCGCGAACTCGATGTCGAAGGCGTTCAGTTTCACCCTGAATCCATCCTTACCCGTCAAGGTCATGCGCTACTGGCCAACTTTTTACAACGCGGCTGATCGCCGGAAATACAGCTTTAGGGGCTTTCCTGTTCATGCAAATGCGAGACGCAATTAACGCGGTGATGCGCCGCGAAGACCTCTCTTTCGATGCCATGCACGCGCTGATGCGCCAGATGATGACCGGTGAAGCGTCCGATGCCCAGATTGGCGGTCTGCTGGTGGGGCTTGCCATGAAAGGCGAGAGTGCAGTTGAAATTAGTGCTGCCGCCCAGGTAATGCGAGACTTGATGAAGCGGGTTGAATTGGATGCCGACCACATCGTGGATATCGTCGGCACCGGCGGCGATGGCGCCAACCTGTTTAACGTCTCCACTGCCGCCAGTTTTGTCGCTGCCGCTGCTGGCGCCCATGTGGCCAAGCACGGCAACCGCAGCGTTTCATCGTCGTCTGGCAGTGCCGACCTTTTCGACGTGGCGGATATTTACCTCGACCTGAAATCTGAGCAGGTTGCCCGCTGTATCGAGCAAGTAGGTGTCGGTTTCATGTTTGCCCCCAACCACCACCCAGCGATGCGCCATGCCATTGGCCCACGCCGTGAAATGGGCGTGCGCACGCTGTTCAATATTCTGGGGCCGCTGACCAACCCGGCCAGCGCGCCCAATCAAGTGTTGGGTGTCTATGCGCCGTCGCTGGTGCCGCTGATGGCGGAAGTGCTGAAGAAGCTTGGCAGTCGCCACGTGCTAGTCGTGCATTCCGAAGACGGCCTGGATGAAATTTCGTTGGCCGCCCCGACCCAGGTGGCAGAGCTTAAGGACGGCGAGATTGCCCAGTACACCATTAATCCCGAGGACTTCGGCATCGAGCGCCAGAGTCTGGCTACGCTCAAGGCCACCAGCGCGGAAGATAGCTTGCGGCTGGTGAAAGCGGCGCTGAGTGGTGACGGTGCGGCGGCGGACATGGTCGCGCTGAATGCAGGTGCGGCCCTGTATTGCGCGGGCGTGGCGGATAGCTTGAAAGAGGGCGTGATGTTGGCTCAGGATGCCCAGGCCTCCAAATTACCGCTTGAAAAGCTAAAAGAATTGTCCCACTTCACCAGCGTTTTCAAGCAGTAGGCGCTTAAACAAACTATGTTTTAAAAAAGATTAATTTTAATAAAGATTAATTTTAAAAAAATAGTTTTAATAAAGGTTAGTTTTAAACAAGAAGAGATCACCATGACTCAACAGGCAACGCCGACTATTTTAACGCGCATTCTGGACCGCAAGGACCAGGAAGTGGCCGAGCGCCGCCAGGCCGTTTCGGAAGCCGACCTGCTGGCGCTGGGTGAAAAGCAGAGCGCGCCCAGGGGATTTACCGATGCGCTTAATACCCGCATCGCCGCCGGGGATGCCGCTATCATCGCCGAAGTTAAAAAGGCCTCGCCTTCCAGGGGGGTGATTCGTGAGGAGTTTCACCCGGCGGATATCGCCAAAAGCTATGCCCAGGGCGGCGCGGCGTGTCTGTCCGTTCTCACCGATGCGGATTTTTTCCAGGGCCACGAAGATTACTTGATCGCCGCGCGTGATGCCTGTTCGCTGCCGGTGATTCGCAAGGATTTCATTACCCACGGCTATCAGGTGTCCGAGGCGCGGGCGATCGGGGCTGACTGTATTCTGCTGATTGTCGCCGCGCTGGACGACGCCCAGCTTCGTGACCTGAACCAGCAAGCCATCGCCCTGGGCATGGACGTGCTGGTAGAGGTCCACGATGCCAACGAGCTGTCACGTGCCATGGCGCTGGATCTCAAGCTGATCGGCATCAACAACCGCAACCTGCACACCTTCGAGACCAGTTTGAACACCACGCTGGAGTTGCTGCCCAGTATTCCAGAGGGTGTCACGGTGATAACGGAATCGGGAATCCACACCCGTGACGACGTGGAACTAATGCGTGACCACGAAATTAACGGCTTCCTGGTGGGTGAGGTCTTCATGCGTGAAGCCGACCCGGGTGCAGCCCTCAAGCAGCTGTTTTTCTAATCCGGCTGTCGCTTAGTCCGCCGGCTAAGCACCGCCACGGTAAGCGCCGGTAGAAAGGTGACGGTGACGATGGCGGTGCCCAGCAGCCCGAACAGCACGATGGCGCCGACGCCGCGATACAGCTCGGTGCCCTCGCCGGGTAAAAACACCAGCGGCGATAGCCCGCACAGCGTGGTCAAGGTGGTCATGGCAATGGGCCGCAGGCGGCTCTCCACGGCGCTGTATACCGCATCGCGTACGTCCATGGTCGTCTCGCGCAGGTTGATGCGTGCCTGATGGACGACCAGTATCGGGTTGTTGACCACAGTGCCCATGAGGATCAAAAAGCCCAGCATGGTGATCATGTCGAAAGGCTGGCTGATGGCGTTCAAGCCGATACGCGGCAGCATCGCGCCCACGCTGTTCATCAGCCACAGACCGACAATCCCTCCGGCGGCGCCGAGGGGGATGGTCGCCAGAATCAGCAGCGGATAGCCCCAGTGGGCAAAAATCGCCACCAGCAATAAATACACGATCGCCAGGGCAATCAACCCGTTGCCGGTGAGAGACTGGCGGGTGGCATCGAGCTGGTCGCCCGCACCGCTTACCGTGATATCGATACCGCCAGGTAGCTCGCCCTGATCGCGCATGGGCTCGATCACTTCGCGCTGCATCCGTTCGATACCCGCTTCCAGCGCCACGCTGCGCGGTGGGATCACATTCAGGGTCACGCTGCGCCGGCCATCAACCCGGCGTAGGGTGGCGGTGCCAACGGTTTCTTCGATATCGGCGACGTCGTTCAGCGGTACGTTGAAGCCGGCAGGCGTATGCAAGGGCAGGCTGGCCAAGCGGTCGAGGTCGATATCGCCGGCCTCTGGGCCATAGCCGTAAAGATCGATCTTCTCATCGCCGAGGTAAAAATCGTCCAGGTACGACCCGTTGGTCAGCACGGCAATCGCGGTGCCCAGAGCCTCGGTATCAAAGCCCAGCTCGGCGGCGCGCTCCCAGTCCGGATAAATCTCGATCAACGGCTGGCCCAGATCCAGCGCCGAGGGGCGCGATTGAATACGCGGGTTGTCGAAGGTCGCCTGGGCGCGTTCGTAAATACGATTGGCCGTTGCGTAGAGGGTTTCCAGGTCATTACCGGCAATATCCAGCGTGATGCTGCGCGTGCCGCCGTCGTTACTCGAGATGATCGAGCCGCGCGCGGCAAAGGCGCGCATATCCGGGTAGGCCTCGTAGCGTGTGGTGAGCGCGTCCATCAGCGCCTCGATATGATTGGGGTCGATGGTTTCGGCAATGATGCGCAGGCTCTGCGCTTCGGCCTGGATGCCCATGGTGCGGATGGGGGGCACGTCGGTGTCGCCGCGTTCAAAGTCCTCAGGGTCGGCGCCGACGTGGGGTTCGAGTTCGCGCTGCAGGTCCTGGGCGATGGCGTCCATGGTGGCGAGGTTGTAGCTTGCCGGGGCGTTCATGCTGGCGAAGGTCTTGGCTTCCTCGCCCTCGGGCAGGTATTCCGCAGGCGGCGTCAGCCCGACAAAAATCGCCACACCGCCAACGATGCCCAACACCACGGCCGCCGTGCGCCGCGCCGTGCTTTTGATCATGCGGTCGACCACCCACAGGCAGGCGCTCATCCAGCGCGGGCGAGTGCCATTGCCGTTATTGCGGCCCCGGAAATCGATATGCGCGCCGAGCGTGGGGATGACGGTAATGGCGACCACCATCGAGACCAGGATCGAAGTGGAGATCGCCACGGCAATATCGGAATACAGCTGGCCGGCTTCCTGCTCGATAAAGAAAATCGGCACAAACACCAGAATCGTGGTCAGCGTCGAGGCGAGCACTGCCGACCAGACCTGCTTGACGCCTTCAAGCGCCGCCTGGAAACGGGCCAGCCCGCGCCGCCGTTGGGTCTCGATACTTTCGAGCACGACAATGGTGTTGTCGATGGTCATGCCGATAGCAAAGGCCACCCCGGCCAGGGAAATTACGTTCAGGGTGCGCCCGGCAAGCAGAAGGCCGAGAAATGCCGCAATGGTACAGATGGGAATGCCGATGATGCCGGCGAAGGTGGCCCGGGCCGAGCGCAGGAAGGCGTACATCACCAGAGTGGCAAACAGCGCCCCCAGGCCCAGGTTGACCCAGACGTTGGCAATCGAGGACTCCACGTAGCGAACGTCGTCGCTGGATAGGATCATCTGCATGCCCTGTTCGGCCAGCAGGCCTTCATTCAGAGCCTCCACCTCGTCCAGCATGGCGCGCTTGATGTCGATGACGTTGGCCCCCGGCTCGCGACGCACCTGAACGCTCAAAACTGGCTCACCAGTCGAGTTGTAAGAGCGCGAGGTCAGCTCGGCGTAGGACTGCTGCACCTCGGCAACGTCGCCAAGCCGTGTTACCTCATCGCCCTGGCGGTCAAGGATCAACGCTTCCAGGCTCTCGACATCCTCGAAACGCCCGACGGTGCGCAGCAGATAGCGGCGTTTGCCACTTTCCAGTTGGCCACCGGAGACGTCCTGGTTGCGTTCCCGCAATGCGTTCTGGATATCACTGATGCTGATGTCGCGGGCGGCGAGGGCGTCGGGGTCGAGCAGTAGTTGCATCTGCCGTTCGGCGCCGCCGGAGACGGTGACCTCCGACACGCCGCTGACGCTTTCCATGCGCGGGCGAACGTTATCTTCCAGATAGTCGCGCATGGCTGGCATGTCCAGATCGCGCGGATTGCCTTCGCGGGGGCCGACGTTGAAGTACATGAACGCATTGGCCGAAAACGAGTTGGCGACGATGCGCGGCTGGTCAACGTTGGTGGGGTAGGAGGGCACCTGGCTCAGGGCGTTGTTGACCCGAATGAGCGTTTCGGTGAGGTCAACGCCAAACGGAAATTCCAGCTCAACCTCGGCGCTGCCGCTGCTGGCGGTGGATTCCATACGCTGCAGGTTGGGGACGTTGCGTAAATACTCTTCCTGCTCGATGAGGATATCCTTTTCGATATCCTGCGGGTTGGCACCGGCCCACTGGGTTTCAACGCCAATCACCCGGGTTTCCAGGTCGGGAATCATTTGCACGGGAATCCGCCAGATGGCGGCAATGCCCACGATCAGCAGAATCAGGGTGACGACACTGACCAAAATGCCGTGACGGATGATGGCGGCAAACATGCGCGAGGGCGCTCCTTGTTAATCGTCGTCGATAAGGGACAAGGTCTGCCCCTCTTCCAGGCGTTCGTTGCCGACCACAATGACGCGATCGCCCGCCTCGATACCGTCCAGCACCGCAACGTTGCCCTCGTGGCCGCTGCCGATCTCCACGCGCTGTTCATAGGCGCGCCATGCGTCGTCTTCCTGGCGGGCCAGCCATACGCTCACGCTGCCGTCCGGGCGGCGGATCAAGGCATCGCGGGGGACGCTTGGGCCTGTCTCGCCTTCAAGCAACAGCCGCCCTTCGAGCGCCATGCCGGGCAGCAGGCTGAGGGCTTCAGCAGGCTCGGCGCGCAACAGAAACTGGCGGCTGGTGGCGTCCTGGGGTACCCGTGCCCGGGGGTGGGCGGCGTACCATCGGGTATCGCCTTCCAGCCGGATCTCGAGAGTGGCGTCATCCATGCGGCCATAGGCCGAGAAAGGCACAGGGAAGTCCAGTCTCAAGGCGTCAATGTCGACCAGCGTCATCAGGGTGTCCCCGGGCGTGACCCATTCACCCAGCTCGCTGTCGCGCTGGGTGATCAGCGCATCGAAGGGCGCGGTGATGGTGTGGCGGGCCACGCGTAGCTCCCAGAGCGCGTATTCGGTCTGCCGGGCGTCTAGAAGGGCCTCGGCCGCTGCCAGCGTGTTTTGCCGCCGGCGCTGTTCGCTGACCGCAATATTTTGCTGTGCGGAGAGCTGGTTGGCTTCGTTGAGGCGCTGACGGGCATCGTCGCGATCAGCGCGGGCCTGATCGATATTGGCCTGGGCGCGCTGGCGCTCCAGCTCGGCTTCACGGCTATCCAGTGCCATCAGCCGTTCACCCTGGCTGACCCGGTCGCCGAGGGCGACGTCAAGGGACGCGACCTGGCCCGCTTCGGCGCTGGAAAGCTGCGAGGTGCGCGGGGCGGAAACGCTACCGGTCAGACGCAGCGTCTCGATACGCGGGGTGTCTTCAACCCGCTGGGTTTCGACTCGGGCGTCCTGTGCGGCGGCCACGCCGATGCCACCCATCAGCAGGGCCAGTGTCGTGGCGCACGCCCGAAGGGCGCGAGCGATAGTCAACAATCGTCGCAAGATGATTCCCCGGCTCTAGGATTGCGCCCAGCATGCCAGAATCAAACGGTCGGTTGGCGTTGGTGGTATCAACGTTATCCGCGCTTGAGCGCGCTCAATAGCGCCTGCAGCGGGTGAGGCAGCACCTGGCTTGAGTAACGCTTCACCTGGCTGCGACAGGAGTAGCCTGTCGCCAGTAGCTTGCCCGCATTCTCTTCGGCGTCAACCTGCGGCTGCCAGGACTGCGCGTAGATGACCTTAGAGGTCGCCACGTTGCGGGTTTCATGGCCGTAGGTGCCGGACATGCCACAGCAGCCGGTACTGACCAGTTCAAGCTCCAGCCCGAAGGCGGCGAATACCTGCTGCCATGCCTTGGGGGAGCCCGGCGCATTGGTGCTTTCGGTGCAGTGGGACAGCAGTTTGAAGCTGGGGTCGCTCAGTTCCACCGGGCGGCTAGGCAGGGTGTTGAGGCGGGTGGCCAGCCACTCCTGGAGCATCAGCACCTCGGGCACCGCCGCGCTGCCCAGCGATTTGACGTACTCCTGGCGGTAGGTGAGAGTCATCGCCGGGTCGATGCCCACCAGGGGGATGTCAAAGTGCGCCAGCGTACGCAGCCGCTCGGCCTGTTTCCGCGCCGTGCGTTCGAACACTCCCAGGAAACCCTGGACGTGCAGCGGCTTGCCGTTGGCGGAAAACGGCATGACGAACACCCGCAGGTTGAGCCGCGACAGCAGTTCGACGATATCCATCACCAGCTTGGCTTCAAAGTGGCTGGTGAACGCGTCCTGCACGATGATCACGCTGTTGGCGCGCTGCTGTTCGGTGAGCAGCGCAAGCGAGGTCGGTGTGGCCTCGGCCACCCCCCAGGCGCGCAGCTTCTTTTTCAGGTTGGCCCGGGACAGCGCCGGGGAGTCGCTGATGCCTACGCCTTTGCGCATCAACTGCTCGACCCAGTGCTGGCCCATGATGGCGTTGTACAGCGGGGCGGCTCTGGCAAAGGTCGGCAACATGAACTCGGTGCCGCCGATGACATAGTCCCGCAGCGGGCGCAGGTAACGACCGTGGTAGACCTCCAGAAACTGCGAGCGGAACTGCGGTACGTTGACTTTGACTGGGCACTGCCCGGCGCAGGATTTGCACGCCAGGCAGCCCGCCATGGCGTCATAGACCTCATGGGAGTAGTCGTGGTGCTGCCTGCGGCTCAGCGTGTTGGCTACCCGCCGTGGGAAGTGCTTGATAAAGCCCCAGCTGCTTTCGGCTTTTTTCCTGCGCGACTCTTCCACCACGTCGATACCCGCATTGGACTGCAGGCGTAGCCACTCACGGATCAAACTGGCGCGGCCCTTGGGGGAATGGCGGCGGTCGCGGGTGGCCTTCCAGGAAGGGCACATGGGGTCGTCGACGTCGTAGTTGTAGCAGGCGCCGTTGCCGTTGCAGTAGACCGCGGCGTCGTAGGCCTGCCAGGCCCGTTCATCGATGGTGCGGTCAAGCTGGCCGCGCATCGGCACGCTGTCGATGGTGAGCAGCTCCGGGTCGTGCTCCCGGGCGATCAGCTTGTCCCCTTCACCAGGGGAGGCGATCTTGCCGGGGTTGAGCTGGTTATAAGGGTCAAACGCGGCTTTGACTCGCTGCAAGCTGGGGTAGAGCTCACCAAAAAATGTCGGCGAGTATTCCGATCGGACGCCCTTGCCGTGCTCGCCCCATAAAAGCCCCCCGTATTTCTGGGTGAGCGCGACCACTTCATCGGAGATTGCCCGAATCAGCGCTTCCTGAGCCGGGTCTTTCATATCCAGCGCCGGACGAACGTGCAGTACCCCAGCATCCACGTGGCCAAACATGCCGTAGTCAAGCCCCCGGGCATCCAGCGCCGCGCGGAATTCGGCAATATAGTCGGCCAGGTGCTCGGGCGGCACCGCGGTGTCTTCCACAAACGGCAGCGGGCGCTTTTCGCCCTGAACGTTGCCCAGAAGCCCCACCGAGCGCTTGCGCATGCCGTAGACGGTCTGGATCTGACCGCGACCTTCGGCCAGGGTGTAGCCCAGCCGCTCGACGGTGGCATCATGGCGCAAATGCTCGGTGAACGCGCGAACCCGCCGGGCCAGCGCATCGGGGTCGTCGTCGTTGAACTCGACCAGGTTAATGCCGCGAATGGCGGTGTCACCGGCCGGAAAAAATTCGGCCACGCTGTCCCATACGAAGTCGTCCATGGCGAGTTGCAGCACGGTGTCGTCGATGGTTTCGATGGACGTGGGGCGAGCGCTTGACGCCATCAGTGCTTTGGCGTCACGCAGGGCCTCCATAAAACCGGCGTAGCGAACGTTCACTAGCGTCGAGTGCTTGGGAATCGGCAAAACGTTCAATACCGCTTCGTTCAGAAAGCCCAGTGAGCCCTCTGAGCCGCAGAGCAGGCTGTTGAGGTTGAGCTGGCCGCTATCGTCACGCAGGTGGGCCAGGTCATAGCCAGTCAGACAACGGTTGAGCGGCGGGAAGGTGGTCTCGATCAGTTCGCGCTGCTGGTCGATAATCTTGGCGGCAGTGGCGTGGATCCGGCCGAGAATGCCTTCTTGCGCGCATTCAGCGGTTTCTTCTTCAACGCTCAGCGGGCGACTATGTAAGTGCTTACCCCCCAGCAGCACCGTGTCGAGTTCAAGCACATGGTCGCGGGTCTTGCCGTACTCGCAGCTGCCCTGGCCGCTGGCGTCGGTGGATATCATGCCGCCAATGGTGGCGCGATTGGAGGTTGAGAGCTCCGGCGCGAAAAACAGCCCGTGAGGCTTGAGCGCGGCGTTGAGCTGGTCTTTGACCACGCCCGCCTGGACGCGCACCCGGCGATTATCCGCGTCGATCTCGATAATCTGGTTCATGTGGCGGGAAACATCCACCACAATGCCGTCGGTCAGCGACTGGCCGTTTGTGCCGGTACCGCCCCCACGTGGGGTGAGTACGATATTGCGATGGGGCACTTCGCCCGCCAGTCTGGTCAGACGCTCCAGGTCTTCGGCGTGCTTGGGGAAGACCGCCGCCTGTGGCAGGCGCTGGTAAATCGAGTTGTCCGTCGCCAGTACCGTGCGGTTGGCGTAATCTGGCGCGATCTCGCCTTCAAAGCCACGCGTTTTCAGCGCCTCGAGAAAACGGACGTAATGGGCGCCCAGGCGTTCAAATGGCGCGGTGCGTGAATCCAGAGATGCAATCATAATTGATCAGGTCGTCACTGCCGAAAGCGGAAAAGAGAAGACAGCTACTTTACCGCAGCGTCGCCGCCGGTGCATCAGGGCGGCGGCGTTATGCCTCGCCCAGGGCTTCTTTGACCAGCGCGGTCGATGATGGCGACATGGGCAGTGTCAACGCCAGCTCATGGGCACGCGGGGACATTTTACGCCAGGTCATCTGTACGATTCGCACCATATGATCGTGCTCGACCTTGCGCGAGAAATCGGCGAAGTAGTTTTCCAGGAACACCAGACAGGCACAGTCTTCCAGCGCCTGTACCTCGGGATCACGCCCCAGACCTTTCTTGCCGATCATTGCCGCGACGCGTTTGGCCTCCTCAACGCTGTAACCGGCTTTCTCCATCAGTTTGGCAGTAGTTTCGCCTGCCCGTTTGCCCTGGTCGCGCCGCCAGGTCAAATAGCCCACCCGTCCTTTATCATAGTCTTCGCGGGGGACCTGCCAGCGCTGCAAGTGCTGGGCGCGTACCGCCAGTTGCAATAGCTCGCCGGGTGCATCAAAAACAGATTCCAGCCACTTGCTCATCCGCTGGGCATAAGCCAACTCCTGAGGCATGGTGGTGCCATCGTCAAGCGTGGTGGAACGCGGGTCCTGGGCATGAAGCGCATCAATGGCGTCGAGTGTTTGCTCAAAAGCGGAGGTCATTTGAAGCTCGCTTGGCTAATCAAGGTCGATACGCTTATGTTAGCAGTGCTGCGCGCAGCAGGATAACCCCATAGCCCCCCGCCGTGCTTTTGCCTACAATAGTTGCCTTTGTTGTCGGCGCTTTGCGCCGTGGTTCACTGAATTCAGGCCAAGGGATACCTCATGCTCGATCCGAAACTGCTGCGCGGTGATCTTGATGCGCTGGCGCAACAACTGGCACGCCGGGACTTTGTATTGGATAAACAAGGACTTCAGGCGCTGGAGTCCCGCCGTCGCGAGCTGCAAACCCAGACTGAGCAACTGCAGAACGAGCGCAATACCCGCTCCAAGGCAATTGGCAAGGCGAAGGCCAACGGTGAGGATATTCAGCCGCTACTGGACGAGGTCAGTGACCTGGGCGAGCGCCTGGATGCCGCGAAACAGCAGCTGGCGGAGGTGCAGGCCGAGTGGGACGATGCGGTCAGTGGGATTCCCAATATTCCCCATGACAGCGTGCCGGAAGGCAAAAGCGAAGACGATAACGTTGAACTGCACCGTTGGGGCACGCCTCGTGCATTCGATTTCGAGGTGCTGGATCACGTCGATCTGGGCAAGCAGTCAGGCTATCTCGATTTTGATTTGGCTTCCAAGATCACCGGCGCACGCTTTGCAGTGATGCGCGGGCCGGTGGCGCGTCTGCATCGCGCACTGGCGCAGTTCATGCTGGATACCCAAACCGAGCAGCACGGCTACGAAGAGTGCTATGTACCGTACATGGTCAACCGCGCATCGCTAACGGGCACCGGCCAGTTGCCCAAGTTTGGCGAAGACTTGTTCCGCCTGGATGATGAGCGTGAATACCACCTGATTCCTACCTCGGAAGTGCCGCTGACCAACTTTGTGCGCGATGAAATCGTTGACCTGGCAGCGCTGCCCATGAAGCTCACTGCGCATACGCCGTGTTTTCGTTCTGAGGCGGGCTCACACGGGCGCGATACTCGGGGCATGATCCGCCAGCATCAGTTCGACAAGGTCGAGATGATCCAGATTGTCGAGCCGGACAAAAGCTATGAGGCGCTGGAAGAAATGCGCGGCCATGCTGAGGCGATCCTGCAGGCGCTTGAGTTGCCGTATCGCGTGGTGACGCTGTGTACTGGCGATATGGGTTTCGGGGCGGCGAAGACCTACGACCTGGAAGTATGGCTACCCAGTCAGGATACCTTCCGCGAAATTTCCTCGGTTTCCAACTGTGAGGAATTCCAGGCGCGGCGTATGCAGGCGCGCTTCCGTCATCCGGAGGCGAAAAAGCCCCAACTGTTGCATACCCTGAACGGCTCAGGGCTGGCAGTTGGGCGTTGCCTGCTGGCGGTGCTTGAAAACCACCAGCAGGCGGATGGCTCGGTAGTTATTCCTGAGCCGCTACGTCGGTATCTGGGTGGGCTGGAGCGTCTGGCCCTTTAAGCGCCCATTCCACGTTAACGCCTGCTTCTATGCGGATGGTCCCAGGGCGGTATTCGCGGCTGGGGCTATCATGGGTATCGGCACTGACGCTGCCTTCCGCACGCATGGACATCATGCGGGGTTGAAAAATGGGCGATTGGGTTTCTTCAATGTGCTGAACATGACCGAGGTTAGTCTCCAGCGTTCCGGCCATTAGCTCGGCCTTGTGCCGGGCTTTTTCCAGTGCCTTGACCAGCGCTTCGTCGGTAGCAGCGTCACGGTCCTGCAGGTCGAATTGCACGCCGTCCAAGGCGTTCACGCCTGCATCCATCAAGGCGTCCAGCACGTCACCAAGCTGGTCGATATCCGTCAATTCGACGGTAACCGGGCGTTCGAGCCGCGTGCGTTGCAGCGTTTCACCCTCGCCATTACCGCCACGCGGACCTGATACCTGTTCAGGGTAAATATTCAAGGAACCGGCGCTGATCGCATCGCGCTCAAGGCCGCTATCTTCCATGGTGTTTATCAGCTCGCTTGCCCGGCGTTCAAGACGTTCCCGTGCAGCGGTTAATTCCTCGCTGTCGGTGTCTTCAAGGCTTGATAGTGCGGGCGTCTTTTCCCATAAACGGGCATTGAGGGTGGCTTTGTCAGGCGCGACCTCAACAAAGGACTGAGCTTGTACATGTAAGCTCGGGGGCGTTGGGGCTGCCTGGGCCATCGGAATGCTGATCAGGGTAAGCAGTGCGCCGACGGCGAGGCTTTGGCGTAGTGGTGTTTTAGAGGGTAAGCGACATTTCATTGGTAACATCCCTATTATTGCGTGTGCGCTAGGCACATGGCGGAGTAGAAAGAGTAAGACTAGACTCTGCTTGGAATGCGGTAGGCCAAAGAAAGTTCAGCCGTAGCGGTGTGGTGGAAAGTTGTTGCTAGAAGTTTGCACGCTTGGTGCTAAATTCCGTTGTCTTCTGGTTTAGAAGGCGATATTGCTTAGGGATGGAGGGGTATGTCGAAGTTATCGGATGAGGGTTACCGCAGTATTCCGTTGAATGCCACGCTGGCCATGGCGGCTTTGGTGGTCATTATGGCGGGCATGAAAATGGGCTCGGATCTGCTGGTGCCACTGCTGCTCGCCATTTTTATCGCGGTGGTATGCACATCCCCCGTGCATTGGCTGAATCGTTGCGGGCTTAGCTTACGGCTCGCCGTGTTTCTCACCTTGATTTTCATGCTGGTGTTTATATCGCTGATCGGCCTGCTGGTGGTGAACAGTTTCAGTACCTTCATTCAAGCCCTGCCTGATATTGAAACGCGTCTCTACGAGCACTACTGGGATATATTAAATGCGTTGGCCTCGCGCGGCCTGGCGATAGATCCTGATCAGCTAAGCTCTATGCTGGAAATGGAAGGTGAAGGGTCCTGGATGCAAACCTTGCTGGGAGAGCTAGGCAATCTGTTCATGCAGAGCAGCATTGTCGCGTTGCTGGTTATTTTCTTGATGTTCGAAACGCTGAATTTTCGCGATAAGGTGTCGCGGGCCTTGGAAAACCCGGCGCCGAGTTTGAAGCGTTTCAGCGAATTCAGCTTGACGTTGAAGCGCTACCTCGCCGTAAAGACGGTGATTAGCCTGGCGACGGGGATTTTGGTATGGCTTTCTTGCCTGATGGTGGGGGTTGAGTTTCCGCTGCTTTGGGGGGTGCTGGCCTTTGCGCTCAACTTTATTCCCAATATCGGTTCCGCGATAGCCGCGATTCCGCCGGTATTATTGCTGCTGGTTTCTCAGAATGGAGGGATCTGGGAGGCATTGCTGCTGGCATCCACTTACCTGGCAATCAATTTCGTGCTGGGTAACTTGGTTGAGCCGCGGATCATGGGGCAGGCGCTGGGGCTTTCCACCTTTGTGGCGTTTTTATCGCTGGTGGTATGGGGGTGGGTATTCGGGGTTGCCGGGATGTTGCTGTCGGTCGTTTTGACCATGACGCTCAAGATAGCCTTGGACAGCCACCCGCAAACGCGATGGATGGCGCACTTATTGGGTCCAGGCAGTCGAAGAGGGGAAAAATCCAGCAAGCTGGACGCTCGGCGACCGCCTTGGTTAAGACGTCACTGAATGGAATCGTAAAAACCGCCGACGTAGTCGGCGGTTTTTTACGTCAAGCGTTCTGGTCAATAAACTGGGTTAGCTGCGATTTCGATTGAGCACCCACCAGCGATGCCACCTTGGTGCCGGCTTTAAACAGCATGACGGTAGGAACGCCGCGGACGCCTTGCTCTGCCGCGATCTCGGGGGCGTCATCAACGTTCACGCTGACCACCTTGAGGTTTTCGCCTTGTTCGTCGGCGACTTCATCGACCACCGGCGCCATGACTTTGCAGGGGCCACACCAGGGGGCCCAAAACTTCAGTAGGACTGGCTGTTCGGCGTTGAGGACTTCCTGCTCAAAATTGGCGTTAGTAACATCAACATTAGTAGCCATTTGCTTCTCCCGTTTGCGTTGCTCTTGCTGTTTCGTTGCCTCAAATGGAGCAACGGTCATCACGCGATTACATAGCGCATTTCATCGCGCCAAGTCGGCAAATGTTAGCGGGCGAAACGGGGTGTGGCAAATGCGAACGGCATGAAATCGATAAAATAGTAAAAAGTAATAGGTGCTGCTAGGGCCGTTTTTTTATACTATAAAGGCATTATAGCGATTTTTTTTATTCTAATAATGGTTGTGTGAGCCAAGTGCAAAGGCAGCGCTTGTCGTTTCAACGCAATCATCCGTGCATTGACCGGTTAGGTGACACTATGAAACTGCAGCAGCTTCGCTACATTTGGGAAGTGAATCGGCACAATTTGAATGTTTCGGCCACCGCGCAAAGTCTTTACACCTCGCAGCCTGGAATTTCCAAACAGATTCGCTTGTTGGAAGACGAACTGGGTGTCGAGATTTTTGCTCGTAGTGGCAAGCACCTGACCCGTGTGACGCCAGCAGGTCAGTCGATCATTGATCTGGCCGGGCAAGTGCTGCGGTTGACCGAGAACATCAAGCATGTGGCCCAGGAGCACAGCGACGAACGGCGCGGTAGTCTGGCGATTGCCACCACTCATACCCAGGCGCGCTATGCGCTGCCGCCTATTATCAGCGCTTTCACCCAGAAATACCCCGATGTGGCCCTGCATATGCAGCAGGGCACACCCAAGCAAATCGCCCAGATGGTCAGTGAGGGCCAGGCGGATTTCGCCATTGCCACCGAGTCGCTGGAACTGTTTACCGATCTTATTCTGCTGCCTTGCTATCGATGGAACCGCTGTGTGCTGGTACCTAAAGACCATCCGCTGGCCCATCTGGATGCGCCGCTGACATTGGAAGCGTTGGCGGAGCATCCGCTGGTCACCTATGTGTTTGGCTTCACCGGGCGTTCCCAGTTGGATGATGCGTTCAAAGCCAAAGGGCTGACACCTAACGTGGTACTCACAGCGGCAGATGCCGATGTGATCAAAACCTACGTGCGGCTTGGCATGGGCGTGGGCATCGTGGCCCATATGGCCGTCGACCCGGCCCTGGATGATGACCTGGTGGCGCTGGACGCACGGCATCTTTTTGCAAGCTCCACGACCAAGATTGGTATTCGTCGTGGCACCTTCATGCGCGGTTATATGTACGATTTTCTAACCCGTTTTGCGCCTCATCTTACCCGTGATCGGGTGGAAGAGGCGCTGACCGCGGGCCCGCGTCATGAGCAGTCGTTATTTGACGACCTGGACCTGCCGGAGTACTAACCCGCCGTGTGGGTTAGTGCTGTAAATGCAGTCCGCATTCGCGCTTTTCCTCGACCTTGGTGGGGTCAAAGTAGTCGAAGTTGTTGGGCAGATTGTGGGCTTGCAGATACTGGTACATATCTTTGGCTGTCCACTGAAGTAACGGCGCGACTTTCAACAGGCCGTCAGCATTGCGGCTGACCGGTTGCATCCTGGCACGTTCCGGCGTGTCTTCTGCCCGCAGGGCGGTGAGCCACACGTCCGGATGCATTTCCCTCAGGGCACGTTCAAAGGGTTCGATTTTGACTTCCTGGGTAAAGGCATCGTGGCGCGGGTCATCAATGCCTGGCATGGGGCCTTCCAGTGCCTCGCGATGCGCGCGGGTCCGCCTGGGCAGGAAGCTGACGATGTTGAGGTTAAGCTGCTTGATGACGTCATCAGCAAATTGGTAAGTCGCCTCGGTGTTGTAGCCGCTATCCATCCATACGATGGGAATATCCGGGCGTACCTGGGTCACCATGTGCAGAATGACCGCTTCGAACGGGCGGAAGTTGGTCGTGCAGATGGGCCGTGTGCCCTGAGCCAGTGCCCACTCAACTAACCCTTGAGGGTTGTTGGCAAATTCATTGTTGATCGCTTCAAGTTCTGAGGACATGCTGCCTCCTTATCGTCGGAAAGATCATGCCGATAGGCTACCAAAGAGCAGGCAGGTCGCCCCAATACCGTTTGGTTTGGCTTTTATATTCCTTTTTGATTTAAAGACCGTGCTTGCTTATTCCAGCGCTTTGATCAAGTGACGAATTTTGTCCAGTGTCTCAGTGTATTCCTCGTTGACGTTGGAGTCGGCTACCAGCCCGCCGCCTCCCCAAACGTGAAGCCTACCGGCGTCTGCCACCACCGTGCGGATGGCAATCGAGGTGTCCATGCTTCCCCGTACGTCGACATACCCGAGGCTGCCGCAGTAAATACTTCGCTGGCAGGGCTCCAGCTCATCGATGATCTGCATGGCACGAATTTTGGGTGCGCCGGTAATCGAGCCGCCGGGAAACGCGGCGGCGAGTAGGGCGAGGGTGGCACGCGGGTCGGGGAGCTTTCCCTGGATCACGCTGACCAGGTGATGAACGTTGGGATAGCTTTCCAGATGACAGAGCTGAGGCACCCTGATCGTACCGGGAAGGCAGATACGGCCGAGGTCATTACGCAAAAGATCCACGATCATGACGTTTTCAGCGCGGTCTTTACGGCTGTTAAGCAACTGCTCGGCGAGTGCTTGATCTTCTTCAGGGGTCATGCCGCGGGGGCGCGTTCCCTTGATAGGGCGGGTTTCCACCTGGCCTTCATGGCTACGAATAAACCGTTCGGGAGAGAGCGAAAGCACTGCTTTGTCCTGCCACGCCATAAACCCTGAAAAAGGCGTGGGGGTGGCCCGGCGAAGTCGCAAATAGGCTTGCCACTCATCACCCTGATAAGACGCCGAAAAACGTTGGGCAAGGTTGATCTGGTAGCAGTCTCCGGCGCGAATGTAATCTTGCACGGCATGAAAGCGCTGATGGTAGTCAGCGCGGCTGAGCTCCGCCTGAAAAGAAGCGGTCAGGCAAAACGGCGCCGTCGCTGGCAACGAGCGGCCAAGCCAGTGCATGACCTGTTCGCGGCGCTCGTCGGTGGCGACCAGCCATGCTTGCTGGGTGTGGTGGTCAAACGTGACGCACCAGTCATAGAGCCCAATTCGGGCCTGGGGCAGGTCGGTGACACACGGCTGCTGGCTGGCAATCGACTGCTGCTCACGGCCCAGGTCATAACCCCAGTAACCGATCAAGCCGCCAGCAAAGGGGAGCTCGCCCATGTCTTGTGATGGCACAGGCAACTGATCAAGCAGCCACTGCTGGGGGGCAAAGGCATCCGGCCAGTCAAGGGGCGCAGTAAGTTGATCGGACGTGACCTTCGACTGACCGTTGGCATCGATCTCAAGCGTCGCCAGTGGGTCACTGCTCATGATGTCAAACCGGCCATTGGCCAACGGGCGCCCGCTATCTAGCAAGACCGCGCCTGAGCGTTGGCGAAGTGCCGCGAACGTCGTCAAGGGGTCAGGTAGGTAGGGCAGTGCCGTCAGTGTTAACGCTGATATCATGAAGCAAACGCCTGGCCAAGTGGGGCAGCATATTTTAGAGGGCGTTAAACAAGGACACCAGTCGGTCTTCTCGACGGCTTTCTCACGTTAATCACATGGTGAAAGACATTGCCCCCGACGCTTTCCTGCTTCTCGCTAGATTGTTGACACCGCAAGACGTTATTGCCCTGGGTCGTACGACAAAAGGCCTACCTGATCGTACGGTAAGCAAGGTTGACGGCGGTTTTGCAGAGGACTAAAGTTGTCCCATCATTTAATTGTCGACAATTTACCCATGACCTTATCAGCTGTGACGACACACAAAGATTCATCGGATCATGAAGCAGCCTCTCCGGAAGTGCGCACGCTGGCCGAGCGGGTTTTCCAACAACTCCAGGACGCTATCGTTCGCGGTGAGTTGGCCCCAGGCAGCAAGATTACCGAACCCGGGTTATCGAAAACCTACGGTATTTCGCGGGGGCCGCTGCGTGAAGCGATGCGACGTCTGGAAGCACATCGTTTGATCGAGCGGGTTCCCCATGTCGGGGCTCGGGTCGTCAAACTCTCAATGAAGGAGCTGATTGAGTTGTTTGACGTACGCGAGGCCCTGGAAAGCATGGCCGCTCGGCTGGCCGCCGAGCACATGTCTGCAGACGAGATCCAGGGGCTGCGGGATGTACTGGCGCTCCACGAAGGGCAGAGTGATCTGAAGCGCGGTGAGGCCTACTATCAGCGTGAAGGCGATCTCGATTTTCACTATCGGATCGTTCAGGGCAGCCACAACAAGATGTTGATGAACCTTCTCTGCGACGACCTTTATTACCTTGTCCGTCTTTATCGTACCCAGTTCAGCGCCAGCGGCGCGCGTCCCCAGCGGGCCTTTGTGGAGCACCATCGCATTGTCGATGCCATTGAAGCCGGTGATGCCGAACTCGCCGAGTTGTTGATGCGCCGTCACGTCAGCGCCTCCCGCGCCAATGTTGCCGACCGTTACGCCACTATTCTTGAACAACAATCATCGACACCCTCGGAATAAAACGCCATCTACCTGTGTCGCAATACAAAGGAGTCCACGTCCATGTCTCAATCTCCCCAGTCAGGGCTTACCCCCGGTGCACGTTTTCGCGCAGCGCTAGAGGCGAATCGGCCGCTGCCCATTCTTGGCACGATCAATGCCTACACGGCAATGATGGCCGAACGGGTCGGTCATCAGGCGATTTATCTGTCCGGCGGTGGCGTGGCCAATGCCTCTTTTGGGTTGCCCGATCTGGGTATGACCACCATGAACGACGTGGTGGAAGACGCTCACCGTATTTGTGGTGCGACGGATGTGCCGCTGCTGGTGGATATCGATACCGGCTGGGGCGGGGCGTTTAATATTGCGCGCACCGTCAAGGAAATGCAGCGTGCGGGCGTGGCGGCGGTACACCTGGAAGATCAGGTCGCCCAGAAGCGCTGTGGGCATCGCCCCAACAAGGCGATCGTCTCCCAGCAGGAAATGGTCGATCGCATCAAGGCCGCGGCGGATGCCAGGCTCGACCCTGACTTTTACCTCATCGCCCGCACTGACGCCTTTCAGAAAGAGGGGCTGGATGCCGCGATCGAGCGTGCCAATGCCTGTATCGAGGCAGGTGCTAACGCCATCTTCGCTGAAGCGGTGCATACGCTGGACGATTACCGGGCGTTTTGCGAACGGGTCAATGCGCCGATCCTTGCCAATATCACTGAGTTTGGCGCGACGCCGCTTTTCACTCAGCAGGAGTTGGGGGAGGTGGGCTGCCGAATGGTGCTGTATCCGCTTTCGGCTTTCCGCGCCATGAACGCCGCCGCGCTGCATGTCTATCAGAGCATTCTGGACAACGGCCATCAGAAAGACGTGCTGGACACCATGCAAACCCGCGATGAGCTATACGACTTTTTGAACTACCACGACTTCGAACAAAAGCTCGATGCGCTGTTCGCCGAGCAGAAAGATACCTAATCGCCGTTAACCCTTACAACGTTATAACCAATAAAATACGCTAGCAGGAGACCTACATGGCTGATAAACCGCAAAACAGTGCCGGACTGCGAGGCCAGAGCGCCGGTTCCACCGCGCTGTGTACCGTCGGTAAAACAGGCTCTGGATTAACCTACCGTGGCTTCGACATTAAAGAACTGGCTGAAAAGGCCAAGTTTGAAGAAGTCGCTTATCTGCTGCTAAAGGGCAAACTGCCCAATCAAGCTGAGCTGGACGATTACATTGACAAACTCAAAAGCCAGCGTGGCTTACCCAGCGCCTTGAAAAACGTGCTGGAAGAAATCCCCAAAGACGCTCATCCCATGGATGTGATGCGTACCGGGGCATCCATGCTGGGTAATCTGGAGACCGAGGAAAGCTTTGAAGAGCAGGAAGACGTGGCCGACCGTCTGCTGGCCGTGCTGCCCTCGATCATTTGCTACTGGTATCGCTTCAGCCATGACGGCGTACGTATCAATACCGAAACCGACGATGCCTCGGTAGGTGGTCACTTCCTGCATATGCTACGCGGTGAACCGGCCTCCGAGCTGCATGCACGGGTAATGAACGTATCTCTCATCCTTTACGCAGAGCACGAATTCAATGCCTCCACATTCACCGCCCGGGTTTGCGCCTCAACGCTCTCCGACATGCACTCTTGTGTGACCGGGGCGATTGGGACGCTGCGTGGGCCGCTACACGGTGGCGCCAACGAAGCGGCGATGGCGATGATCGAAAACTGGACCTCGCCTGAAGAAGCTGAGCGGGAAATGCTCGGCATGCTAAAGCGCAAAGAAAAAATCATGGGCTTTGGGCACGCCATTTACCGCGAGTCAGATCCGCGTAATGCCATCATCAAGCACTGGTCGAAAAAGCTCGCCGACGATGTGGGCGATAGCGTGCTCTACCCCGTTTCTGAGCGTTGCGAAGCGGTCATGTGGCGGGAGAAGAAACTATTCTGCAACGCGGACTTCTTCCATGCCAGCGCTTACCACTTCATGGATATTCCCACCAAGCTGTTCACGCCGATTTTCGTGATGTCACGGCTTACCGGCTGGGCCGCCCACGTGTTTGAGCAGCGTGAAAACAACCGCATTATTCGCCCCAGCGCTGACTATACCGGCCCCGAGAAGAGCGAATGGGTACCCATTGAAGCCCGTGATTAAGTGAGAGTGACGATGAACACCAATTATCGCAAACCGCTGCCGGGTGTCACGGTCGACGGGACTGCCATTGATTACTTTGATACCTACCAGGCCGTGGAGGATATCCAGCCTGGCGCCTACGCAACGCTGCCGTTTACCTCACGAGTACTGGCCGAGCAGCTGGTGCGCCGCTGTGATCCAGAGCAGCTGACGGCTGCCCTCAAACAGCTGATCGAGCGCAAGCGCGACCTGGACTTTCCCTGGTATCCGGCGCGGGTCGTGTGTCACGACATTCTCGGCCAGACCGCGCTGGTCGACCTGGCGGGCCTGCGCGATGCCATTGCCGATAAAGGCGGCGACCCGGCGAAGGTCAACCCGGTGGTGCCGACGCAGCTGATCGTCGACCATTCGCTGGCTGTCGAGCACGCCGGTTTTGAAAAAGACGCCTTTGAAAAAAACCGCCAGGTAGAGGACCGCCGCAACGACGACCGTTTCCATTTTATCAACTGGACGAAAGTGGCCTTCGAGAACGTCGATGTGATCCCGCCTGGCAACGGCATCATGCACCAGATCAACCTGGAGAAGATGTCGCCAGTGGTCCAGGTCCAGCAAGGTGTGGCTTACCCTGATACCTGCGTGGGTACTGATAGTCATACACCGATGACCGATGCGCTGGGCGTGATTTCGGTGGGTGTCGGCGGCCTAGAAGCAGAGAGCGTGATGCTCGGCCGCGCCTCAATGATGCGCCTACCGGATATCGTCGGTGTCGAACTCACCGGTAAACTACAGCCGGGCGTGACCGGCACCGACATGGTGCTGGCGATTACCGAGTTTCTGCGCAGCGAGCGCGTGGTCGGCGCCTACCTGGAATTCTATGGTGAGGGCGCCGATGCGCTGACCGTCGGCGATCGTGCAACGATCTCCAACATGACGCCGGAATACGGTGCGACGGCTGCCATGTTTTACATCGACAGCCAGACCATCGACTACCTCAAGCTTACCGGGCGCGAGGACGAGCAGGTGGCGCTGGTCGAGGCTTACGCCAGGCATACCGGTCTCTGGGCCGACAGCTTGAAAAGCGCCGAATACGAGCGGGTGCTGCGTTTTGACTTATCCAGCGTGACGCGCACGCTGGCGGGGCCTTCCAACCCCCATGCGCATTTGCCGACCTCAGAGCTTGCCAAGCGCGGTATTGCGGTTGATCTGGATAAAGCCCGCGCCGAAGAACAGGCGGGCAGAATGCCGGATGGCGCAGTGATCATCGCCGCGATTACCAGCTGCACCAATACGTCGAACCCGCGCAATATGGTGGCGGCGGGCCTGATTGCCCGAAATGCCAATAAGCTGGGTCTTACCCGCAAGCCCTGGGTCAAGTCATCGCTCGCTCCGGGGTCCAAAACCGTCAAGATGTACCTCGAAGAAGCCGACCTGATGGGCGAGCTGGAAGACCTTGGGTTTGGCGTGGTGGCGTATGCGTGTACCACCTGTAACGGCATGTCCGGCGCGCTGGATCCGAAGATTCAGCAGGAAATTATCGACCGGGATTTATACGCAACGGCGGTATTGTCCGGTAACCGTAATTTCGACGGACGGATACATCCCCATGCCCAACAGGCATTTCTGGCCTCGCCGCCGCTGGTGGTGGCTTACGCTATCGCGGGCACGATTCGCTTTGATATCGAAAAGGATATTCTGGGTCACGATGCTGAAGGCAACCCGGTCACGCTCAAGGATATCTGGCCCGACGACAGCGAGATCGACGCCATCGTGAAGTCGGCGGTAAAGCCTGAGCAGTTCCGCGATACGTACATCCCCATGTTCGACCTGGATAAAAGTGCCCGCACTCAGGTCAGCCCGCTGTATGAATGGCGCCCTCAGAGCACCTATATCCGTCGTCCGCCATACTGGGAAGGCAATATGGCCAAAGAGCGCGGATTGAAAGGGATGCGACCTCTGGCAATTCTGCCGGACAATATCACTACCGATCACCTGTCGCCCTCTAATGCGATTCAGTTGAACAGCGCAGCGGGTGAGTACCTGGACAAGATGGGCCTGCCGGAGGAGGACTTTAACTCCTACGCGACCCACCGGGGTGATCATTTGACTGCTCAGCGCGCCACCTTGGCAAACCCCAAGCTGTTCAATGAAATGGTACGTGACGAGCAGGGTAATGGGGTGCAAGGGTCGCTTGCCCGTATTGAGCCGGAGGGTAAGGTTACCCGGATGTGGGAAGCCATTGAGACCTACATGGCCCGCAAGCAGCCGCTGATCATTATTGCGGGCGCCGATTACGGCCAGGGGTCTTCCCGTGACTGGGCTGCCAAGGGCGTTGCGCTGGCTGGCGTCGAGGCGATTGTGGCCGAGGGGTTCGAGCGCATCCACCGCACCAATCTGATCGGCATGGGCGTTATGCCGCTGCAGTTTGAAGAAGGCACAACGCGCCACACGCTGGAGTTGGACGGCACCGAAATTTACGATGTGGAGGGCACCCCGCAGCCGGGCGCCACGCTCACGTTGTTGATTCATCGCCAGAGTGGCAGCTCCGAACGCGTACCGGTGATTTGCCGCCTGGATACCGCCGAGGAAGTGTCGATTTACACCGCTGGTGGCGTGCTGCAACGCTTTGCTCAGGACTTTCTCGAATCCACTGCCGCCTAGCTGGAGATGACGTAATGCCCTACGGCCCTCAACTCAAAATTCCCGCCACCTATATGCGTGGCGGGACCAGCAAGGGTGTGTTTTTTAAACTCGACGACTTGCCCGACGCCGCCCGGCAGCCTGGCGAGGCGCGCGACAAGCTGCTGTTACGGGTAATAGGTAGCCCAGATCCCTACGAGAAACAAATCGACGGCATGGGCGCCGCGACGTCCAGCACCAGTAAAACGGTAATTCTGTCGAAAAGTGAATCGCCCGAGCACGATGTGGATTATCTGTTTGGTCAGGTCGCAATCGACAAACCGTTTGTCGATTGGAGCGGGAACTGCGGCAATCTTTCGGCGGCGGTCGGCCCTTTTGCGATTACCCACGGTCTCGTTGACCCCGGACGCATTCCTGAAAACGGCGTGGTCGAGGTGCGTATCTGGCAGGTCAATATCCAGAAAACGATCGTGTCGCGGGTGCCGATGGCCAACGGAGAGGTACAGGAAACCGGCGACTTTGAGCTCGATGGCGTCACCTTTCCCGCTGCCGAGATTCCGGTGGCCTTTATGGATCCAGCCGACGGCGAAGGGGCTATTTTCCCCACCGGCAATCTTGTCGATGATCTGGAGGTGCCAGGGGTAGGCACGCTCAAAGCCACCATGATCAACGCTGGTATTCCCACGGTGTTTATTAACGCCGCCGACATCGGGTATGCCGGTACTGAGCTTCAACAGGCGATCAATGGCGATAGCCAAGCGCTTTCGATGTTTGAAACCATCCGAGCCCATGGTGCCGTCCGTATGGGGTTGATGAAACACGTGGATGAAGCGGCCAACCGGCAGCACACGCCTAAAGTGGCGTTTGTTGCACCACCTGCGGGGTATACGGCGTCGAGCGGCAAAATGATTGACGCCTGTGATGTCGACCTGCTGGTGCGTGCGCTCTCCATGGGTAAACTCCACCATGCCATGATGGGCACCGCCGCTGTCGCGATCGCCTCGGCGGCCGCGATTAAAGGCACCCTGGTCAACGCGGCGGCGGGAGGCGGCGAACGTGATGCGGTCACCTTCGGCCACCCCTCGGGCAGTTTGCGGGTGGGGGCTCAGGCAAGCCTGGTGGACGGACGCTGGCAAATAGACAAAGCTGTCATGAGCCGCAGCGCACGCGTATTGATGGAAGGAACCGTGCGCGTTCCGAGTGATACGCTGAACCAGTAGGGGAATAAGACATGCATACCACCGCCGATGTGAATGATCGTCCGGACTATGACCCTGAGTTGCAAACGCTGGCCGACTACGTTCTCAACTTTCGTGCCCCCTCCGAGGAAGCGCTGACGACGGCGCGCTACTGTTTGATGGATACGCTGGGCTGTGGGTTGTTGGCGTTGCGTTTCCCTGCGTGTACCAAACACCTTGGCCCGTTGGTCGAGGGGACGACACTGCCGCATGGCGCTCGCGTACCCGGCACATCGCTGCGACTGGATCCGGTCAAGGCGGCCTGGGACATCGGTGCGATGGTGCGCTGGCTCGATTACAACGATACATGGCTCGCCGCTGAGTGGGGACACCCCTCTGATAACCTGGGCGCGATTCTTGCCGTTGCCGACCATCTTTCCCAGAAGCGAGTGGCCGAAGGCGCTGCACCTTTGGTGATGGCGGACGTCCTGCACGCCATGGTCATGGCCCATGAGATCCAGGGGGTGCTGGCGCTGGAAAACAGTTTCAACCGGGTGGGGCTGGACCATGTGGTACTGGTTAAAGTGGCCTCCACCGCCGTTGTCGCGAAACTGATGGGCGCCGACCGTGAGCAGATGCTGTCGGCGCTTTCCCATGCCTGGGTCGACGGACAGAGCTTGCGCACCTACCGGCACGCCCCGAATGCAGGTTCCCGCAAAAGTTGGGCGGCAGGCGATGCCACCTCACGCGGCGTGCGCCTCGCGGATATCGCCATGCGCGGTGAAATGGGTATTCCCAGTGCCTTGAGCGCGCCTCAATGGGGGTTTTACGACATCGCCTTCAGTCATAGTAATAAAGACCTCCGTCTTAAGCCTGACGGCGAGCGTCGACTTCGCTTCCAGCGCACGTTGGGTTGCTACGTGATGGAAAATATTCTCTTCAAGGTGGCATTTCCCGCTGAGTTCCACGCCCAGACGGCCTGTGAAGCGGCGGTGGCATTACATCCGCAGGTTAAAGATCGCTTATCGTCTATCGAGCGCGTTGTGATCACGACCCATGAGGCGGCTATCCGGATTATTTCCAAAACCGGCCAGCTCGCCAACCCCGCTGACCGCGATCACTGCCTGCAGTACATGGTGGCCGTCCCGCTGATACAGGGGACATTAACCGCGGATCACTATGAAGATGACTTCCATGCCACACACCCGCTGATTGATCAGCTACGCGAAAAGATGGAAGTGGAAGAGGACCCTGATTATTCAAGCGCTTATCTGGACCCCGAAAAGCGTTCGATTGCCAATGCCGTGCAGGTGTTTTTCGATGATGGCACAGCCACTGAAAAGGTCGCCGTGGAGTACCCGCTGGGTCATCGGCGGCGACGGGACGAGGGTATGCCGTTGTTACTTGACAAATTTCATCGCCACCTTGCCACGCGGTTCCCGGCACATCGGTGCGAGCAGATCATGCGGGTATGCGAGGATCATGCAGCGCTTGCATCCATGCCGGTTAACCGCTTTATGGCGCTATGGGAGATGACACCCTAAACGACGAACCGCCCGATTCACTAGCGTAATCGGGCGGCGTTTAGTGTTGTCATGTTAGTCTTCAACGCTGACCTGATCGCGCATACGGTCAACCGTTGCCGGTCCAATACCGCTGACGCGGGTAAGGTCATCGGCACTTTCGAAGTCGCCGTTTGCTTCACGCTCTTCAATGATAGCTTCGGCTCGGCTGGGGCCGATACCCGGTAGCTCATCGAGTAATTCGGGGTCGGCGCTGTTGACGTTGATCGGGGCAATGTCCTGGGCCACCCCGTTGCTTGCAACCCCAATGCCGATGCTGAAGAGTAATGCGGCGAATAATCCTTTCAGTGATAGCTTCATCCTAAGCCCCTTTAATAGTGGTTTCAGTCCTAATGGCGGTTATCAGTCCTATTGTGAGCGGGGAAGTCCCCGCTCTTTCACCTTAACTGGATTCCGGAGCGATGCTGTCGGAAATTAGCGATACGTTATGTAAGATTTTTGCTATACACGCATGGCAAAAGGCTTACATGGCGAGCGAAAGGGACTGATATAATGCGCCGAAACACTTGGGGAGCTTGGTATGGCTGTCACTGAATCACCGCTGATTATCGCACTTGATTACCCATCACTGGACGCGGCGCTATGCATGGCGGATCAGTTGGATCCGTCCTGGTGTCGGCTGAAGGTCGGTAAAGAGCTATTTACCCGCAGCGGCCCGGCCGTCCTTGAAGCGTTGCACGGGCGTGGCTTCGATGTGTTCCTGGACCTCAAGTTCCATGACATTCCCAACACGGTGGCCAGCGCCGTAGAGGCGGCAGCAGAGCAGGGGGTGTGGATGGTCAACCTTCACGCCAGCGGCGGTCGGGCAATGATGGAAGCCGCCGCAACGCGCCTGGCGCAACAGCGCCTCACCACGCACCTGATCGCTGTGACGGTGCTGACCAGCATGCAGGACCGTGATCTGGTGGATGTCGGTATACCGTCATCGGTTAGCGACCAGGTGACGCGGCTGGCTCAGCTCGCCAAACAGAGTGGCTTGCACGGTGTTGTGTGTTCGGCTCAGGAATCGACTCAACTTGCATCGCTATGTGGTGACGAGTTCTTGAAAGTGACGCCAGGCATTCGACCTGCCTTCGCTGCGGCTAATGACCAGCAGCGGATCATGACGCCCAGGGACGCGATGCAGGCAGGTAGCACGCACTTGGTCGTCGGGCGGCCGGTTACCCAGGCAGAGCGTCCCATGGAGGCGTTGAAGGCTATCCAGCAAGAGCTGGAATAGGGAACGAAACCGTTATTCGCCTTCAACCCCGATAATCGGTTTGATAGTGCCCCAGTAACGGCAAGTGGGGCACTGCCATTGCAAGGCATCGCTGGTAAAGCCGCAGCGTTGGCAACGGTGGCGGGGGCGACCCTTCAGCAATGCTTCGGTATGATGCTTAAGCAGCACCAGCCGTGTGTCCGGTGCGTCTCTACCCTGAAGGCGCTGGCTCTCGATATACAGATCAACCAGGTAGTTGAGTCCCCGCAAGCTGGGGGCCTGGCCGAGAAGTTCGCCGGTGACGCCAATCGCGGCATCGACCCCATCCCGGTGATGGATAAGCTCACCCAGTTCGATGATTAAGCTGGTGTAGGGCACGATGGTAATCAGCTGGCGTAGATGGGCTTCAAGCCCGCCTTCATCGTTGTTGCGCAGATAGGCGCGCTTTAATGCGGGCAGCATGGTCGGAAGATGGGCGCTGTCTTGGTCAAGAATGCGCGTCAAGTAGCCGGTTGCCTGCGGATAATGACCATTTTCCATTTCAAGTCCGGCAAGCAACAGGTTGGCGCGGACGCAATGGGAGTCAAGCTGCAGGGCTTTTTTCAAATGGCGTTTGGCAAGTGCGCGGCTGGCATTGGCGGTCTCGAGTTCGGCCAGTTCGCATTGCCAGTGGGCCGCTGCTCGGCGGATATTGGGATGCTGCTTAACCAGCGGGGCGGCGGTATCCAAGGCGCCTTGCCAGTCTTTTTCGCGCTCTAGCAGATCGATCAACAGTCGCTTGGCAGGGTAGCGCAGCTCGCTGTCGTGGTCCTGGTCGAGTAGCGTTCTAAGCAGTCGCTGTGCCCGGTCATGGACACCCAGCGCTACAAAGTCACGCGCGAGTTCCAGTTGAACCTTCGCATTAGTGGCATCGGAGAGTGCCGGACGTGCCAGAAGATTTTGGTGAATGCTTACGGCTTTGTCGGCTTCGCCCCGCGAACGAAATAGTCGCCCCAGTGTGATGTGCGTCTCAACCGTATCGCTATTGACATCCAGTGCGTTGATAAAGGTATTGATGGCTTCGTCGGGCTGCTCGTTGAGCAGATAGTTGAGCCCGACAAAGTAATCCCGGGATAGACTACCGTGAGTAGATCCCGAGCGTTCGTTTGACCGCCGGGATGCCTTGCGAAAGCCGAGCCCGTAGCCAATCGCAATAGCGATGAATATAACGCCCAGCAGTGCGAAGTCCAGCATCTAAGCCAGTTCCTTAAACTCCTGCGTACGTAGCTGGTCAAGTTCCTTGCTTTGTTGTTTGTTCTGGCGTTCGCTACGAGCCAGTCTGGCTTTTAGACGTACATACACGCCGATCATGGCCAACATGCCAATAAGTACGCCGAACGTTAACGTTGCCAATAGCCAGACGGATAACGAGACGGCGGGTAGCTCCAGCCAAATCAGGTTCAACGCAATGGCTTGCTGGTTATTGACCGCAAACAAGATACCCACCAGTAGCACTACCAGCAAAATGATGGCCAGAATCAGCCCTTTTATCCAACGCATGAGAAGTTCCTAATCAGTAGCTTTCACGGTAGTGACATTGTGTACGAGTCGCCGCCCGACGTCATCCCAAAGAAGGCATGAATCCGCTTTTTAATGCCTGGCCAAGGACAATAACGCCCTGCTATATCAATACCCCAATGCACGGCTCGCATCGACCTGTTCGCGTAATTCCTTGCCCGGCTTGAAATGGGGAACGTGCTTCCCGTCAAGCTCGACGGGTTCGCCGGTTTTCGGGTTACGCCCGGTTCTTGGCTCGCGGTAGTGAAGTGAAAAACTCCCAAAACCACGAATTTCCACCCGCCCGCCACTGGCCAGTGCGTCGGTCATGTCGTCGAGAATAATCCGGACGGCGGTCTCGACTTCTTTGGCAGACAGCTCGGGCTGGTGCATGGCAATTTGTTCGATTAATTCAGATTTGGTCATCGGTTGGCTCCCTGCGGACGTTTAAGGTCGATCAATACGGCCTTTCTGTCACCTCATTCAGCATACTGCGCAATCGAAGATAAAACAATTTAGATAAAACAAGGTACTACAATCGATATTAGCATAGGCCAAGCGAGGCCCTGGCGCGACCCTGTGGCTTAGGTATACTGATCCCTCATTCCATTTTTTCCCAAGAGAGGCCAACGTTGAGCGACGACACATCCCCAGCCGCTATCGCCCGCAAGCGGCTTTATTGGCACTCACGTCGAGGTATGTGGGAGCTGGATTTACTGTTAATTCCCTTTTTGGAACAGCGTTACGACCAGTTGGAGGAGGGTGACCAGCTTGCTTTTCAACAACTGATTGAGGAAGAAGATCAAGATTTGTTTGTCTGGCTGATGCGCCGGGAATGGCCGGGCGACCCCGTCCTGCGCCGTGTTGTGAAGATGATCGTCGAGCATGCCGAAAGCACCGATAATTCTGCCTATCGCACGCTCTAGGCTATGGGGTGGGCTACACAGTGGCCTGCTGCTGGGGCTTGCTTTGATGTGCCTGGCCACTATGGGGTGGCTAACGGCCGCTATGGTGATAGGGGTGGGCGGGGGTTGCTTGTGGCGCAGCGTTCGCTGCCTGCCTCGCGGTACCCTTTATCTTCTGCCTCGGGCGGAAGGCCCTCTTGGCCGTTGGTTGCTGCCGCAAGGCGAGCTTGATGCGTCATTGGTCGTCAGCTGTGACTACCTGACGCCATGGCTGGTAGGCCTGAAGGTGGGCCAGCAGCGCGTCTGGCTGTGGCCTGATAGCGTTCCCCGGGAAGCGCACCGGGCGGTGCGCCGTTTGTTTCACTCTCCCGGTCGCTAAACGTTCCGTCCGACAGGTGTCTAGCCCTTGGGTAGATCCTTGAGCGTGAGCCGGGACGGCTGGCTGTGTTCAGCGTGCCCAGGCCAATCCATGGTGTAGTGCAAGCCTCTTGATTCATGCCGCTGCTGCGCCGCGGTGACCGTTAATCGTGCAAGGTTGATCAACTGCTGCAAACGCTGTGCCTCCACCGTCATCTGGCCATTACTCAGCTCGCCAAGTGCGGCGGCTATCTCAGTGAGGGCCTTGCTGGCAGAAGCGAGGCCAGCAGTGCTTCTCACAATGGCGACATGCTGGCTCATGGTGGCACGTAGCTGTTTGCGCAACGCTGCGATCTGGGTATCGATAAACGCATCGGCGCCGGGGAGCGACGGCAAGTTGACGTCGTATTGCCTTGTGACGGAGGCGGTCGCTTGAATGGCATGGGCGCAACTCCGGGCAAACACCAGGCACTCCAGCAGTGAGTTGCTGGCCATGCGGTTGGCCCCGTGCAGCCCCGTGCAGGCTGTTTCGCCGATGGCGAATAGTCCCGGCACGCCAGTGGCGCCGGTAAGGTCAGTGGCGACACCTCCGCAGCTGTAGTGCGCCGCGGGAACCACGGGAATAGGCTGTTGGGTGATGTCGATACCGCGCGATGCGCAGTGCGCTTGAATCGTCGGGAAGTGATGCTGTATAGCCTCTACACCTAAGTGGCGTATGTCCAGCCATACATGGGGTAGCGCCTGAGTCTGTATCTCGGCGTCGATGGCGCGCGCGACAACATCACGGGGGGCAAGCTCGGCTCTGGCGTCCAGTGCGGGCATAAAGCGCTTACCTGCTGCATTGAGCAGGTGACCGCCCTCGCCACGTACGGCTTCGCTAATCAGAAAGGCCGGGCCGTCCGGGTCGTACAGGCAAGTGGGATGAAACTGTTGAAACTCCAGGTTCATCAGGGTGGCACCGAGTTCTGCCGCCATGATCATGCCTTCGCCGCTGCTGGGGGCGGGGGTCGTGGTGTGCTGGTAGAGGCCGCTGGCCCCCCCGGTGGCGAGTACCGTGTGTTGTGCTGTCAGCGTATGCCACTGGTGTTGCTCGTCGAGTGCGTAAGCGCCCAGACATATCCCTTGATCATCTTGTATCAACCCCACCACGCTAAGGTTATGGTACTGCTGGATATTGGGATGTGCCGTGACGCGCTGTAACAGGGTGTCGACCACGGCGCGCCCGGTAGCATCGTCAGCGTGAATGATACGCCGTGCGTTATGCCCGCCTTCACGCGTCAAGTGAAAGGGATAACGTGCCTCGGCAGAGTGGTCGGGTGTAAAGGGCACGCCGCTATCAATCAGCCACGCAATGGCTTCCGGACCGTGCTCGACCGTGAAGCGCACCGCTTGCTCATCGCACAGGCCGTCACCGGCAATCAGTGTGTCGTTGACGTGGGCATCGACATGATCGTCGGGCGAAAGCACAGCGGCAATGCCGCCCTGTGCCCAGCGGCTGGCCCCCTTGTCGTCCTGAGCCGGTCGTATCAGCGCCACCCGGTGCGTTTCAGCAGCGGTCAAGGCAAGGGTTAAGCCGGCAACGCCGCCACCGATGATCAATATCTCTGAGGTGGGCGTCGTCATGGGGGCTCCTTAGCGGGCTTGTCCTGGGCTTTGAGTCAGCGGATCAGCGACGGCTGATAGCGTTTGGGGTGACGGCAGGCATCATAGCGCGGTGTCAGGCAGATGGCGATAACGCAGGCACTGGATTATTCGGCGCGGTTAACAGCAGCTAAATCAAAAAAGCCAGATCAGGCGATAACATCGGGGGGATTTCAGGAATGGTGCCCGGAGCCGGACTTGAACCGGCACGGGGTTGCCCCCGAGAGATTTTAAGTCTCTTGCGTCTACCAATTTCGCCATCCGGGCAGCGCAGCGATGGGAATCGGTGCACCGGAAAGATGGAGGCTGGAGTCGGAATCGAACCGGCGTACACGGAGTTGCAGTCCGCTGCATAACCACTCTGCCATCCAGCCTCGGTGAGTCGTTGGAGCGGGAAAGGTGATTCGACCGGGCTGGCGTTCCAGCTCACGACCCTCACTTGCTTTTCCACACAATCCAAGTTGGAGCGGGAAAGGAGATTCGAACTCCCGACCCTCGCCTTGGCAAGGCGATGCTCTACCGCTGAGCTATTCCCGCTCGACTCGAGGGCGAATTATACGCAACGCGTTTAGCTTGTCAATCAAACATTTCCGCTATCAGGTTGCGCGAATATCTACATTGAGCGACTGAGATGAGGCCAGGCGGATTTTAAGTACTGGATCATCGACCACAGCGTTAACATGGCCGCGGCGTAAAGAATGACCACGCCGATTTGCGCCAGCGGATGCGCAGGAGGGAAGGCAAGCAGCACCAGTATGGCGACCATCTGCAGTGTGGTTTTAAGCTTGCCGACCCAGGATACGGCGACCATGCCACGCTTGCCCATTTCCGCCATCCATTCGCGTAGTGCTGAAATGACAATTTCGCGCCCGATGATCACCAGGGCAGGGAGCGTAAGTAGCGCCGTATCAAAGCGCTCGATCAGCAGTGCCAGGGCGACGGCGACCATCAGCTTATCGGCGACAGGGTCAAGAAATGCCCCGAAAGGCGTGGACTGATCCCAGCGACGCGCCAGGTAGCCGTCAAGCCAGTCGGTGACGGACGCCAGGGCGAACATCCCGGCGGCGATGGGCATGCTCCAACTGAAAGGCAGGTAAAACAGCACCACCAGCAGGGGAATAAACGCGATTCTTGCGAGCGTGAGTATGTTGGGTATATTCATCGCGGAGTGCGATCCTTGCCGTGGAGTCATGGAAACAAAGGTGTATGGCGCTATTCTATCTGCCTTGGCCTATGGCATCCATGTCCACGATGGGTTTTATCCGTGGAGTGCGAGATAAATGCTCTCGGCCAGGGCTTCGCTGATACCTGGAACGCGGGCGAGTTCGGCGCGACTGGCTTTTTGCACACCTTGCAAACCACCAAAAAAACGCAGCAGTTCTCGTCGCCGTTTGGGGCCGACCTTGGGGATGTCCTGCAGTGTCGACGTGCGTCTTGCCTTGTCGCGTTGGGCACGGTGGCCTGCAATGGCAAAGCGGTGTGATTCGTCGCGAATATGTTGGATAAGGTGCAGCGCTGGAGAAGCGGGGTCGAGGGGTAATGGATGGTCTGGCGTGTCGAGAAACACGCTTTCAAGGCCGGCTTTTCGCGTGGTGCCTTTCGCTACACCCAGCAAGGTGATCGAGCTGATGTCCAGCGTGCTCAACACCTCGCGGGCCATGTTCAACTGTCCCTTGCCACCGTCGACAATTAAAATATCCGGCGCTATGGCTTCGCCGTTTTTCATCCGTTTGAGCCGCCGTGTTAGCGCCTGCTGCATGGCCGCATAGTCATCACCCGCCGCCACGCCCTCAATGCGGAAATGGCGATAATCGCCCTTGCGAGGCCCTTGCTGATCAAACACCACGCACGAAGCCACGGTGGCTTCACCATGACTGTGGCTGATATCGAAGCATTCCAATCGCTGGGGAGTTTCCTCAAGCCCAAGTGCTTGTTGCAGGGCGCTGAAACGCTCGCTCAGTTGGCTCTGGTTAGCGAGCTGGGAGGCCAGTTGCTGCTCGGCGTTGGTCATGGCCAGGTGCTGCCATTGGGCACGGTGGCCGCGTACCTGACTGGTAACCCGGATGCGCTTTCCGGCGTGCTGGGAGAGTGCATCAGACAATAACTGGGCATCTTCAAGCGGATGGCTGGTGATCACCTCGCTGGGAATATTATGCGGCTGTCCCAGGTAGTACTGGCTGACCACCTCGGTCAACAGCAGCTCCGGTGACAGGTCGAGATCGTTTTTGGGCATGTGATGGCGGGCGCCAAGCAAACGGCCATCGCGCACGCTCAGCACCGAGATACCCAGTGCCCCCGGGCGCTGGGCCAGGGCGAAAATATCGGCATTGCCGCTTTCGGTATCGACAAACTGGCGCTGCTGGAGCTGACGCAATTGCTGTATCTGGTCACGAAAGCGTGCGGCTTCTTCAAAATCCAGTGCCTGGCTTGCCGCCTCCATTGAGGCGGTCAACTCCTGGGTGACATGTTCGCTTTTGCCTTCCAGGCACATCACCGCGTGTTCAACGTCGCGCTGGTAATCTTCGGCCGAAATGTAGTCCACGCAGGGGGCGCTGCAGCGCTGGATCTGATACTGCAGGCATGGACGTGACCGGTGTGCGAAGACACTGTCTTCGCAGTTACGAATGCGGAAGATCTTTTGCATCAGGGCAAGGCTTTCCCGGACGGCGCCACTGCTGGGGTAAGGCCCGAGATAGCGTCCATCACCACGCCGTTGGCGCGCTCGCTTGTATTCAAGCGCAGGGTAGGGATGGCGGTCACTGACGAACACGAAAGGATATGACTTATCATCGCGCAGCAGGATGTTGTAGGGAGGCCGCAGTTCCTTGATCAGCGTCTGTTCGAGCAGCAGGGCTTCTGTTTCGCTACGTGTGACGGTGACCTGGACATCCGCAATGCGCCCCACCATGGCTTGGGTTTTAGCGTTGAGTTGGCCACGGAAGTAGCTTGCCAAGCGAGCTTTCAGTCGCTTCGCCTTGCCGACATAAAGGGTGTTGCCCTCTGTATCGAGCATGCGGTAAACGCCGGGAGACGTGCTTACCGTGCTTAAAAACTGTTTTGCATCAAAGGTCATAGTCAAGCGTTGCTGTCTTTATCGCCGCCCGCTGGTCAACGAGGAGATCAACTTTCTGCCTGATCAAACCCCTCGACCAAATTGTGGCGTAGCGCAAGGTGGGTCAGTTCCACGTCGGTGGCCACCTGAAGCTTTTCAAACAGTCGATAGCGGTAGGTGTTGACTGTCTTGGGGCTCAGGTGCAGGCGGTCAGAAATATCCTGAACCCGCTGGCAGTTAACAATCATCAGCGCTATTTGCAGTTCGCGGTGCGACAGGTGGGCGAATGGGCTGTCTTCAGTATGGAAGTGTAACATGGCCAGGCGCTGGGCAATCTCTTGGCTGATATAACGTCGCCCATGAAAAACGTCACGAATGGCGTTCACCATTTCAGTGGCGTTGGTGCCCTTGCTCAAGAACCCGGCGGCCCCTGCTTCGAGCATGCGTCGGGCGACGTTATCCTCTAAGTAGCCGGTAAGAATCAATACCTTGATGTCTGCCATGCCACGATGGATGCGGCGAGTGGCTTCCAGCCCACCTATGCCCGGCATGCGGATGTCCATCAGTACAATGTCGGGTCTCAACTGACGGCATTTGGAAACGGCGCTTTCACCGTCATCGGCCTCACCGACGATACGAATATCGGTTTCGTCGTTCAGTAGGTGGGCGATACTTGTTCTCACCAGATGGTGATCATCGGCAATTAAAACGTTGATCAAAGGACAAGCTCCTGCATTGAAGGGTCACATTTTGCATGCGGTGGATTCCAGAAGCTGGGTCGTTGTCGCTTGCGCCCATTAGTCGTTAAAAAGCAGGCTAACTATACGATGTGACCCTGTTATGTCCTATAGAGTGCCACAGCTGTTAGTAAAGGAGAATTAGTAAGCGGTGAAATGCGTAAAACCTTGACCAACGGCAATTGGCATCGTAGTATGCGCCTCGCTGCTGCAATGACAGCTTGTGGGGCCTTAGCTCAGCTGGGAGAGCGCAACACTGGCAGTGTTGAGGTCAGCGGTTCGATCCCGCTAGGCTCCACCATGAATATCCTAAAAACGCCCTATCGGCTCACCGATGGGGCGTTTTTTTTGGGCCTGTCGCAGGATGACAATAACCGAGCCGCTAAGAACTCACCTTGCCAAGTAGCAAGAACTCGATCAGCGCCTTCTGAGCATGGAGACGATTACCCGCTTCCTGCCAAACCACGGCGCGTGGGTCATCAAGTAGCGTGTGGCTGATTTCCTCGCCACGATGAGCGGGCAGGCAGTGCAAAAACAGTGCGTCAGGCTTGGCTTTATCAAGTAACGCCTCGGTGACCTGGAAGCCTGCGAAATCCGCTTCGCGCTTGGACTGTTCTTCTTCTTGCCCCATGGAGGCCCAGACATCCGTGGTGATCAGGTCGGCGCCGTCGGCGGCGGCTTGCGGGTCGTGCAGGAGCGTCACCTGATCGCCAGCAGCTGCCATGATGTCGGCTCGTGGTTCGTACCCCTTGGGGCAGCAAATACGCAGGTGAAAGTCGAACTGGCGCGCGGCGTTGATCCAGGAGTGGCACATGTTATTACCATCACCAACCCATACCGCCGTCCGTCCCTTGACACTGCCGCGAAGCTCGGTCCAGGTCATGACATCGGCGAGCAGCTGGCAGGGGTGGTAGTCATCGCTCAGCGCGTTGATGACCGGTACGCTGCTGGCGTTGGCGTAGGTTTCCAGGCCAGCGTGAGAAAAGGTGCGAATCATTACGGCATCGACCATTTCAGCAAGCACGCGGGCGGTGTCCTCAATGGGTTCGCCGCGTCCCAACTGCGTATCACGGGGAGAGAGAAACAGGGCGTGGCCGCCGAATTGCGCCATGGCCGTCTCGAACGAAACGCGTGTACGAGTCGATGATTTCTCGAAGATCATCGCCAGCGTGCGGTTAGGCAACGGCGTGTAGCGTGGCCCTTGCGCCTTCAGGTTGCTCTTGACCGTGATGGCACGCTGAATCAAATAGTTCAGTTCGTCGGGCGTTAAGTCCAGTAACGTCAGAAAATGGCGTGTCGCCATGAAGGTAGTCTCCGCGCAAAAACCCTATCCTAGCGATGCCCTGGGGGATGCGCAACGTGGTTGGCACGCGTAGAATGGCAGGCACCGCATAAGGTTGAGTAGTATGCTCGGGTATTAAAGTGCCATGCCTCAAGCATGCTGCATTATCCATCAATCGCCTTGAGGCTACCCGGCGGTGCGCCGTCGAATCGACCATCGAGGCCCATCTCTATAGGAGACTGTATGAGCACCACAGCCGACAATATTCAGCGTCAAATCAGTGAAAACCCGATCCTGATTTACATGAAAGGCACGCCTCAGCTGCCGCAATGTGGCTTCTCAGCCCAAACCGTGCAGGCACTGATGAGCTGTGGCGAGCGCTTTGCGTTCGTCAACGTGCTGGATAACCCGGATATTCGTGCCGAGCTGCCGAAAATTGCCAACTGGCCGACATTCCCGCAGCTGTGGGTTGAAGGTGAGCTGGTCGGTGGCTGCGATATCGTGATCGAGATGCATCAGAACGGCGAGCTGGAAACGCTGGTTAAAGAAGCAGGGCAGCGCGCCGCTGCCAATGAAAGCGGTGACAATGCCTAACGGGTTTGCCTGGCCCGTTGGGTAGACGGTTGGCGGGTCGTGGCGCAGTCGCTAGAATAACGTTTTATCTTGGCTCTGAAGCCACACCGCCCAAGGATGTCATGCTCAATGAGCTATCAGGTTCTGGCCCGTAAATGGCGGCCGCGTACTTTTCACGAGCTTGTGGGCCAGGCCCATGTGCAGCGTGCCTTGGTCAATGCCCTTGACCAGGGCCGCCTGCACCATGCGTACCTTTTTACCGGTACGAGGGGCGTGGGCAAGACCACGCTGGCACGAATACTGGCCAAATGCCTGAATTGCACCGCCAATGGTCGCGGCGATGAAGGGGTTACCTCAACCCCCTGTGGGCAGTGCGATAGCTGCCAGGCCATCGATGAAGGGCGTTTTGTCGACTTGATCGAGGTGGATGCCGCCTCGCGCACCAAGGTTGAAGACACCCGTGAACTGCTCGACAACGTTCAATACGCCCCGACCCAAGGGCGCTATAAGGTGTACCTCATTGATGAGGTGCATATGCTTTCGACAAGCAGTTTCAACGCGCTGCTGAAAACCCTTGAAGAGCCTCCCCCTCACGTCAAGTTCCTGCTGGCGACCACCGATCCGCAAAAGCTTCCCGCGACTGTGCTCTCGCGCTGCCTGCAATTCACGCTCAAGCACATGCCGCCGGAACGCGTGGTGACGCACCTGACGCATATACTGAACAGTGAAGGCGTCGCCTTTGACGAGAGTGCGCTTTGGCTGTTGGGTAAAGCGGCTGATGGCTCCATGCGCGATGCCATGAGTCTGACTGATCAGGCGATTGCCTTTGGTCAGGGTGCCGTCAGGCACGCGGATGTGGCGGCGATGCTGGGCACCCTGGACCACCGCCATGTGATTGCGCTGATAGAAGCCTTGGCAGAGGTTGACGTCGCCCGCTTGCTGGCGGAAGTCGGCCAGCTGGCTGAGCAAAGCCCTGATTTTGCCGCAGTGCTGGATGATGTTACCGGCGTGTTGCACCGCTTGGCCGTGGCGCAGATGGTGCCCGATGCGGTGGATAACAGCCACGGCGACCGGGACGTCATCCTGCAATTGGCATCGCGTTTCAGCGCCGAGGATATTCAGCTGTATTATCAAATCGGTATTCAGGGGCGTGGCGATATGCAACACGCCCCCGATTTGCGCAGTGCGCTGGAAATGACGCTGCTGAGAATGCTGGCATTCCGCCCACAGGGGGTGCCCAAACCGCCGACTACCAAACTGCCGCTTCAGCCTGAAGCGCCAGTCCAGCCCGAAGCGCCTGAAGAGGCGCCTGCCGGGGAGCGGTCAGAAGCAAAGCCAGAGGATTCGCCGCCTCCGGCTCCGGCGTCGGTCAACGATGAAGAGGCGTCAGTAGCGCCCCCTTGGGCGCTTGACGCCTCTCAAGATGAGCCAACGCTGACCTCAGAGCCAGAGCCAGAGCCAGAGCCAGAGCCAGAGCCAGAGCCAGAGCCAGAGCCAGAGCCAGAGCCAGAGCCAGAG